>JANQOT010000251.1 GCA_028285655.1 Gammaproteobacteria bacterium
ACTACGTGGCCATTTTCGAGCTCGACTCGAAACATAGTATTCGGTAAAGTCTCAACAACCGTACCTTCCATTTCAATGTGATCTTCTTTTGCCATGCATCTCCTCAAATGTTTGATTATGACCGCGTCATTATCGTTATCTATTCGGGTAAAACAAGCGTTTTCTGCCCGTTATTAGCGAAAATGGTCAATATTTGTATATGGGCTGGTAAAAAGCAGGCGTAAAATAAACTTAGAATCGAGAATTAAATATGGAATTTGCTTTTGTATTTCCCGGACAGGGGTCGCAATCGGTTGGCATGGTTGCCGCGCTTGCCGAAAGTTACCCGGTCGTAAAACAAACTTTTGAAGAAGCTTCAGACGCGATCAGCCTGGATTTATGGAAGCTTGTGAGTGCGGGGCCGGAAGAGCAGCTTAATCAAACCAGCAATACTCAGCCCGCGATGTTAAGCGCCAGTTATGCGATCTGGCAAATCTGGAAGTCCGCAACCGATGCAATGCCAAATTTAATGGCCGGACATAGTTTCGGTGAAATTTCCGCATTGACCTGCGGTGGAGCCATTCCGTTTGCAGATGCGGTGGCTATCGCACGCAAACGAGGTGAACTGATGCAAAATGCAGTGCCTGCCGGAACCGGAGCAATGGCTGCAGTACTGGGTCTGCAAGACGAGCAGCTGGACGAACTTTGTCGTGCGATCAGCACGGAAGATAAAGTGGTTGAAGCAGTTAACTATAATGCACCAGGCCAGGTAGTGGTGGCGGGTCATGTCGCCGGTGTTGACCAATTGATTGAAGAAGCAAAACAAAACGGTGCCAAGCGTGCGTTAAAACTGCCGGTAAGCGTGCCTGCTCACTCCAGTCTTATGCAACCGGCGGCGGAGTTATTTGCGCAAGTAATTGCACAAGTCGATATGCAATTACCGCAACCCGGTGTGATACAGAATGCCACAATGGCGATGGCCGAAGAACCCGCTCAGATTAAAGATGCTTTACAGGCACAGTTGCACAGTCCGGTGCGCTGGGTGCAAACCGTTCACAATTTGCGCGATCAGGGAATCGGGCTGTTGCTGGAAATTGGTCCCGGAAAAGTATTAACGGGGTTGCACAAACGTATCGATAAAGCGGTGAAGTCAGTGTGCGTGTGCGATAATGACGCGCTGGAAACAGCGGTTAAAACCATCGAGGAATAGCGTGTTAGAAAAAAGAGTTACTTTAGTGACTGGAGCCAGTCGGGGTATCGGCAAATCGATTGCGATCGAACTAGGCAAACATAACGCTTGTGTTATCGGGACGGCTACTTCTGCGCAAGGTGCGGAGAAAATATCCGAATATCTGCAGCAGGAGAATATTGAGGGCACCGGTATAGAATTAAATGTACGTGACGAGGCATCGGTTAAACAATGTATCGACCAGATTAACAAGGATTTCGGCAATATCGAGATTCTGGTGAACAATGCGGGTATAACACGGGATAACTTGTTAATGCGCATGAAACTGGAAGAGTGGGAAGAGGTATACGAGACCAATCTGCGTTCAATTTTTCTGCTGAGTAAAATGTGCATGCGAGCGATGCTGAAAGCGCGGTTTGGTCGCATAATCAATATTTCTTCAACCGTGGGTGTCACTGGTAATCCTGGGCAGGCAAATTATGCCGCCACCAAGGCGGGTATTTTGGGATTTACCAAATCTTTGGCGCGAGAGGTCGCCAACCGCGGTGTTACCGTCAATTGCGTCGCACCCGGATTTATCAGCACCGATATGACCGATGAACTAAGCGAAGCTCAGCGGGAACAGATAACCGCCAATATTCCGATGGGACGGCTGGGCGATGCCAACGAAATTGCGCAAGTGGTGAGATTCCTCGCGTCCGGCGATGCGTCGTATATCACCGGGCATACAATGCATGTCAACGGCGGATTGCATATGGAATAGCGTGCCGCTATATCATAATTGACTTTATATATTTCTTATAGGTATCTGATTAATCAGAATTAATCATAATTCGAATTCGAATAAATTTGCCTAAAATAAAAGCTTAAGTCAGAATGGCCCAAGTAGTAGATTGCGCATGCACTTTTCACTACAATTACGGCCCTTCTGCTGCCATACAACTTACTTTGAGGGAATTACACAATGAGCAATATCGAAGAA
>JANQOT010000257.1 GCA_028285655.1 Gammaproteobacteria bacterium
TCACCACCGCCGGTGTTACGCGCCCCAGCATCGGCGCAAGTGTCGGCAACGCTTCTCCGTCCACGGCAGTTGGCAACCCGGCGAAACCGGTTTTTACTGCGCCCACCAAACCTGCACATACCAGCACCACGGAAAAAATTAATGTATGTATTATTTTCATGTCTTTTAAAGCTTTCTTGTTTTCTTATTTAGAACCATCGAAGCGGAATTCAGTTCCGCATGGCTATGAACGCGGATTAAACGAAAATTTATTCTTCATGTCTTCATAAAACTGTTTCTGTTCATCATTGTTCGCCGGCGGCGTAACAATATGCAAGCGCACAAATAAATCCCCCGCCGGACTGCCGGGAAAACCTTTACCCGCAAGACGCATTTTACGACCGCTTTGCGAGCCTGCCGGAATTTTAATTTCAATCGGACCGTTTAAAGTTCTTACATGCACTTTGTCGCCCAGGGCTGCTTCCCAGGGTGTGATATTCAAATTGACATACACGTCCTTGCCTTGCAACTCAAAGTTCCCGTCGTTTACGACATTGACTTCAAGATACAAATCGCCGTTGGGGCCGCCATTAATACCCGGTCCGCCCTGTCCGCTAAGGCGAATTTTCTTTCCGGTGGTTATCCCTTGAGGAATTTTGACTTGTAACGATTTGCCGTGTGTTAAATGTATTGTTTTATTGGCGCCGTGAAATGCGTCGCTTACCGAGACATCGATATGCGCGGTCTGATCTTGTCCGGCCTGGCGAAACGCGTGTCCGGCTCCGGCCGATTGCGCGAACCCGCCTCCGAATAGAGAATCAAAAAAATCGCTGAATCCGCTGGCGCCTTGAAAACCTGCGCCGCCGGCACCACCGAATCCGCCAAATCCGGCCTGTTCCCATCCGGGCGGCGGCCGAAATTCCTGACCCGCCTGCCAATTGGCGCCAAGCTGATCATAGGCGCTGCGTTTTTCAGCATCTTTTAGCACTTCATAGGCTTCGCCTATTTCTTTAAAACGTTGTTCCGCATTCGATTCTTTACTGACATCGGGATGATATTTACGCGCAAGCCGGCGATAGGCCTTTTTTATATCGGCCTCGCTTGCACTGCGCTCCACACCCAGAACTTTGTAATAATCTTTGTATTGCATATCTTTATCAGTTTAAACAAAAACGCCGCGTGTTTACGCGGCGCTTAAGAGAATCGTTTTTGTATTGCAAGCCATCGAATTTTATTCGAACAGCAACCCGTAATTGCTAGCTTTGAATTTCGATTTTGCGTTGCGTCTTCTCTTGTTTCGGCACGCGAACTTCCAGCACACCATTGTCGCTTTTTGCAGAAATTTTGTCTGCGTCTATCGCATCAGGCAATCGAAAACTGCGTTTAAACGAACCGAATGAACGTTCTACACGATGATAAGCAGATTGTTCTTTATCTGCGTCTTTAGCCCGAACGTCTTCACTGTGTCGCTCACCCTTAATAGTCAATACGCCATCGTCAAACAATACATCGATTTGACTCAGTTCGACACCCGGCAAATCGGCGCGAAAAATATAGCTTTCCGTCTCTTCGACGACATCCACCGACGGCTTCCAGGCTCTGACGCCATCCGTGTACCAGTCTGCTGTCGATAACCAGTGTTGCATATCGTCATGCAATCCGTGCCATACGCTCAAGGGACGAGTATTCATTGTTGCTAACATCATAACCTCCATACTAATTGCATACTGTTAGATATTGGGCTTGATAACAGGTTTTCAAGCCTCGTAAACACGGAGTTAATATGGGGTTGGAATCGGCGAAATCAAGGGCTAAAAACCTACTCTTTGGACTCAAATTTTCCGGCCGCCCGATTCTTCTGTACCTGGTCTGCAGCAAACAACTTGCCGTTCATGGCCACATACACTCCGGGTGCCGACAATGTCGCCGCAGCGACCGCGAAACCGATATTAAATAAGGCATCGCTGTCTCGAAAACGCGCCGGTTGCATAGCACCCACCAGCACGATAGTTTTGTTCGGGATTTTTTGCAGGGCCAGTGCAGTGTCCGCCATGGTATCGGTGCCATGCGTGATTACGATGCGCGCGCATGGTTCTTGCTGCACTTTCGTTACAATGGCGGCCCGATCCTGGTCGGTAATTTCCAGACTGTCTTTTTTAAGAATACTTTCGATACCGTACTCGAAACTAACGTTTGCCTGTTCCAGAATCCAGCTTACTTGCGGATCACCAATTTGATAATCGCTAAGTGCATCAAAGTAAACTTTGTCGAAAGTTCCACCGGTGCAAAATACTTTTAATTCCATCCTATTTTTCTCCTTGAAATGTTCGCTTGCTTAGCGAAAGGAGCAAGAACAAAGCAAATATCTTCAACAAAGTGCAGTTTACAAATAGTGATTGAGCAATTTGAGAAGATATTTAACATCGTTTATTGTTTCTCGCAGCATGCGTGTGGACATGCACTATTCTATGTTTTGGACCTGCTCACGCATCTGCTCGATAAAAACTTTCATGTCGACCGCAGCTTGCGTAGTCGTTATATCGGCCGACTTTGAACTTAGTGTGTTGGCTTCGCGGTTTAGCTCTTGCATTAAAAAATCCAGACGACGGCCTACGGCTTGTTTACTCCGGACTATTGTATCCAGCTCCTGTAAATGACTATTCAATCGATCCAGCTCTTCCTCCACATCCAGTTTTTGGGTAATAAATACCAGCTCCTGCTCCAGACGATTCTGGTCGACCTCGATTTGCAGGTCTTCTATGCGCGACATTACTTTGGTTCTGATCGCCGCCAGAACTTCAGGACGACGTTGGCGTACGGTTGTCACCAGCTCTTCGAGCTGCTTGCCACGCTGCATAATCAGTTCCTGCATACGTTCACCTTCGAGCTGACGATTTTCAACCAATACAGTCAGCGATTTTTCAAATAATTCCTTGGCCAGCCTGTTCAGTTCAGCCTGGTCAATCTGGCTTTGCTCGGTAACTCCCGGCCAACTGAGTAACTCGACCGGATTAAGCGCAGCAGCTTCCGGGACTTGCTGCTGCAAGGTGCGCGCCTGCTCAAGCAAACTGGCTAATAGTTTTTGGTTAACTATGAGATTAACTTCCGAATCTATCGTTGGCCGAAGTCTAAGTGTGCAGTCCACTTTACCGCGACTGATTCTGGACTGGATGATTTTACGCAAGTCAAATTCGACTGCTCGCAGTTCTTCCGGTAATCGAAAGTTTACCTCTAGATAACGATGGTTGATCGATCTTAGTTCCCATACAAAGTTACCGATGTTGTGGTTCTCTTCCACCCTGGCAAAAGCCGTCATGCTTTTAAGCATATTGATTCCTCGTTATTCTATGGATTGCAATATCACACCACTCGGCAGACTTTTTTCTGCCCGGCCATGCGTTAAATCTCGTATAATGCTGCGCCTTTAATATTGTGGAGATTAATATGCGACCCAGCGGCCGTAGTCCCGATCAACTTCGCGACGTACGATTCACGCGCAACTATACCAAGCATGCGGAAGGATCAGTACTGGTAGAATTTGGCGATACCAAAGTTTTGTGCACGGCCTCGATTGCTCCCCAGGTGCCTCCGTTCCTGCGTGATCAGGGCAAAGGCTGGGTAACCGCCGAGTACGGCATGTTGCCGCGTTCTACCGGGTCGCGAATGCCGCGCGAGGCCAGTCGCGGCAAACAAGGCGGGCGCACTCTGGAAATTCAGCGTCTGATCGGCCGCTCGCTCCGTGCCGCAGTGGATCTGCGCTTGCTGGGCGAAAATACGATCACGGTAGATTGCGATGTGTTGCAAGCCGACGGCGGCACCCGCACGGCTTCGATCAGCGGCGGCTTTGTCGCCCTGCATGACGCAATACACAGCTTAGTCACCACCGAGGCAATCTCCGGAAATCCGATCCTTCAATTTGTCGCATCCGTTTCGGTCGGAGTATTTGAACAGACACCGGTACTCGACCTGGATTACGCCGAAGACTCGAGCGCCGACACCGACATGAATATCGTCATGAATGAAGAGCTGCAGTTTATCGAGCTGCAAGGGACCGCAGAGGCGCAAACCTTTAATAACGAAGAGCTCAATCAAATGCTTGAGCTGGCCAAATCAGGGATTGGACAAATTATTCAGCGCCAGAAAGAATGTCTGGCATGAGCACCGACACTACTATAGTGCTCGCCAGCGGTAACCGGGGAAAATTACGTGAAATCCAGGCCGTGCTGGCAAATCAACCTTATACACTTGTGCCGCAAAGCGAGTACGCGGTAGAAGACGTGGAAGAAACCGGCCTTAGTTTCGTAGAAAACGCACTTATCAAGGCTCGCCATGCAGCGCAGGTCACCGGCTTACCCGCGATGGCGGATGATTCCGGGATTGAGGTCGATTATTTAAACGGTGCGCCCGGAATTTACTCTGCCCGCTATGCCGGACAGCCCTGTGACGACCGCGCCAATAACGACAAGTTGCTCGATGCATTACGCGGAGCTCCTGCGGAACAAAGAACCGCGCGTTTTCAATGTGTGCTTGTATTGCTACGACATGCTGATGACGCAATGCCCTTGATATGCACCGGCACCTGGGACGGGCGAATAGTGGAATCCGCGAGCGGTGACAATGGCTTCGGCTACGATCCTTTATTTTATGTCCCCGACCATGCCTGTACTTCCGCCGAGCTAAGCCCGGATCAAAAAAACCGCATCAGTCATCGCGGACAAGCATTACGCAAATTAAGTACCGATATCAAAAAATTTCTGGCACACCTATAGCGTTGCGGAAAATTGTCCCTGCAAGCCGCACAACATGATTTCAGCCTGTACATACACCTTCCCTGGTGCTTACATAAATGCCCGTATTGCGATTTCAATTCGCATGCGGTCGAAATCGAAGCATTACCGGAACAACAATATATCGATAGCCTGATACTGGATTTACAACAATCGCAGGCGCAATTTAAGCAGCGAAAAGTGAAATCAATTTTTATTGGCGGCGGCACACCCAGTTTATTTTCTGCTACCTCTCTCGATCGGATTCTTACTGCATGCAGGCAATTAATGGAGTTAACTACAGACTGCGAAATTACGCTGGAAACCAATCCCGGTACTTTTGAAGCACAGAAATTTGCAGAATTTCTTGCCAGCGGAATCAATCGTCTTTCCATCGGCGTACAAAGCTTCGACGCAAGCCTGTTGCAAAAACTTGAACGTATTCATTCCGCCAAAGAAGCCATCGTCGCGATAGAAACCGCCCAATCGATTGGCTTTACCAACATAAATATTGATTTGATGTTTGGATTGCCGGGGCAAACCGTTGAGGCAGCCAAGGCGGATATACAACAAGCCTGCACACAGCAGGTCAGTCATATTTCCTATTACCAGTTGACACTGGAGCCCAATACCAGATTTTATCGCTATCCACCCGAGGATATGCCCGACCAGGATCACAGCTGGGACATTCAGAACCATGGTATTCGTCAATTCGCTCAGGCCGGTTACGATCGTTATGAAGTTTCGGCATTTGCGCTGCCGAATCAACAGTGCCGGCATAATTTAAACTACTGGCGATTCGGCGATTATCTGGGTATTGGCGCCGGCGCCCATAGCAAAATTTCATCTGCTTCAACTGTTACGCGAAATCAACGCACGCGCCAACCGGACAGCTATATGCAAGCCGTACCCTGTAAAAAGCACGTGCTACGATCCAGAACACTGAGCGAGGACGAACTGGTTTTTGAGTTTCTGCTGAATAATTTACGCCTGGTCGACGGCTTTTCGCCGGCAGCATTTGCGGCGTCCACCGGACTGTCCGAGCAGATCCTGCTAAACGCCCTGGCACCGGCGTTAGAGGAAAAATTATTACAGCGACAGCAACAGCAAATTCGTGCCACCGAGCGAGGTTACCGCTTTTTGGACGAGCTATTGCAACGCTTTCTGCCGGGCACCCAGTGTATTTAGATAGCGAAACGGTCAGCTGCCCGTACTGCGGGGAACCTATCGAACTGCTGCTGGAGTCGTCCGATGAGAAGCAACAATACTACGAAGACTGCCAGGTATGCTGCCAGCCGATTTTTATTGAATTAACCCCGGGAGAACCAGGGTCGAAACCGCTTTTACGCTGTCTGCGCGGCGATGAAACCGCCTAAAATCGGCTAAAAATCATGCCGGAAGAGCTACTTTATACACAGTATAAATTTTATTGCCCGAAAACCCGCTCAAGCACGTGCTCGAATCCTCCAATTATCACTAAAACAAAAATTATTCATTTAAATCAATAAGTTAAAATACTGCACAAATTTTGTACGATCTAACAAGATGCGGGTATTTTTCGAGAAATAGCCCAGTTTGAATTTGTCGTCCACAGTTTTATCCACAGAATTTGTGGATAAGTATCGAACCTCAAAGCGTACAACTACTTAGCGCCAGAACTAAAGCAATTACTTAGGAATTTAATGTATATACATTAAGACAAAACTTGCCAGCGTGGCGGGCTTTGGATTATGATTCGCGCTCTTTTGCTCGCCATAATCGATGGCGAGAAGTAACAAGGTAATTAAATTTAAGTCCATGAAACCCGAGATTCACCCTGAGTACAAGACCGTTACGGTCACCTGCAGCTGCGGTAACAGCTTTGAGACACGCTCTACTTATAGTGGCGACAGCATGCATATCGACGTGTGCGCCAATTGCCATCCTTTTTATACGGGCAAGCAGAAAATTGTAGACACTGCCGGGCAAGTGGATAAATTCCGTCGTCGCTACGGCGGCAAGTAAACCACTTACTCGCTACACATTTTTCATCTCTTTATATCGTCGTCAGTCCGGAACTGGCGATCGTCTGCTGCGTCCAATTAACAGGTAATATTTGCGGTTTCGAACTGGCTGAATGAGCTGATAAACTAGCAAACAAGTCATTAAATAGAACAACCCGGGTAAGGCATGGCACGAATTTACGTATTGCTACTATTGATCGTCAGCTGTTTTTTTGCCGGCTGCGCTTCCAATCCTGTTACCGGCAAACAGGATTTTGTATTGATGTCGGAAGAAAAAGAAATTGAAGTCGGGCGGCAGGCGCATCAGCAAATTCTCAAGCAATACAGAGTATATGAAGATCCCGCTTTACAAAACTATGTTGCCGAACTGGTTGAGACACTCGCCGCAAAAAGTCACCGAAGTCACCTCATATTTCATTCCACTGTACTCGACAGTCCTCAGGTAAACGCTTTTGCATTACCCGGCGGCTACGTATATGTCACTCGAGGCATTATGGCGTATATGAATTCCGAGGCAGAACTGGCAGGCGTCCTCGGGCATGAAATCGGCCACGTCACAGCTCGCCATGGAGTGCGGCAGCAAAGTGCTTCTACCGTTGCCGGCGTATTGGCGGCCGTCGTCGGCGTTGCCACCGGTGTTCGCGGTGCCGCAGACGCCACCAATATTGCGGGGACTGCTTTGCTGCGGGGTTACGGCCGAGAACACGAACTGGAAGCAGACCGCCTGGGCGCCCAATACCTTGCCAAGGCCGGATACGATCCTCAAGAAATGATAAAAGTGGTCGGCATACTCAAGTCGCAAGAAGAATTCGACAAACAACTGGCTAAAGAAGAAGGACGCGAGCCACGGGCTTACCACGGTTTGTTTTCGACCCACCCCGCCAACGACAAGCGTTTGCAAGAAGTGATTCGAGCAGCCGACAAATATCGCAGCGATAAATCGGTGCCATCCGATGGTCGTTTCCTGGAACTCACCGACGGTATGGTACTAGGTTCCGGTGAAAAAGACGGCGTATTGCGCGGTAACAAGTTTTATCACAAGGATTTGGGCATCACGTTAACCTTTCCTAAAAACTGGAAAATTGAAAATCTGCCTGATCGATTAATTGCCAGCACCAAAACACAAGACGCTGCTATGCAAATTAATGTGCGCGATCTGAATAAACGCCAAACGCCTGAGGAGTTTATGAAAGAAAATTTCGGTGAGGATTTGCGTGACGGCAAAAAAGTGAAAACCGCTTCTTTTTCGGGTTATACCGCCATTACGAAAGGTAAAACACCGTTTGGCACCCAGGACACCCGTGTTGCAGTCGTCTTTAAAGGGAAACAGGTCTATCAGTTTCTGGCGGCGGCAAAAGACGCGACCTTATTACGTAAATACGACAAAGACTTTTTGGCAACTATCAACAGCTTTCGCGCGTTGAAACAGAGCGAACACGCTTTGGCCGAGCCTCGAAGACTCAAATTAATCACAGCGAAGAAAGGCGATACGTTTGCCAGCCTGGCCAAAGATTCTCCGTTAACTTCACATGCGGAAGAACAGTTACGGTTATTGAATGGTCTATATCCGGACGGCGAACCCACTCCCGGCAAGCCGGTAAAAATTGTAGAATAGCGTGACAACTTAAAAAATAATACTAATATTCAGTTCAGCAAAACAACTAGCATAAGCTAATGCCGACCCCTACTGCATACCTGGTTGATTCCAGTATTTATGTCTTTCGAGCGTGGTTTACTTTGCCCGATACCTTGCGCAATGACAACGGCGACCCGGTCAATGCAGTCTATGGTTTTACCGATTTCGTTGCCGGCTTTCTGGAACAAACCAAACCAAAGCATTTATCGTTTGCATTTGACCAAAGCCTGACGAGTTCTTTTCGTAACGAGATCTATCCGGAATACAAGGCAAATCGGGAACCTGCTCCGGAAGAATTAAAACAACAATTCGGTTTGTGCCGGCGTTTTATCGAAGCGCTGGGTTTCCCTTTGCTAAGCAGTGATCGCTACGAAGCCGATGACCTGCTAGGAACCGCAGCCACACTTGCGCGGGCCAACGGATACAAGGTAACCATTTTAAGTTCGGACAAAGACCTTGCCCAGTTAATCGAAGAGAACGATACACTGTGGGATTTCGCCAAAAACAAACGCTTTAATCCGAAAAAAATTAAAGAACACTTTGGTGTTCGACCCGATCAAATCGCGGACCAGCTTGCCATTGCAGGAGACAAGGTGGACAACATACCGGGAGTCCCCGGAATTGGAATGACGACTGCGGCCCGGCTGTTAAATAAGTTCGAGACCATTGAACAGTTACTGGACAATATTCCCGCCATCGCCGATATGAAAATTCGTGGCGCCAAACGAATCAAAGATCTGGTTGAAACGCATCAGGATGATATTTTACTGTGCAAAAAACTTACCGCTATCGAATGCAATGCCGAAATGTCGACGGGAAGCTACGAACTGCAGCGCAATCAATGCGATCACTCCGATCTGCAACAGCTTTTTGATGAATTAGGCTTCGGAAATTTACGCCGCGAACGCTGGCAACGCCTGGTTACTAATTAGTATGTTGATTATTTGGCGGCACCTAGTTGCTGTGCTCGCTTTTGAGTCGCTTGCTTGCTTTTCAGGTAATCATCAACATTAAATTCGACCTCAGTCTGCTCCCACCCCTGCATGTAGCTTTGTGCAATTTTACTTAGCGCATTAATATGTTCTGCGCTGTCATTCAGCGCGGGAATATACTGAAACTGTTTTCCGCCTGCCTGCAGAAAAATATTTCTGTTCTCCATATCTATTTCTTCCAGCGTTTCAATACAATCAGCGGAAAATCCCGGACAAAACACATCTACCGACTCTGTACCTTGCAGCGCCAATGTCTCCAGCGTTTTGTCGGTATAGGGTTGCAACCATTCTTCTTTACCAAAACGCGACTGAAAAGTAAGCATCCATTCGTGCTCGTCCAGCTGCAACCGGCGCGCGATAAGCCGCGCCGTTTTGTGGCACTGACAGTGATAGGGATCGCCTGCCATTAAAAATCTCTTGGGTAGTCCATGAAAAGAAAACAAAAGCTTGTTACCACGTGCGTTCTGCTTCCAGTATTGCTTGATTCTTTTTGCACACGCTTCGATATACGCGACATCATCGGCATATTGATTGACAAACCGCAACTCGGGTATCCAGCGAAGCTTCGATAACGCGGCCGCAACCGCATCGAACGTAGAGCCCGCAGTTGAACCGGAATATTGCGGATACAAAGGCAGCACCAGTAACCGTGTCACATTTTTTTGATGCATGTTTTGAATAACGGATTCGATCGAGGGTTCGCCGTAACGCATGGCAAAGTCAATCTCAATATTTTTCAGATGATACTGCGAGTGAAACGCGTCTTTTAATTTCTCGAGTTGCGCCTGTGTATGCACCATCAGGGGCGATCCCTGTTCGGTCCATATTTTTGCGTAAGATTCGGCTTTGCGGCGCGGGCGAACTCGCAAAATCACCAGATGCAATATTAACCACCAGAGTACACGCGGATACTCGACGACCCGCGGGTCCCACAAAAATTCAGCGAAATACTTGCGCAGCGCTGCTGCTGTCGGAGCGCTGGGTGTACCTAAATTCGTAATCAGCAACCCGATTCGTTCGGGACTGCTGTGGTCGAAATCATTTTTGCCGATGTAATCCATTTTTTGTCTAGATTTTTATTGTTGCGATGCTCTGCAGAAAATGGCAAAACCAGTAAATTTTGGCGCTTGAAGCGCAATCCTCCAGTGTATATGACAAACCAGCCAGATTCGAGTACGGCCGGATTACGAGAAGTTTTGCAGCCTTTTATGTAGAGGGCTTGTACGGGGAAAATGCGCAATCAGAAATTTCATCTGATCGGCCAGCACTTTGCGGCCTTGCAGATATATATATTCCGCATGGGTCGGTACGAACGGCACTGCGAGTAACTGCATGCCCGCCTGTTCGGGCGTGAAATTCGCTTTATGATTATTGCAACGCTTGCAGGCGGTTACCACGTTTTTCCATGTATCTTCGCCGCCCTGACTAAGCGGAGTAACATGATCCCGCGACAAGTCGCGTCGATCAAAACGATCACCGCAATACATGCATAAAAAGGCGTCGCGTTTGAACAAGGTATGGTTGTTTAACGGCGGAACATAACAGTCATGCAACGATTTGTTACTGCCGTGCGTGGCAACGATAGAGTTTACTTCAACAGTACTGCGCAATCCCGATTTCGCATTAATGCCGCCATGAATGATATACAGCGGCTCGCCACAAGTATAGGCAACCTGTTGAGCATAATAGAGCTTCACAGCGTCCTGGTAATTTATCCATTCCAAAGGCATGCCTGAAACGTCCGTCCTTAGAACTTGCTGCCAGAGTGATTGCACGGGACTTACTCCTTACTAGCGAGTCGCATGCTACTCTAATGGTCCTGATCACTTCTGGCAAGTACCAGAAAACATTACATTTTTATGATACAGACCTGTGTTCAGCGTTCCTCATGCGGTTCCAGTGGAAATGATGGGGTTTTTCCCGATTTTTTCCAGCGTTCGCGTAATTCCGCCTGTTTTTCCGGCGGCTGTTGCTTGTACCAGCGATAACGTTTTTTTATTTTTTCCCGTTGTTCGGGCGGTAAAGACTGGAATTTTTTTCGTCGCTCCTGAATGTGTTTTTTTTCTGCCGGCGTCATTCGTGACCATTTTTGCAATCGACCTTGAATCTTTTGTCGTTTAGCAGCAGGCAGCGAGTCCCAATTATCGCTTAATCGATACAGGCGTTGACGACGTTGTACGGACAACTGGTTCCAGTCTGACTGCATCGGCGCCAGAATTTGCTGTTGTTTTGAAGAAAGGTCATGCCATTGCAGGGACTGTTCGGCGTAAACTTCACCCAGACTCAACAATAACAGACTTATGCCAGCAAGTTTAAGCCAGCGGCTTACCGAATTAAGATAGCGAGTCCCGAGCTTCAGGTATTTGATTCCTGTTGAGATAACCATACATAAAAATCGTATTCTTCGTATAACTCGATGCTGGCTTCTTCATCAAACATGTTTATGTCGACATTGGAGGTTAGGCCAGTTCCTGCCGGATCGATTGTGGTAACAGACGTCAGTAAAGAAAAACCCAGCACACAAACCGAAGCCATCCCGGTAAACGTTGCCCATGTATAACCACGTTTATACCAGGGAACCACACCTGCTTCATTCTCCAGCACTTTGGCACGTGCAATTTGCAATTGATACTGTACATCGGGGTCGATGGCATCAAGCGACTCGTCAAGAGTTGCCTTTAATTTTCGTTCAAACTGCTTGTTCTGTACGTCTTTCATAAATGCTCTTGTAACTGTTCCCGTAGAATTCCCATCGCACGGGATAAATGTGTTTTTACACTTCCGCTCGAACACCCCATAATACGCGCCGTTTCGGCGACATCAAATCCCTCCCAAATGCGTAGCAGAAATGTTTGTCGCTGACGAAAGGATAAACCTGCAAGCACCGACTGTAATTGTTGCATGGACATGTCGTGAGCGTACTGCTGTTCCGGCCCGGCCACGGAAGATTCCACTTGCGTTTCCACGACCTGAACCTCTGATTCATCTTTGCTGGTGGTGAAATGTAGCCGCTGCCGAATAAAGCTTTTTCGCTGCCAGTCTTTAATTTTGTTTTGCAGAATACGGTAAAACAGCGGCCGCCATTGTTCCGGTGGCTTGCGCACATACTTTTGCATCAACGCCTCCATGGCATCCTGTACCAGGTCAATGGCGTCGCTGGCACTGCGCGTTTCGTACTCGGCCATGCGAAATGCGCGTTTTTCTACAGCCCGATAGAACTCTGCTAGTGCCCTATGCTGTTCTTGTGTAACCTTCAGTACAATTCCCTCATTACACTTCTCTATAAACATGCATGCTAAACCTTAATCTACATTACTATTTATAACGCATAAGCCGGTAATTTGGTTGACAAAACAAGATTCAGATCTGCCTACGAGCATCACTTAAAGCGCTTTATTCACAATTTGTTTTAAAGTTATATGAAATTCAGTATTGGTGCTCTAATAACCAGTTTAATTAGGTAAGTGTATGATTTATAAGCAAGTAATATTGGTTAAAATTTGCTCGATTTAAGAAATTTGGCACTATATAAGCCCCTGCAGGAATTTATGCGACACTTTTTCCACACATTTATCCACAGGTTCTGTGGATAGTTCCAACGGTAGATACGACGCTTAACATGAGCAGCTATTCCTTTGCCCAGGTAGGTATCGATACTCCACTGCGGACGACTTTCGACTACCGTATACCCGCCGCTTTACGCCACGTTCAGGTCGGTATGCGAGTCCAGGTGTCGTTTGGCCGCCGCAACGTCATCGGTGTCGTATTGCACTTAAGCCATTCGAGTGAGGTCGCGCAGGATCAATTAAAGGATTTACAGACCATCCTAGACTCCGCACCGCTGCTTGACCGGTCATCTTTGAAGCTCATTAAATGGGCAGCCCACTATTATCAGTTTCCGGTGGGCACCGCTCTGTTTTGCGCGTTACCACCAATGCTGCGCAAGGGCAAACCAATTAAATCTTCGCGTGAAAAACAGGCAGAACATCGCTGGATCGCGATTGAAGGCGATTTGGAGAAAATTCGGCGAGCGCCCAGGCAAAGCGAAATCTATCAATGGTTACAGAAACAAGCGGACGGCGCTTACGCAGCCGAATTGAATCAGCAGTTTCCCAACAGTCGGTCTTCCTTACTTGCCTTGGAAAAGCACGGCCTGGTAAGTCGTACATTGGTATCCGCGGACCGAGAACTGACCGCGGCATGCATGCATGACGAGAAGCAACTCTCGCAAGACCAGCTTCTAATAAGTTCGCAACTGTGCAGCACTTTGGCTTCGTTTGCAGTGCACTTGATCGAAGGGGTAACAGGAAGCGGTAAAACTGAAATTTACTTTAAAGTTATTGAAGAAGTGCTGGAAAAACAGAATGGCCAAATTTTGATTTTAGTACCGGAAATCGGATTGGCGCCGCAAATGCTACAGCGGCTGCAAGCTCGTTTCGGCCACAGTATAGGGGTATTGCACTCCAGTGTCGGAGAAAACCAACGCAAGAAAACCTGGCTGGATATCGGCAAAGGCAAAATAAAAATTATTCTTGGCACACGTTTGGCAGTGTTTACGCCCATTCCGGACTTACAATTAATTATTGTAGATGAAGAACACGATACCTCATTCAAACAGCACGAAGGTTTTTTGTACCATGCTCGCGATGTAGCAATCTATCGCGCTCAAAATCTGAAGATCCCCGTCATTCTGGGCAGTGCAACTCCCTCGTTTGAGACGCTGCATAATGTGGCTTTGCAGAAATACCAGCATCATGTGCTCACCAAGCGTGCGCAATCAGCCGCCATGCCGATTATGCATCTGGTGGATATGCGCAAGGAACGTGGCAATGGAATAAGT
>JANQOT010000263.1 GCA_028285655.1 Gammaproteobacteria bacterium
TGTGGAAGAAGACAAAAAGAAAGCCTTAGTCGCCGCTTTAGGGCAAATTGAACGGCAGTTTGGTAAGGGTGCTGTGATGCGCATGGGAGATGGCACCGAGTTACCCGATATTGAAGTGATTTCCACGGGCTCGCTGGCGCTGGATGTCGCGCTGGGTATCGGCGGTTTGCCCAAAGGGCGCGTGATCGAAATTTATGGGCCGGAATCTTCGGGTAAGACGACTTTGACCTTGCAAGTGGTGGCGGAATGCCAGCGTGCCGGAGGTACGGCCGCATTTGTCGATGCCGAGCATGCACTGGACCCGACCTATGCCGAGAAATTGGGAGTGGACGTCGACGATTTACTGGTCTCGCAACCCGATACCGGCGAGCAGGCGCTGGAAATTACCGACATGCTGGTGCGTTCCGGAGCGGTCGACGTCGTGGTGATCGATTCAGTCGCCGCGTTGACACCTAGAGCGGAAATCGAGGGCGATATGGGCGATTCCCATATGGGTTTACAGGCGCGTCTGATGTCACAGGCGTTGCGTAAATTAACTGGTAACATCAAGCGCTCCAATACCATGGTAATTTTCATTAACCAGATTCGCATGAAAATCGGCGTGATGTTTGGCAGTCCCGAAACAACGACCGGCGGCAACGCATTGAAGTTTTATTCTTCGGTGCGGCTGGATATTCGTCGCATCGGGTCGATCAAGAAGGGCGAAGAGATCCTCGGTAATGAAACCCGCGTTAAAGTGGTGAAAAATAAAATGGCGCCGCCATTCAAGAAAGCGGAATTTGAAATTCTTTACGGAGAAGGCATTTCACGTTTGGGCGAGTTAATCGATCTGGGTGTCGAGCATGGCCTGGTGAACAAAGCCGGTGCATGGTACAGCTACGGTAAAGACCGTATCGGACAGGGCAAGGAAAACGCCAAAGCCTATTTGCGTGAGAATCCGGAAGTGGCCGCGGAACTGGATGCCCTGTTGCGCGAAAAGTTATTGCCCAATCTCAATAGATCGGCAGCAGATTCGTCGGAAGAAGAGGCCGAGACCGCTGAAGCCTGAGGGAAAAGCGACTTCGTCGGTTAAAGAAGGCAAGTCCGTTAGGCCTGAACGAGACGCAACGCAGGTCGCCATCAATTTGCTGGCTCGACGCGAGCACTCCCGCGTCGAGCTGCAGGAAAAATTAACCAAGAAAGGGTTTCCACGCGAGCAGGTAGAACATGCACTGGAACAGTTGATTGCCAGTAACCTGCAAAGCGACCAACGTTTTCTGGAAGATTTTGTTCGATCCCGAGTGCTAAAGGGGAATGGACCTTTACGCATCAATCAGGAATTACGCCAGCGCGGTATCGAGGACGGTCTCAGTCGAATAGAAGAACAGGCGATCGACTGGGAACAGGTTGCGATCCGTACCTACACAAAAAAGTACCGATCCAGCGAAATTGCGGATGCACACGAACGTGCCAAACGCATGCGGTATATGCAATCCAAGGGCTTTTCAGGTGATATAATCCGCCAATTACTTAAATGACCGCATAGTTAGCAGGTTGAATATCAGGAATTCTGAGCATGGACGGTAGTGCGGAAATTCGCAGCGCATTTTTGAATTATTTTGAGCAGAAGGACCACGCCGTGGTTCCTTCCAGTTCACTGGTGCCTGCTACTGATCCGACATTGCTATTCACCAATGCGGGCATGGTGCAGTTCAAGGACGTCTTTCTGGGCAAAGACAAACTTCCCTACCAACGTGCCTGTTCCAGTCAGCGCTGCGTACGCGCCGGCGGCAAACATAATGATCTGGAAAACGTCGGCTATACCGCGCGTCACCATACTTTTTTTGAAATGCTGGGTAATTTCAGTTTCGGTGATTATTTTAAACAGGCGGCGATCCAGTATGCCTGGGAATTTTTAACTGAAGTAGTGCAGTTACCGCGGGAAAAATTGTGGGTCACGGTTTATGAAGAAGATCAGGAAGCCGAAAAGATTTGGCTAAACGAAATCGGTGTGGATAAAAACCGTTTTCGCAAAATCGGGGCAAAAGATAATTTTTGGGCAATGGGGGACACCGGTCCCTGCGGTCCCTGTACCGAAATATTTTACGATCACGGTGAACATATTTCCGGCGGGCCACCCGGCAGCCCCGACCAGGACGGTGATCGTTATGTCGAAATCTGGAACCTGGTGTTTATGCAATTCGAACGCGATAAAGCCGGCGAATTAACACCGTTACCCAAACCTTCGGTCGATACCGGCATGGGACTGGAGCGCTTGTGTGCGGTTCTGCAGGGGGTCAACAGCAATTACGATACCGACTTGTTTCAAAGTCTGATCAAGAGTATTGCCGAACTGGCTAAAACGAAAGACTTGGAAAATCCTTCGCTGAAAGTGATTGCCGACCATATCCGT
>JANQOT010000001.1 GCA_028285655.1 Gammaproteobacteria bacterium
AAAACCCTTTACCAGACGCAGTTCAGATATATGTCTCATCGCTTGATTGGACGCTAAATAAGGTTGTTCCAGCCCCGTATAATAGTCATCTTCGGCGCCGTTGGGCGGTATTGCTTCGACGTCCGGATCAATCCAGTCGATGATTGCTTGCACCAGGGTTTCGTCCTGCTCCAGCAGGGAAAACAGGCGTTGCATGCGGGTACGCGTCAACGGGTCGAATTCACTACCGACCACCAGATTATTCACGTTGATCTTGCCCTGTTCATCGCTGATCTCGCCCGAAATATGACCGCCCGGCAAAGGTAAGGGGGGCAGGGTGGTGGCCCAGCTTTCCCCGGCGTGATCGGTGTCGGAGTCGTCCAGGTCGCGCGCCAGAATCACTTTCACCCAGGATTCTCCGCCCTGTAAATACGACCAGGCCTGACTGCCGAATAGCGCGTTTTCGGTACGTCGAATCGACAACTGATGATTGGCGGCAATCGAAGTCGCCGCAATGGCTGCCAGCGCCAGTACCAGCACTGCCGTTAATAATGCGATTCCGCGTTGGTTCGATTCAGTCTTCATTTCGGCAGTGCGATGATGCGGGTAATTTTGCCCCAGGGTTCGATATTGAACGATACTGAAACCGCACGCGGCATCGGTGCAGAGTCGGGATCGGCATTAATCGGCGGCCAACGGTTTTCCCACACGCTGCCGCGGTTTAAAAACTTCCATTCCAGCTCCTGAATATCTTGCAGAATCGGGATGCTGCGCGCATCTTCGATGATCGCACCGTCAAGACGATTCCAGCTATGGCGAATGAGTTCCTGTTTGTTGCTGTCTTTATCGCTGCTGATTTCATACGCGACCCGTTGCAAATGACTGCGCGACAATCCCGCCGGATTCCGCCAGCCGCTGTAGGTGAAACTCATGATCGAATCTTCGTCCGCTGAAAATCCGGGTTGCCGGTCGCCGTATTGATCGCGTACCGGACGCGCAATAATCTGGCTGATATCGCGCTCCAGATATTTTAGGGCTAATTGTAAATCCTTAATCTGATCCGAGCGCTCCTGTAATTCGGACTGGTGTTTTAAAATAGAGTTGAGACCGGTAAACGCCAGCGTGCCCACGACGGCAAACACCGCCAGTGCAATCACGACCTCGATCAGGGTAAACCCGCGATGATGTTTGTTGCTGATGTTCATCGTCGTTGCGTATTGAAGTAGGTGGGTAACAGTGAAACCAGGGTGGCGTATACCTGATCCGAGGATTTCGTTCCGCGCCGCACCTGAATTTCAACTCGCTTAATATCCGGGTCTTGCGTGTTTTCTATGGTTTTGCTCCAGTGCCATTCCACGCCGGCCATTTCTTCGCTGCCTTTGTTTTCTTTGTCGGCATCGCCTTCCAGATCGAGTTCAAATTGCGCCATGGCATTTTGCGCCACCCACATCGCGATGGTGCGTTCGTTAAGTTGTGCGGTGTTTTTGGTAACCACGCCGGTAGCCTTAATGACAGCCGCCAGCCCGATCGCAATCACTGCCAAAGCAACGACCACTTCGATCAGTGTGAAACCGAAAAATTTTTTTCGCTCATTCATCACACGCTTACCGAATTGATTGCAAACTCGCCGATTTCGTCGAACTCGATTTCAAATCGCCAGTCGCGCCGGTCGGTGATATCGAGTCTAAAGGGAGAAATTTCACCGTCCGAGGTAATGAACACCTGCGGCTTCTTTTTATCTTCCTGCGTAAGGATGACTTTGATGTCATCCAGGTACAAATTGAATGCCAGACCGTCGGGTAAATCGCGTTGGCGGAAAATTCGGTCATTGCTTACCGGCGTCCAGCCGTTCTCTCTTAAGATGTAAAAGGCATAACCGGATTCCCAGACAGACAAAGCGTAGTCCTGCGAATTGAAAATTGCCTGTTCTTTGGCAAGCTGAATCAACGTTGCGACGCGTTCGCTGTTTTGCTGCAACCTTTTCATTTGCGGATCGCCTATACTGATCGTTGCCATGGTGACGATAATGGCAAATATGACCATCACTACCACAATCTCGACCAGAGTGAAGCCACGTTGTTGGGCGATCGAAATCAATGCTTACTCCAGATCCCAGTTACCGATGTCGTCAGTTCCCGGGCGCTGGTCGGGACCCAAGGAATAAATATCAAAGTCGCCTTTTTCACCCGGGCTTAAATACTGGTAGTCATTACCCCATGGATCTTTCGGCACCTTTTTAATGTAGCCACCGGGCTGCCAGTTTTTGGCTTCCGGACCGGTGCTTGGTTTGGTCGCGAGTGCGTCCAGCCCCTGGTCGGTGCTTGGGTAGGCGAAGTTATCGACCCGGTACATTTGTAATGCGCTTTCCATCGCGCGCAAATCCTGTTTTGCTTTGACGATTTGTGCCTGATCGGTGCGGCTGACGACTTTGGGCACGACTATCGATGCAAGAATTCCCAGAATCACCAGCACGACAATCACTTCGATTAAAGTAAAACCGGCGTGCTTATGTGTGTAACGTACATTTTTTTGCATGGTTTCTTTCCTGCTTTAAAAATTATCCGACTAATTGGTTTAAATTAAATATAGGCAACATCACGGCTAGCACAATGGCCAGCACCAGACCGCCCATGAATACAATCATCAACGGTTCAAACAAGCCGAGTGTGGTTGCGATTACGGTTTTTAATTCGCGTTCCTGTTGTGTCGCCGCGCGTTCCAGCATGACTTCCAGATTGCCGCTGGCTTCGCCGCTGGCGATTAAATGCAGCGTCATGGGTGGAAAGTAACGCGACGTTTCAAGTGAACTATGAATGCTGGCGCCTTCGCGTACGTTTACCGCGGCATCGAATACCGCCTGCCGCATGGGTAAATTCGGAATGACCTGGGCGGCAATTCTTAACGCTTCCAGCACCGGTACTCCGGAAGCGGTCAAGATACTTAATGTGCGCGCGAAACGTGAAGTGTTTAAACCACGAATCACTTTGCCGACAATGGGCAGGCGCAGTAACAGCGCATGTACCTTGCTTTTAAACGCCTGGCTTTTCATTAAATTATTAAACACAAAAATGCCGCCGACAATGGCGATGATCCAGTACCACCAGGTGCTGCGCAATAATGCGCTGGTGGCCAGCATAAACCGAGTAGGCAAGGGTAACTCCTGGCCGAGATCGGCAAATACTTCCACGACTTGCGGCACCACGTAAGTGAGTAAGCCAACAACGACAACCACACAAATGATTAACAATATAATGGGATACACCAGTGCGAGCGAAATATTTTGCTGCATCTCCTGGCGGCTTTCAGTGTAATCCGCAAGCCGTTCCAGTACCGGGTCGAGGTGTCCGGATTTTTCGCCGGCCGAAACCGTGGCACGGTACAACTCGGGAAAAGACGAAGGAAAATCGGACAGGCCGTTTTCCAGACTGTGGCCTTCGGTGACTTTTGAACGCACACCTAAAATTGTGCGGGTCACTCGGGCTTTTTCGGATTGTTTGGCGGTGGTGCGCAACGCTTCTTCCAGCGGTGTGCCGGATTTTAATAATGTTGCCAGTTGACGTGTAAACAATGCCAGGTCGCTGGAACTCATGCGACTGCCAAAGGAAAACAGCGGACGCTTGCTTTCGCCACTGCCTTTCTGAACTACAATATTCAAATCCAGCGGCGACAGGCCCTTGGCGCGAAGTTGCTGGCGTGCCGCTTTGGCGCTATCGCCTTCGATGACACCTTTCTTTTGGCGTCCGACGTCGTCCAGGGCAGTGTATTCAAAAGCCGGCATGGCAGTTACGATCAGTTGTCTTTAGTGACTCGCATCACTTCTTCTAAAGTGGTCTTTCCCTGTAACACGAGTCGTACGCCATCCTGGCGAATGCTGGGAGAAAGTTTGCGTGCGTATTCTTCCAGTTCATTTTCCGAGCCAATATCATGCACCATGGTCTGCAGCATATTGTCCAGCACTATGAATTCATAAATACCGGTACGTCCGGTGTAACCGGTGCCGTTACAGTTGGGACACCCTTTGGCGGAATATATAGTCGGCGCTTCTTTGAAACTGTCGCCGAATTGAGCCAGACTGAGTTGTTCGTATTCCATCGCGGTTGCGGTATGCGGTTGTTTGCATTCGTCGCACAGTACGCGTACCAGACGTTGCGCCAACACACCGAGCAAGCTGGAGGCTAATAAAAACGGTTCCACGCCCATATCGCGCATACGTGTAATTGCGCCGACTGCTGTGTTGGTGTGCAAAGTAGAAAACACCAGGTGTCCGGTTAAACTTGCTTGAACGGCAATTTGCGCCGTTTCCAGATCGCGAATCTCACCCACCATCACCACGTCAGGGTCCTGGCGCAAAATGGCACGCAAGCCGCGCGCGAAAGTCATATCGACTTTGGAATTCACCTGCGTTTGCCCGATGCCGTCGATAAAATATTCGATCGGATCTTCCACGGTTAATATGTTGCGCGTTTTGTTATTCAACTCGCTTAGCGCCGCATACAGGGTGGTGGTTTTTCCGGAACCGGTCGGACCAGTGACCAAAATAATGCCGTGCGGTTTTTTAATCGTGCTGCTGAGCTTGTCGTGCAAATCCTTGGTTAATCCCAGATGACTGAGTTCCAGTCGGCCTGCCTGTTTATCCAGCAAACGTAACACTACGCGTTCGCCATGACCGGACGGCAGGGTGGACACACGTACATCGACCGGTCGGCCGGCCACGCGTAATGAAATGCGTCCGTCCTGCGGCAGACGCTTTTCGGCAATATCCAGTTGCGCCATAACCTTGATTCTGGAAACAATCAATACACCGGTATTTTTCGGTGGTTGCAACACTTCACGTAGCACGCCGTCGACACGCAAACGAATCGACAAGCGTTGTTCAAAAGTTTCAATATGAATATCAGATGCGTTTTCGCGAACCGCTTGGGTCAGCAAGGCGTTTAATAAACGGATGATAGGCGCGTCGTCTTCCGCTTCCATTAAATCCTGGGGTTCGGGAATCGATTCGGCCAGACTGGCCAGATCGAGGTCGTCGCCAAAGTCTTCCATCATCGCCAGCGAGCCATCGGCGCTGCTGTCGTATACTTTGGTCAGCAGTTCGTCGAACTCTTCCAGCTCCAGCGTTTTAAATGCCACCGGTGCACCGAGGAAGCGGCGAATCTCGTTCACCGCCGTCATTTTTACATTGGGTCGCTGAAACACAATGATGCGGCCGTTGACTTCATTGCCGACCAATACGCCATGCCGTTTGGCATAACTGTATGGGGGGCGGCGGGGTTCTAAACCGGCTTGCATAATGTTATTGCGTCGAGGACGGCGCTTGCGGCACTAACTGATTGTTATTTTGACCGGCCGGTGGTTGTACACTTTGCGGCATTTGGGTTACCAAATCGTTCAAGTCCGGAAATCTGGCAAAATTATCTTTAATCAAACCACGATCCTCGATTTTCGATTCCAGTTGACGTGTACGCAGGTAATTATACTTGGAGTCGGTTGCCAGCGTCGCGCTTTCGGCGTCGCGTAAAATGACCGGATGAATAAAGACCATCAGATTTTGTTTAGTCTTGGTGGTTTGTGTGGACCTGAATAAATGTCCCAGTAATGGAATGTCGCCAAGTAACGGTGTTTTGGTGACAGTGTCGCGGTGATCGTCCTGGGTCAGACCACCCAGTACCAGGATATCCCGATCATCCACCAGTACCGAAGTTGCAATTCTGCGTTCGTTGGTAATTAAATCTGACGCGACACTGGAAGAAGAAATACTGGAAGACTCCTGTTCGATATCCAGTTTGACGCTGTTGCCTTCGTTGATTTGCGGTGTGATGCGCAGCGTAATACCGACGTCCTGACGCTCGATGGTTTGAAAAGGGTTCACCGCAGAATCGGTACCGCTGCCGGTATTGGTAAATTGTCCGGTAATGAACGGAACATTTTGTGCCACGACAATTTCCGCTTCTTCGTTATCCAGTGTTACCAGCGTAGGCGTGGACAAAATATTGGTGGAGGCGTCACCTTCCAGCGCACGCAACAAAAAGCCCCATTGCGTATCGCCCGCCAGGTCGGCTGCACCCAGGGATAATCCCTGACCGATCGAAAACGGATTTTGTAAAATGTTCAGTAAATTTCCAGTATTGATCGAAGAAATTGCCGGTCCGTCCGGATCAGCACCGGTGGGAACTAAAAACGCTTCTGCACCCAGTTCTTTCATCAGGTCGGTGGATACTTCTGCAATAACGGCTTCAACCAGAACTTGCGCGCGACGAATATCCAGTTGGCTGATGACGCGTCGAATACTTTCAAATTTTGCCGGCGGAGCGGTAATGACCAGCGCATTATTGGTTTCATCCGCCTGAATATCGACATCTTCGCGTGACGCACTGGCAGAAGTGCCGCCTTCGGCATTCTCGAATTCGGTAATGCCCAGCAGAATCGGTGCAATTTCTTCCGCTTTTGCATAATGTAAAAACACCACACGGGTATTGCCCGAACCTTCGATCGGGGTATCCAGATGCGCAATCAAGCCGCGAATGCGTACGCGTGAAGTGCTGTCGCCGGACAATAAAATACTGTTAGTGCGTTCGTCCGCGGCCAGCACTGGTGCGCCGGGTGTTTGCGCGGCGGCCTGACCGGAAGCAGAGCGTAATGAATTCAGAATTTGCACGACTTCGTTGGCCGATGCGTGTTGCAATGGAATGACTTCGATTTCCTGTGCATCGGGGCGGTCGATTTTGCGAATAATTTTTTCCAGGCGGGAAATATTGGCGCCGCGGTCCGATACCACCAGAACATTACTCCCCGGGTACGCGGCCAGGTGACCTTGCTGTGGAACCAGCGGCCGAAGAATCGGCACCATTTGCGCTGCGGCAACATGCTTGATTTCAATTACGCGCGTAACCAGTTCGTCACCCTTGACGCTGGCGTTGTTGGTGACGACATTTCCTGCGCCTTGCTTGGCGTTTACATCGGGCAGAATTTTAATCACTTCGCCGACTTCCACTGTTGCGAAACCGTGCACCTGCAGAACTGATAAAAAGACCTGATAGATTTCGGTTCGATCCATCGGGCGTGCCGAAACCACAGTCACTTTGGCTTTCACCCGCGGATCGACCACGAAATTTTTACCGGTGATTTCCGCAACCGTTTCGATAAAAGACTGAATGTCGGCGTCTTTGAGATTCAGCGTCACACCCGTTTCTGCGTTCAGGCCGGAGAACGACAATACCCAAATCAGGCACAGCGCGGTGAGCCAGCGAACGGGATGAGAAAGGGTCTGAATTCGATTCATTATAATTATGTCTGTTTCTGACAAAATTGCAGCGTAGAGAGATTACACATTAATTGCACCCTGAAATTGAGGTGTTTTAAAAGTGTGATAAGCATCTGATTATGGGGCAACTTATGATCAAATCATCAAATTTGGGGGTGAATGGTCTATTCTAGGTTATGAAGCAGGGTGATTTCCGTGCCGTCACGCAGCACCGTCATTGCCAGTTCTTTCGCATTGATTAATTGCTGAAATACCTGGGTGCCTTTATTCGGGTTATCCAGTGTTATGTCATTGATCGATATAACTAAATCATTATCCATCAGACCCAGGTCGTAGAATAGGGCGGACGACTCCTGGTTGGGCTGAACTCGAAAGCCTTTGAACTTGCCTGATTGAGTATCGTTTTCCGGCGTGATCAGCATAAATTTGCCGATCGAGGCAGGATTCTTGGTCAACTCCTGACGCAAGTTCGCCAAAGTCGAACCGAGGTTTTCCTCCTCGGATGCCGGGCCGGGTGCGGCGGCCAGTGGACTTCGCGCAGTAGTTGCGGGAGTAGCCGAACGTCTGTTGTTATTAATAGGGCTTGGGTTTAACGGCTGGTTAAGCCCGTTTAATGTGGCTTTGGGCAAACGTAATTTTTCACTGCGCCCGCCGCGATTCAAAAGCACATAATCGTTAAAAACTGCACTTAATCTAACACCTGAAGTAACTTCGTCATCTATTTGATAATATTTGTGTTTTCTAGACTCATTCGCAATGATTGCAAAGCCTTCGCCTT
>JANQOT010000003.1 GCA_028285655.1 Gammaproteobacteria bacterium
CGACATGAAGGTCAACACCCAGGCGATGCCGCCGATGGCGACCAGTTCATCGAGTTAAATCAGGCGACCAATTTTGATGACGCCAGTATTGTTCAACGAACAATTTCCACTGAAGAAGGAAACCCTTATGAACTCAGTTTCCAGACTTCACCGCGTCCCGGCGACGAACAGTACTCAGATTTCATGGTGCAGGCAATAGATGTCAATACCGGCAATGTGCTCAAAACTTTACAGGTCGATTGGGACGGAAACACGGTAAGCGAACTTACCTGGCAAACACATTCGTTTAATTTTATCGGTACCGGTGGCGATGTGCAGCTGGTTTTCACAGATATCGGAACCATGAATGTAAACGGACGTGGAGCACTGATTGACGATATTCAGTTAAGCGAATCCAGTGGTTTTGCCGCCGGCGATAATATTGATTTATCGTCATTAATTAACGCTTCGCTGGTGGATAACGACGGTTCAGAAACGATTACCATCGAATTGTCGGGTTTACCGGATGGTGCCGTATTATCCAGTGGTGGGACCACTATAAGTATCAGTGGTGGAAGTGCAGAAGTCAGTGCTTCGCAATTAAGCAGCCTGACGTTGAATCTGGGCGACTCGTTTACGGGCAGCCTGGATATTGGCGTAACGGCGACTTCGACGGAAACCAGTACCGGCGCAAGTGCAAGTGTGTCCGATACATTATCGTTAACTGTTTTTGAAAATAATGATCCGGCGCCGACCGGGTTGAATTTTGTCGGCAACAGTAATCTGCAAACGACTAGTGCGGGTGGTGTAGACCTAATCGCTGCCGGGTCTGTGGTCGGTTCTGTTTCGGAAGTGATAAATACAGCTGATGGAGAAAGTTATACTTTTTCTTTGACCGATGATGCGGGCGGATTGTTTTCAATTGACAGCAATACCGGCGAAATCAGAGTGAATGGCGGATCGCAGGGATTTGTACAGCAAACCGGCAGTAATAACCCAATGAACGGTATCGATGTCGGGTCGGACGCGCGAGTGACATTTGCAGATATTGATAACGACGGTGATTTGGATGCGCTTGTCGGCGAAGAAGCCGGCAATATGAATTATTTCGAAAATACGGGTAGCAGTACGAATCCTAACTTTGTACAACAAACCGGCTCGAATAATCCATTAAACGGTGTCGATATCGGTATTGATGCGAGACCGACTTTTGTTGATATGGACGGCGACGGCGATCAAGATGTGGTCGTCGGGGACAACGATGGAAACCTGGACTACTTCGAGAATACCGGGACCGCTTCCAATCCTAGTTACAGTCAGCAAACCGGATCAAATAATCCGTTTAACGGAGTTGATGTCGGGGGAGATGCAAATCCGACATTTGAAGATATTGATAATGACGGCGATTTGGATGCTATTGTCGGTGAAAATGACGGCAACATAAACTACTTTGAAAATACCGGTAGTGCGACCAATCCAAACTACGTGCAACAAACCGGTTCCAATAACCCGTTTAATGGAATTGATATAGGTTCTGATGCGAATCCTGCGTTTGCCGATATCGACGGGGATGGTGATCTGGATATGGTAGTGGGTGAAGATGCGGGGAATCTGAATTATTTTGAAAATACCGGTGATGCAGCCAACCCAAGCTATACACAACAAACCGGTTCGAATAATCCATTTGACGGAGTGGATGTGGGGACCGACTCCACACCGGAATTTGCCGATATTGACGGCGACGGCGACATGGACATGTTTGTCGGTGAAGAGAACGGCAATATTAACTATTTTGAAAATGAAAGCGGTGGTGTAAATGTAAGTGCAATCGATGGTCAATCCGTGACGGTTATGGTTACCGACTCATCGGGAAATACTTATTCAGAAAACGTTAGTTTTCAAATGGGCAGTAACGGTTCGGAAACCATATCGGGCACTTCCGGTACGGATATCGTTTACGGGTTTGACGGAGATGATGTCCTGGACGGGGGAACAGGAGACGATGTGCTTGTCGGTGGTGACGGTAACGATATCTTTATCTTTGAACAGGGCGATGGTGCGGATGTAATCGACGGCGGTGCTGGTAATAGCTGGACCGATACGATATCCATTGAGTATGACATCGCAGGCGCAACCGATCCCGCCAGTCCATGGCAGATTGAAGTGAACGGGGAGATGGTTGATTACGATATCGATGCGGGGCTGCTTGAGCTGGGAGCGGACGTATCCGGCGTTATTCAATTCGACGACGGCACGCAATTGTCCTTTGATAATATTGAAAACATCGAGTGGTAACCGGGTCGCAGCTACTTAATAATAATTTCAATACAAAAATCCATGGCAGAAAAAAAATCACAACTTACGCCGGTAACGGATACCCAGGTCGAGCAAATAGTTGAAAATGCAGGGCACAATGTTTTTGACAGTATTCCGGTAGTCGATGATTTATACAAACAAGATGAATACTGGACCGATGCTATAGATATGGAAGTTTCTGCAGAGCAGGATTCCGATATAGATTCACCCTGGCATGTCGACGTCAGAGAAGAGCATCTCGTCGAGCATAATGCGCCGTTGGCTCCTATTGAGTTGGAGGCTGATAATTTTCAATGCGAAGAGGATCAACAAGTGATTCTGCGATATGCGGACCATTTCGAATGGTAACGTGTTTGCGTTTAACCTCGATTTTCTACCCTTTATCGCTGAAAAATAAATTTCGTTAAAAAAAATTCATTTCGCAGAACAGACTGTAGTCAATCGATAACATCCGTCGGTATATTGTCGATTTTCCTCTAAAGATACTAATTATCTCTCGTTTTTAGCCGTTAACCCACACAAACCTGCGATTACTCGACGAGTCGCAAATGTGCATCTATTGGTGATTGTTAAGCAATTAACAATCCGTATTTGATTGGCGGTTAAAGAGATAAATGGATTCTAATAACTCGAAACTACAAGCTGCGCCTGATCACTGGCGACGTGCGGATGTTTTACTGGCATCGCTCGTTCTGAATATCACTACTCTTGCCTTACCTTTGGTGATATTGCAGGTATACGATCGCATTCTTCCCAATAATGCATTAGATACGTTTGCGTTGATGATCAGCGCGTTATTGTTTGCAACGTTAATCGAACTATTTTTGCGCATTGCACGTTCCACCATTCTGGCCTGGAAAGGCGCGCAGTTCGAGCACGCCAATACCATGGATCTGCTAAATCATATTCTGCATGCCGACCTGGTCAAATTTGAAAGCAAAACAATTGGTCGTTATTTAAATAAAGTGGATGCAGTAAAACAAGTACGCGAGTTTTATTCCGGTCAGACCATTTTAATGCTCGTTGATTTGCCGTTCGTGGCGGTGTTTCTATTGCTGATCTGGATATTTGCACAAGAGCTTGTGTTTGTTCCCCTAACTGTAATGGCGGTATTCGCGATTGTTTCTTACATTATGGGGAAAAAGTTAAAAGAAACTCTGAATGACAAGTCAGAGTCAGGCGAAAGAAAGCAGAATTTCCTGATCGAGGTTTTGCAAGGCATGCACATTGTAAAATCAATGGCGCTGGAAGCGCCGATGATGCGCAGACTGGAAAGATTGCAGGGTCACTCCGCCCGTTCTGTATACGAGTTAAGTCGAATCAACAGTGTAATTCAAAGTGTGGGCGCCACTTTTTCGCAAGTGGTGATGATGAGTTTTGTCGGAATTGGCAGCATCCATGTGGTTCAGGGGGACCTTACAGTAGGCGCGCTGGCGGCGGGCACCATGCTCTCCGGTCGTGTTATGCAACCGGCGTTAAAGGCGATGGGGTTGTGGACACAATTGCAGGGCGTGAGTATCGCCAAAGAAAAACTGAATGAACTAAAGAGCCTTCCCAAAGAAGCGATTGCCGACCAGGTCGATAAAGTACAGATCAAGGGCAATATAGAAATAAACAACCTTCATTTTAAACATGAAGGCAGTCCGGGAGAATTATTGAAAGGCATATCGCTTAAAATAGAACAGGGTGAATCCGTCGGTATTACCGGAGCCAACGGTAGCGGTAAAAGTACATTAGTCGATTTATTGATGGGCTTTATGTCGCCCACTGAGGGCGAAATAAAAATTGACGGTCGAGATATACGCTCACTGGATCGTTCCTCGATGCGTGCGCAGATCGGTTACATTCCTCAGCACGGAGTTATTTTCGAAGGCACGATTCTGGAAAACATGACCATGTTTCGCGAGGGCGTGGCCGTAGATCGCGCCTTGGAAGTGTCCGACAAGCTGGGTTTAACTCAAGTCATCATGCGTTTACCTGAAGGGCTGGATACGCATGTAAGCGGAACGAATTATGATTCCATACCGGTCGGTGTGCGTCAGCAAATTATTATGGTGCGCTCGCTGGTCGGATGTCTTTCATTTGGTGAACCAAAAATAATTTTGTTCGACGATGCAGATTCATCGCTGGATGTGCATCACGACAGATTGCTATTACGCATGCTGGCGGATATGCGCGAACAATATACGATGATTATCGTTTCGCACCGGCCTTCGATGCTGCGTTTGTGCCAAAAAAATTACATGTTGGCAGACGGCGAGCTGATACAGTTGCCATGGTTGTCAGAGCAGAAAACGCCGGCAAACAGCAATAAGTCAACACAACCACTGCCACGGTCGGCATAAGGAATAAAACATGCAAGATACCGCCAATATTCCATTTGTTGACGAATTGCCAGTCTCCGAAAAACTGGGCAACGCCATTCGTGCGGGCAGACTGGATGAGATTGAGGAAATCTCGCCATTTGCTGCATGCATAGTGCCTTTGCTGAATGCATTGGGCTGGCGAACTTATCAAAGAGAGCTGATCGAAGCCTTGCCGCATTATGTGGATCAAATCGACTTGGTCGATTTGAGAAATTTATTGGTGACCCTGGGTTATGAAAGTGACGAATCGAACACGTCTATCGACAAGCTAAGTGACGATTTGCTGCCCGCCCTATTCGTAGGGGAGCAGGGAGAAGTTTGGGTGCTGCTGGAAAAAACAGCAGACAAGGTATTTTTGTTTGATGCAGTTAAAAAAGACAGTCGCGAGCTAAGCATCGAGCATTACAAGGGAAAAGTGTATCTGTTTACAGATACACGCCCGACACACGCTTTGCCGGTATCTAATCAGAATGCCGAAAGCTGGTTCGGTGATACGGTCAGTCATTTCAGAAAGCTGATTAAACATTTGTTAGCGATGACATTCATATTGAACATTATTGCGTTGGCCGTACCGCTTTTTATTATGGTGGTCTACGATAATGTAATCGGTGCCAGGTCTTTAAGTAGTTTGCCGTACTTGATCGGTGGCTTATCCATCGCTTTGGGTGTTGAGCTGGTATTGCGAACTTTGCGTTCCAAAACAATTGGTATGGTGGCAGGTCGTCTTGATTATATCATCGGTGTCGAGACGGTTAAAAAGTTATTGCATTTGCCGCCGCAATTGACGGAACGCGCATCTGTATCTTCGCAGTTGTCGCGTTTAAAACAGTTTGAATCGGTACGGGATCTGTTTTCCGGCTCGGCTGCCAGTCTGTTTCTGGAACTGCCGTTTGTGTTGTTTTTTATTTTTGTGCTTTGGTTGTTAGCGGGTGAAATAGCGTATGTCCCCCTGATTATGGTGGTGGTGTATATCGTATTGTCGGTTGTATGGTATCCGGGTTTAAGCAAAGATCTTAAGTACGCGGGGCAGGCTCGAACGGCCCGGCAAAGATTGTTAATGGATACTTTTTCCGGCTTGCGCGAACTAAAAGCATTGGGTGCGGAGGGAGCCTGGAAGGAAATATTCCGCGAAGTGTCCGGCCAGGCAATGCTGGCTTCTTACAAAACTTCCATGAAACACTCGGTAATTAACAGTGTCAGCCAGTCGTTGATGTCGTTGGCAGGGATCGCCGTATTAACAATCGGCACGCTGAAAGTGATGAATGGCGAAATTACCATCGGAATCCTGATTGCCGTCATGGCGTTGCTATGGCGAGTTCTGTCGCCGTTACAGGGAATTTGTTTGTCGGTATTACAAATTGACCAGGTTGCGCAAAGTATCAAACAACTTAATCAGTTGATGAAGCTGAACTCCGAGACAGTGGGTAACAAAACGGAATTACTAATGCCCAACATAAAAGGCCAGGTGCGGTTTGACCGCGTCAGCTTTCGCTACGGTCCCAAGTCGGATGCGGCGTTGCTGGGTGTAAGTATCGATGTTGCGCCGAACGAATTTATTTCCATTGTCGGAGAGAACGGTTCGGGTAAATCGACAATTCTTAAATTAATTGCCGGCATGTATCGCGCGCAAAGCGGGGTGCTGGCCATCGACGGTACTGATGTGCGCCAGTTTAATGCAGCCGACCTGCGCAGATTAATAGCTTATGTGCCGCAAAAACCGACCTTGTTCAGAGGAACGATTGCACAAAATCTACGTTTGACTAATCCATTGGCCACCGACGAGGAAATTATGGAAGCCGCGCGTGCTGCGGATATTCTGGATTCGATTGAAAGAATGCCGAAAGGATTCGATACCCTGGTAGGCGAGACCAGTTCAGTAAAGTTTTCCGCCAGCCTGATTCACGGTATATGCCTGGCTCGTGCCTATATTCGCCAGGCACCGATATTATTGCTGGACGAGCCTTCTGATTCATTGGATATGGTGAGCGACCGTCGTTTAATCAAACAGTTAACAGAAAGAAAAGGAAAGCAGACCATTATTATGGTAAGCCATCGTCCCAGTCATATTGAGCTGGCGGATAAAGTGGTACTGCTTTCGCAGGGAATGGTAAAACTTGTAGGAACACCGCAAGAAGTGTTACCGGCAATTTATGGAGCAAAGTGACATGACTAACGAACAGGAAACCGCAAATTCTCAAAACAAAGCAGAATTGCCGCGTGCACGCGCGCGCTATATTGCGCAGTCGATACAACTGGAAGAATCAGATGCTCCCGGTGTAGTCAGCGTAGGTATTGCCGCCACGGTAGTATTGGTGATCGCGTTCGTAATCTGGACATATGTTACACCGGTAAACGAAGTCGCAATATCAGAAGGAAAAATTGTGCCGCAGGGCAATAACCATATCGTGCAGCATTTTGAAGGCGGTATAGTTAAAGAAATTTCCGTGCGCAACGGAGAGCTGGTGGAACAGGGTGAGGTATTGTTACATGTTGCGCCGATTGCAGCGGAATCCGACTATGATCAGTTACGCAGCCGCAATGTCGCGCTCATGCTTAAACAGATTCGTTTGCGTGCGCTGCTTGAAAATGAAGCACCGGTGTTCGACGAATACGCCGATGAGTTTCCCAGACTGGCGACCAGTGAATACGACGCCTATCTGGCACAGACAAAAAGTCAGCAAGCACAGATGCAAACAGCCAAAGCACGTGTACGGCAACGCAAAAAAGAGCTCAATCGTGAGCAGGAAAAAGTCGGGGCATTAAAGCAGGAACTAAAAGTATTGCAGCAGCAGGTGGAAATTCGTGCCGGCCTGGCCAACAAGGGAGTTGTTTCAAAAACCGAAGTGCTGGATCGTCAGGCAGAGCTAGCGGAAGTGCGTACCGATTATATTCAAAGTCGAGCCAATCTCGCCGTGACACGTGCTTCCATCAACGAAGCTGAACAATCGTTAGCCGAGCTGAATAAAAAGTTCGATGAACAAATTAAACTGGAAGCCAGTCAGGTCGCCGCAGAGTTGGCGGAACTAAAAGAACAACTGGTGAAGCACGGAGACCGAGTGGATCGATTGCGTATTCGTGCATCGGTAGCCGGGTATATTACCAACTTATCGGTCAATTCGGTTCGAGCGGTCATCGAACCCAGCCAGGTGTTGATGGAAATAGTTCCGATCGATAAAGAACTGGTTGTCGAATCGAAAGTGTCGACCCAGGATATCGGTCATGTCCACGTCGGCCAGGAGGCGGTAATCAAAGTCGGCAGTTATGACCCCCAACGATTCGGTACCGTGCAGGGAACCGTCGAAACGATTAGCCCGTCCACTTATTTTGATGAGGAGCAGCGGCCATACTACAAGGCACAGATTAAATTGGCGAAAAAATACCTGGGTTCGCACCCCGATCGATACAAATTAATTCCGGGTATGACCGTACAGGCCGATATACGTACCGGGGAAAAGACCGTGCTGGATTACTTGTTGAAACCCGTATACCGGGGCTTTCAAAATGCGTTTCAGGAAAGATAGAACGTAATGCGGCTGTTTATTTAAACAGTTTCGCGTTGGCCCAGACCGTAAACGCCGCAAAGGCGACAATGGGGATGATCCAAAAAAGAATAATTTCTTCAAGTGTCATGGGCGCATTCTATAACAAATAGTTAATAAGTCAAATAATAAATAATATGTAATAATTCTTTTAAGTGAGTTAAATTCAGTAACGCACTGTTGTTGCGTATAAAAATAAATGCACTAATTTTTAACCAGGTCGAAGGTAATTTTTACCGACAAATTGCCGAATAAATGTGAATTAAGACTGGTTCGAGCGGGATTGAAGTTCCGCCAGTATCGGCATGGCATCGAAGTCCGATTCAGTAAGCAGTTCCCAGCGAATGCCCGCCGGTGGTGCATTCTCGATATCGATTTCAAGCAGTGTGGTAGGTGTTGCGATAATCGAGACCGACAAGTCATGTGCGGCGGGTGGAAAGTAATCCACGCACTGCAGATCGTGTACCGTGGTTACGACCGGCACCGGCGGATGCCCAAGTTCCATGTAAATCGCATATTCGATATCGCCGTATCCATGGCCTTTGCCGCAACGATACCCCTGTTCAGTCACTGCGACCGAACCGGTGACCGCGAGGTCAATCGGGGGAAGTTCATGCAAAGCGATTGGCTGACCCCATGCCATACAAGTGCTTAGTGCGGCTGCCTGTGAATATTGATCCTGCGGAATTTTTTCCGGGTCAAACAGATAAAAGCCGCCTTTTAATCTGGGGGTGGGGAACACATAAGAAATACCCCGTTTCAGTAGTTCCAGACGGAGCGCACGTTGCGGCGAATCAGGATTGCATTTCACCCGTTTTACAGAAGACCAGACCGGATGACGTAAAAGCCGCTCGGCAGCCTTTCGTGCACCGGTAAAGTTAGGAATTCTACCCTCGACCGGAAAAGGAAAAGCGGCGACTTTCTGTTCGGCCAATGTAGACCAGACGTATTCTCTGGCGTCCTGTTTGCTGTTAAATCGTGTCGACATTATTTCTCATTGTTTAAGCGTTGTTATAATGCGGCAACCTTAACTTACCTGAAAAAATATGAAATTACCTTTGTTTGTTTGCGGTTGGGTTGCAATGTTGTTACTGCCGTTGGCACATGCGGAAATTATTACACAAGAAATCAGCTACCAGGTGCACGGAACAACGTTAAACGGGTATCTGGCTCACAGTGCCGATGTTTCCGGCAAGAGTCCGGCAGTGCTGGTGGTACATGAATGGTGGGGACACAATGAGTACGCGCGTAGGCGCGCAGAAATGCTGGCAGAGCTGGGGTATGTGGCGTTGGCGCTGGATATGTACGGCGACGGTAAAGTTGCCGACCATCCCGACGATGCCAAAAAATTTATGCAGGAAGCGATGAGTAATCAGGAAGTGTTGCACGATCGATTTCATGCCGCAGTTAAATTAGTAAAGCAGCAGGATAATGTCGATGCAAATAACATCGCCGCAATCGGTTACTGTTTCGGCGGCGGCGTAGTATTAAATATGGCGCGCGCCGGGGCTGATTTAAAAGGGGTGGTCAGTTTTCATGGTTCGCTGTCGACCAAAACGCCGGCAAAACAAGGAGAAGTTACTGCCAAAGTCGTAGTATTTCATGGCGAGGCCGATGCATTTATTCCAGCCGAACAGGTGCAAGCGTTTGAAGAAGAAATGAAAGCGGCCAAAGCCGATTACGAGCTAATTGTGTATGAAGGCGTAGAACATAGTTTTACCAATCCTGCCGCGGATCAGTTTGCCGAACTATACAGCATGCCATTGAGTTATGACGAAGAAGCGGATAAGAATTCCTGGGAGTTAATGCAGAAATATTTACAGGAAATGTTTTCGCAGGAATAAAACAGTTTCAGCAAGGGTAGCTACAGCTTCACGCTTCTGTTTCCACGCCATCGATAATAAAACCGATTTTGCGTCGAAACTGTTTTTTCTCCACTTTTTGGACATAACAAAGCAGTTGTACGCTGGATTGATGCGATAACAGCATACAGGGATTACCATTTAACAATCCTTCGATACGAATACCGTGAAAGCTTTCCTGCGCCATGCGTTCGACCTCGATTTGAATGCCGCCGTTTAAAATCGCCAGAATGGCAGGCTGGACATCGTCGGTCAGTTGTTGTCGCCATTCGCCCACTGTTTGCGATAAACGCTGCAGTAATGCGCGCGCCGACTGATAAGCATTTTCATTGGCGTTAGCCGCCAGTTGAGACGCGCTTGCATCCGATGGTTTCGGAAAACGTAACGAACTTAAATCCAGCGCTGCCGGATTGGTTGCCAGAAATTTTTTCAGGGTATCATCCATGCTAAAAAACTCATTTACCTTTAAACAAGGAACCAAGAATGCCGCGAACCAGTTGTTGCCCCATCCTCGAGGTAACAATTTTCGTGACACTGCGAATGACGGTATTCGTTGTGGAGCGACTGCTGCTGCGACGGGTTTTTTTCTTTTTGGCGGCGGGGCGTTTATATTTGCGCTGACGCTCCGGTTGGCTGGCTTCTTTTGCCGCCTTTTCCGCTCTGGCAGTCAGCAATTCAAATGCACTTTTTCGATCGATGGATTCCTCGTATTTATCCAGAATCGGGCTTGCTGCAATGACTTGATTACGTTCAGCAGCGGTCGCCGGACCCATTCTCGATTCCGGTGGCCGAATTTTGGTGTGCTCAACAATAGTCGGTGAGCCTTTTTCGTCCAGCACCGAAACCAGTGCTTCGCCCACGCCAAGTTCGGTAATGACTTTGACGGTGTTTAAATTGGGATTGGTGCGAAATGTTTGTGCCGCCGCTTTTACTGCTTTCTGGTCTTTGGGAGTGAACGCCCGCAACGCATGTTGCACTCTATTACCCAATTGGCCCAATACCGATTCGGGAACATCCATCGGGTTTTGTGTTACAAAAAAGACACCGACACCCTTGGATCGAATTAACCGCACCACCTGCTCGACTTTTTTAACCAGCGCTTTTGGTGCGTCCTGAAACAGCAAGTGCGCTTCATCAAAAAAGAACACCAGTTTCGGTTTGTCCGGGTCGCCGACTTCGGGTAATTCCTCAAATAGTTCAGATAGCAGCCACAGCAGAAAAGTGGCATACAGCCGCGGGGTTTGCATCAATTTTTGCGCGGAAAGAATATTAATGTATCCCTGATGGCTCTCGTTGCAGCGCATAAAATCATCCAGTTCCAGCGCGGGCTCACCGAAGAATTTTTTTGCGCCCTGTTGTTCCAGTACCAGCAACCGGCGTTGAATAGCGCCGACAGACGCTTTGCTGACATTGCCGTATTGTGTACTTATAGTCGATGAATTCTCGCCGACAAAATTTAACATGGCGCGTAAATCTTTCAGGTCGAGTAACAACATTCCTTCGTCGTCGGCGATTGTAAAGGCAATGTTTAATACTCCTTCCTGTGTATCGTTAAGTTCCAGCAGGCGTGACAGCAATAACGGACCCATTTCCGAGACTGTGGTGCGAATCGGGTGTCCCTTTTTGCCGAATAAATCCCAAAAGATGGTCGGGTAACCGCGAAAAGTATAGTCTTCCGGCCCGGTTTCGGCAGCGCGGCTGATCAGTTTCGGTTTTTCCTTGCCCGCCTGGCTGATGCCGCTTAAATCGCCTTTTACGTCTGCAGCAAAGACCGGCACTCCGGCCTGGGAAAATCCTTCCGCCAGAATTTGCAGAGTTACCGTTTTGCCGGTACCGGTGGCGCCGGCGATCAATCCGTGGCGATTGGCTCGATTGAGCCGAATCTGCTGGATAGTTTCTCCCTTACCGACGCGCAAATACAGCGGAATGTCAGCCAATTGATTTCTCCCGGATGCGTGATTAGTCAGCGATTTTGAACCAAAATATATTCGATGTACATGCGTAGTATATTTTTTTATTGTACCAGTATGAGTGCAACCAAACTTTAAACATCTACCGGCGTTATTCTATTGGCTCTATACATATTTAGTAAGACAGTGCGTGTTGATTATAAACATAAGGTTATTGTTGTAGCGCTGGCGCATTTGCTGTGTTTGGGCGGATGTGTTCCTCCTGCTGCGATTGTGCAAATGTCAGCCATGAAGCAATCTGAAGAATATGCAGTTCAGCAGTTTCAGATTGCCGAGAGCTATCGACTAGAAGAAAAATTTGAGAAAGCCTATCAGTACTACCGATACGCAGCATACGAGGGCCATCAGGAAGCTGCCAGATGGTTGGGTAAATACTATTATGCAGGCATCGGGACGAAAAAAAATTACCATAGCGCAAGACGTATCTTTGAAATGATTGTACAAAGAGACGACGCGGATCAGGAGCAAGAGGCTTACTTGTATTTATGCGAAATTGATTTTTACGGTAAAGGCCGGCCGGCTGCAGTCATACAGGGTTATAAATGGATGTTAATCGGTACTCGTAAAAATCCGGCGAAACGAAAACAGCTGGAGGAAGAATTGCAGGCAAATATGAAATTACAACATATCAAGTCGGCCAGCAGGTACGCAAAAAGCTGGTTGCGGTGGCGAAATAGAGACGTGTCCGGAATATAGATTTTTATTTATCCTGCATTTTAAATACACAATACTTGGCGTAGTCAGCCGCCATATTGGCCGACCAGTCGCCTTTGGGAGTTTCATCCATTTGCTTGCACCAGGCTTCGCTGCCGACTTCAGGAGAGCAGCCGGCCAAAATTGTAATGCTGCATATCAGTAACGCTAATAATCCTAATGGCGAAGGTAGTTTCATTAAAATACTCTCCTGTTAAGTAAAGCCGTAACGTTAATTATCCCAACTTGCAGGAATTTCATATCCGGAGCTAACCAGAGCGTCGGTAATTTTCTGGCCATCATAACCATATATAATTTCCTCGCCAATAACCGATACCGGCACACCGCGTGCCCGCAAGGCCCAAAATCCCAAAATTCCCTGAATGGATTTCTCGGTATCGTGTTCGGTAAATGGAATATCGTACTGACTAAGTGTGTTACGCAGAGCTTTGCAGTACGGGCACCATTGGGTAGTGTAAATGATGATTTCGGTTGCGCCGGGCTTGGGCACATATAAATACGCAGCCACTCTGTCCACGGCAAATAATGCCAGTGCAATAATCAGCAAAATGACAAGTGGCTTTTTCATGGATTTTAGTATTGGCGAATCGTAAAAAAATTATTTGTTAATTATAGCGGCTTTTTAGTCGGTGAATCGATTCCACTGGTACCTAATATTGTTACCAGACAAACCGGCTTGCGCTATGTTTTGATTATGTTACCTCAAAAGGAACTTGAGTCATGGCATTATCACAAGTCGAACGGAATTCTGAAAAATCAGTGCTGATGCGTAAATTTTTAAAGCGACTGGTCAATAATGACAAGCGTGCGCGGCAATTATTTTATTTGTACTTCGATCGTGGCGAAATATCCGAAGAGCAATTTATGGATGCGATCACGCGTTAAGCAACGTTATAAGTGAATGCGATAAAATTCCAGTGCGTTTTTGTATAATATCCTTTTCGCGTCGGTCGACGTAAACGAATTTTCAATTAACTTGATATCCTGCGGGGAGAACTTGCGGGGTGCGCGCGTGCCGGGAAGATCGCTGCCGAACATGAGCGCCTGCGGGTTCGTTTGATGAATTTTTTGCAGCGCCGTACTTACGTCAAAATCTACACGACCAAATCCACTGGCTTTTATTTTTATGCCTGCGTCAGCTAGTCGAATCAAATTCCCGAACCCGGACTGGCATAGCCCTAAATGATCAATACTCGCAGCCGGTAACCTGGGTAAGATGCTGTGCAGATTGTTTAAACCTGTTGCATCGACGTAAAACTCACTATGCCAACCGGCGGCCGAAAACACTTTGCTGGCGAGGTCATGAATTTCGTCATTGCTGATACTGTTGCCGCGAACCAGATTAAAGCGGATTCCTCTGACGCCAAGTGTATCCAGTTTTGCTATTGTTTCTTCCCGAATATCAGTTTGAACTTGTATGATCGCGACATATGCGGGACCAAGCTTATGCAAGGCGGGTTCGACGTAGGAAAAATCAAAGCCTTGAAATGAGCCGGAGATAATTGCCCCACCGATAATATTTTGAGGTTGCATCGCATGTCGATAGTTTTCCACCAGAAATTCATCTGGCATAAAACCATGATTAGACCTTAGCGGATATTGATGATCGATAATATGAAAATGGCTGTCGAAAATCTGCATTTATTGACTGTCTATTTTATACGGACGCTGTTGTTGATCTTTTTCCGGCATTTGCAGCAGCTGCTCGGTTTCAGGTTTTTGCAACTCCTGTTGCAAATAATTCAGACGGTCGAGAATGCTGGGAGGTCGTTCCGCCTGATTACGTAAAAAACGAGTTAGCCAGCCCGGGCCTTTTGCCAGATCCGGTTGTAGTTGCAGCGCGCGGCGATAATCTGCGATTGCCAGTGGGTATTGCTGCATACGATCGTGCAAAATGCCGCGGTTGGCATAACTGGGCGCATAATTCGGCGTTATCGCGATGGCTCGATTAAATAATTCCAGCGCTTCGTTTTGTTTTCCCATTTGCATATAGCTGCGCGCCAGACCTCTGATAGCTTCGACGTTGTTCGGGTCCTGCTCGATGATGGCTGCAAAGCTTTTACTCGCATCTGCGTAGTGACCGTCTTCGAAATAACGATTGCCGGCCTCAATTGTTTTTTGTTCGCCTGGCTTCGTTAGCGGCCAGTTATTCAGCAACAATAAAAATATTCCTGTTACTGCAAGCGCCAATACTAAATTAACCGGTTTCATTGAGAGAGTATTTTCATTCAACAGTCGCTTATGGGGTGATGCCAATACTTATACAAAAAATACAAGAAAAAATTATCACGATGGGAATCGTCAAAACGCGGGCACGCTTACGCTGAAAACTTATTTCCTGGTCGGTAGCCGGATTTTGCTTTTTTTTCTCCAATCGACGAACGCTGAACACCCATACTAAACGACTGACGGGAAAATATAATAATATGGCCAGCACCGCTGCGGAGATTGCAAAATATGTACTCATTTCATTGGTAAAATTTAATAACTGCCGTTAAAAAAGGGCGCCGCCAGCGCCCTTTGAAATTTTTTTGTATTATTTAGCTTAATTTTTACTGGGTGCATCGCCGATGTCTTCCTGCAACACCTCGATTTCCTTATCCGGCATGGTCGACAGTTTCATTTTATACGCCAGGAACCACATCATAAACACGCCCAGGCCCCACCATATAATCTGCCATGCCCAGATCGACGGCATGCCGAATACCCAGGTGTTGGAATCGTTGGGATCGCCAAAAATAGTATTACCGATGACGGCGCCCGGGCCGATAGCAAACATAAACCAGATCAAGGTGATCGCCCAGGCAACCGGGATCAGCGGCTTGCGTTGTGATTCCGCTTTTTGCGTACTGCCGCGCAGGAAATTATGAAATGTCATTTTGTGTTCTTTGTCGGCGGCGTTTTGTGTAAGCGCGGAAATCAGAATGGCGATTCCGAAATTGAAAATAATGCCCCAGCCGGCCGAATGAATCGTCAGCGGCCAGCGTCCCCAGGGCATATATTGCGAGCCGATGCTTTCAGTTAATGTGACTGCCACTAATCCGGCAATGAGGCCCAATACAACACCCTGGCGGGTTAACCAGGGCCACCAGCAAACAGAAATTAATGCCGGCCACATCTGGAATCCGTAGGCTACTGCTAATCCGCCCAAGAGTACCAATGCGTCTTTACTTGTTGTTGCCACTATTAATGCAGCGACCACAATAATTACTACGCCGACGCGTCCCCAGAATTTCTGTTGTCCGTGCGTCGCATCGGGTAGTACAAATCGTTTCAGGATGTCCCGGGTTAGCATGCCGCCGGCGGTGGACATGTACGCCGCTCCTGTGGATTGCATCGCGGCCAGCGCGCATACCGCCAGCAAACCCACAAACCATGGAACAGTGTCGCCCAGTAAAAAGATTAACTGCGGTACCAGCATGCCTTGTTTGCCGGCTGAATCCATTAAATCCTTTCCGCCCAGTCCGGCAGCCATGACATTATTGGTGAGTTCCGGATGCGCCTGTAAAAAATCCAGATCGGCTCCGAGGAAATGACCGCCGAGTCCCTGAATGGCGGTAAAAAATATCAAAATAAATCCGATCACAAATGAAGATGCCCAGACTTGCTGCGGTGCGAATGGCTTGGGATTATTGGTCGAAAACGCCCACATCGAAAATGCCGGTGCAGATTGAATCCCCATCAGCGCAAACATATAGGTAAGAATCATGATCCCGGTCCAGGCGCCACCGATTGCCGATGGCCCGTTGCTGACCGCTTGTATCACGCCCGGGATTGCAATGTAATGACTATACCCGTCGAGCGTACGTTTCTCATCGATGGCGGCCAGTGCGGCGATGGAAGTATTCAGTTTTTCAAATCCACCGACATAGTGCAGCGTAATAAAGCCGATTGCGACGATTCCTACCGCCAACAAAATAGCTTGTAGTGAATCGACATAGGCAACTGCTCGCAGCCCGCCCGATGCCACATAAATGATAACGACAATGGATAGCAACCACATGCCGACGTTGACGTC
>JANQOT010000009.1 GCA_028285655.1 Gammaproteobacteria bacterium
GCGACTCCATCCATGGTACGGCTATGTAGCTCAGTTGGTTAGAGCACAGCATTCATAATGCTGGGGTCATTGGTTCAAGTCCAATCATAGCCACCACACTTGCGCGCGGGTATTGCGCGCGAATCAAGTATGGCGTAGCCATTCCTTATTTTTTTAAAAAATCAGTAATAGGTCAGGCAATACAAAAGTGCCTTAAATAAATATGTGGGCCTGACCTGGTAGTACACGCAAATTATTCATGGCGCAGCCATTCCTTATTGTTTTAGATCCCAGTAATGGGTTGCATGTTGCAATTATAGTTTTGTTCAGAACAATGGATGCAACCTGGCATTCCTGATTTTGCTTGAAACAGCAGTATTAGCTGTTGCATGACTTATAAATTCTTATACTTCACAAGAATTTCTTTTGCTTCCCAGTTTCTTTGCAACCAGATACTCAAATTAGCATGTAGCATGTGCCATCGGAAGGTACTGTCTGTTTTTACGTTAGTTGCTTTCATATGATGAATCGCAATCTCGGACGCCATCGCCGAAATACGCGTGTATGGATCGATATGCTTGTTTGACAAAACATTGTTGGAAATGGCAGCAAACAGCCAGGTGTAATTCCAGTAGGGTGTAATTTTTCCCACCTTGTTTTTCGCCACAAATTTTTCAGCGGCTGCCCACTGCTGCGATAACTGTGAGTCAGTCACAATAGCATGTTGCGGTTTTGAAGGGAGCGTGTCCAGTAAAGACAAGGAGTAACTATAAACCAGCCAGGGTGCGGTAATTAATGATATAGCTATTGCAGAACAAAGAATAAGAACTGCTTTTTTCATGTAGTCAAGCGTACGCGTACTGTTCAAAAAGCGATTATCCGCTATCTGCTAAATAATCGATATATTTTAATGTCTTGTTTAAACAGGTGACCCGGCTCATGCATTAGTGTCGTCCTGCTGATTGATTTTGTCACTACGCAGTCTGTCTCTGTATTTTCCTTTGGCATATTTTTGCAGGTCTTCTATTTTGTCGGTTTCGTCCAGAATCTCCCTGCCCAGCATAGTTTCAATCGCATCTTCCAGTGTAACGATTCCTGCCGTCTGGCCGTATTCGTCTTCAACCAGAAACATATGTTCCCGTTTTTTGATAAACATATCCAAAAGTGGCTGCACTGGAAGACTTTCAGAAACACGGGTTATAGATTTGGCAAGAGTGTGTAATTGCAAATCCGACTTTCCTTCTCTTTCTTTGAATAATAAATCCCGGTTGATTACCAGGCCAACCACATTGTCAGGATTATCCTTATATATCGGGATGCGCGTAAATTGTTGTGTCTCTTTGTATGACAGCGCCTCGCCTATAGTCGAATTGGCATCCAGGCAGTGCATGACTGAACGAGGCGTAAGGATTTCTTCTGTCTTGATTTCGCGTAATTTAAGTACATTGTTCAAATATTCATTCTCTTGGCCGATCAGCGAACCCATCTGGTGTCCTAATGAAGCCAACGCAATTATTTCTTCACGGGATACTTCCTGTGTTTTATCTTTTCTGAATGACTTGGTAATAAGTTCTGAAACTAATATCAGTGGATAAACCAGTTTAATCAGCCAAAAGATGATATTGGAGGCCGGAACAGCAAGTTGGCGCCAGTAAGTTGCACCGATCGTCTTGGGAATTATTTCAGAAAAATATAGGATTACCAGAGTTAATATCACTGCAATTGCGGTTTCCCAACGTACACCAAAAATTTTCGTTGCTTGAGCGCCAACCCCGGCAGCCCCCATGGTATGTGCAAAAGTATTGAGTATTAATATGCTGGCAATCGACTGATCCAGGCGGTCTTTTACCCGGTATAACATTTTTCCTCTGTTGGGGTGTTTTGCACTGATGCTTTCAACATAACTGGGCGTTATAGACAACAAGACAGCCTCTAATACAGAACATAAAAAAGATATTCCGATGGCGATAGCTAAATATGTAAAAAGCAAAGTCATGGCACAAAAAGTAACGTTTTTAACTGGTTAAAAACCAGAGATTGTCTAAGGCAAATTCATAGTTTGACATATTTTGAATTCGCAGTCTTGTTGTGAGTTAAGTCATATTATGATGTATCGACCGGGTTGGTGGCTAAAAAATGTTACGGTATACAAAGGGTGCAAAAAGTATAATTCCGGACCTGGATATTGTCTGTTTTCAGCCAATGAGCAGGAGGTGGCTATACATACAAGGATGCACGCAGGCATAGCGATGTGCGAATAAGAGCCTGAATCAGGGAAAACGCTAACCTAATGTATAGTGCAAGCTATGCAATGCAGTGAACTTTAATTGCCGAAGTCTTGTCTTAAATGCGTGTGCGGGAGAGCACGGATGCTCCGAAGTTGCTACCCCTTTTAATAGGAGTGCAGTGCCAAGAAAATTCTCCCGCATACCTTGCGAGCTTATTTCTGAAATCAAGCGACCACTAATTTTGTTTGATCATATCCATATGGCCAAGTTGCTTCATTGATGTGTAGTTATCCCACTCAACCCAGGCTTCTGCAATTGTCTCGTTTTTAATTCGATAAATAGCTAGATACTCTATATCCATATCTTTACACGATGCAGGATATGGCCCCATTTTCCCGAGCTGTGTGCCTTTAAACTGTTGGCGGGCTGCGACTTTATCACCCTCGGCGACTAAATCTAAAATTTTTTCCCTGAATTTCGGAAAAATGGATTCTTGCGTGCGTAAGTACTGTATTAAATCTCCCCGGCATTTAACAGCGGGTTCTCCTGCAGCAAAGCTATGTCTTGCGAAATCTTCTGCTACCATGTTGTCGAGCATATCCCAATCGCGCTTGTTAACAGCATTTATAAAATTCTGCACTAGCGCTTTGTTAGATTCATTATTGTCGTTCATATTTTCTATAAGTTACCTATTCATTTTCTACTTACGACCAATTAGTGAGCACAAGGAGGTGCGAATGAGAGTTGCATCAGGGACGATGCTTCCGTTTAGAATTACTGCTCGCTTCAATGACCGCTTTCGGGCCAAAAGCGGTCATTCGTTTTCTTTAAATAATTCAACACAATGCATCACACACTCTTCACAAATTTGTGCGTTATCCCCTAGCCAAACTAGCCGACCAGCTTCTTTTTCAGAACACTTACAAAACTCACAGTAGCTATCTTCCTCAGTGCTTTCTATTCCTCGTTTCAGTTTTCTGGTAAAACGTGGACTAGAGGCAACCTTTTCTTTTGATGGCGATATCCTTAATGAATCATCAAAATTAACAGATTCTTCAAGCCACTCTATGTATAGCAACCCAGGCTCTTTATCAGATATTCCAGATGCTCTAACTAGCGGCATTTCGTCTGAAACACCAAATGAAATATGAAGTTGTTTAAGTGTGCTAGGGCCAACAGTTGCTATTCTTTTTTCATTTAAATAAACATCGTAAAAACAATTTTTATCCATAAATATTATCCTGGGATGCAGTACAGTAACTAGAATTATATGTTCGGTTTACGGCCAATAGCGGTCATTCAGGATTATTATCCGAAACGTCTTAGCCATTTGAATTTTGATAGTGTATACGGAGGGTATCGCAACGGTAAATCGCCAAACGTGGATTTTATTAAAACGGCTCTAGCATGACTAAATGTAATGAAACTATTTCTGCCATGGTAAGCGCCAACACCACTTTGACCGACACCTCCAAATGGTAGATCAGGTACAACCATATGCATAAGTACATCGTTAATACAAACACCTCCCGAACTTGTCTCTGAAATTACATTGTTTTGAACTTCTTTATCTTTAGTGAATAGATATAATGCTAATGGCTTAGGCCGACTATTCACGAAACCAATTGCATCTTCGATGCCTGAAACCGATATTACAGGAAGAATAGGCCCAAAGATCTCTTCGCTCATAATTAGCGAATCAGTGGACACTTTGGTCAACACTGTAGGTTCGATATAGAGATCGGCTTCATCCGAGTGGCCACCACTCACAATTTCTCCACTGTCCATCAACCCGATGAGTCGTTCAAAATGTGCTTGATTGACTATCCTCGGATAATCAGGGCTTGTCTTCGGATCATTTCCATAAAAATCCGCCACTACCGACTTGATATGCTGCGTGAGATCATCAATTATTGATTCATGAGCCAGTACATAATCTGGAGCAACGCACGTCTGTCCAGCGTTGACAAATTTCCCCCATACGATTCGTTTAGCTGCTACACGTATATCGGCATCACTATTCACAATACACGGACTTTTGCCACCTAGTTCAAGTGTGACTGGCGTAAGGTGCTTAGCTGCGGCAGCCATTACAATTTTGCCCACACGAGGGCTGCCTGTGAAGAAGATATGGTCAAAGCGTTGTTCGAGTAAATTGCTGGCTACATCTGCCCCTCCCTGTATAACTCTGATGGCATCTGAATCCATATATTCAGGGATAATCTCCGCGAGTAATGATGAGGTGTTTGGCGTGAGTTCTGACGGTTTTATGAGCACGCAATTACCGGCTGCAATAGCGCCAATTAGTGGCGATACAATCAACATAAAGGGGTAGTTCCATGGCGCCATAATTAATACGACACCAAGCGGTTCATATATAATCTTGCTTTTGCCTGGCTGATTGTCTATTGGTGTCGAGACAATTTCTGGTTTCATCCAGTTTTTTAAATGTTTCAAAGCATGATTGATCTCATTAACGCACTCACCTGTCTCCGCTATGAATGATTCAAAGTTTGATTTTCTGAGATCCGCTCTAAGAGCAGCGAAGATTGCTTCCTCCTTTTCTATCGTCATTGCTTTTAATGACTTGAGTTGATCGATGCGCCATTTATAAGGGCGCGTCTTACGACTTTTAAACGTCGTATGCAAATTTGCTACTGTTCTTGCGAAATTGGGTTGAGACATGTCATTTATTCTCACTTTTGAAGCAACTGAGTTTCTATACATGACCTAACGATTCGGTGGTCTGAGGTAAATTATTCAAATAAAGTTTTTTAATTATGACTTACATCAATTTATTACTTAAATGGGTTACACAGAGATTCAGCGAATATGAGCGCGTCTTCCCTGACGCGACTCCAATTCGCACTTCCCTGTGCTCAGGTACGAAAGCGGACCTTCAATGAATATGAGCGCGTCTTCCCTGACGCGACTCCAATTCGCACTTCCCTGTGCTCTGGCACGAAAGCGGTTATGCTGAATAATGTAGATCAGTATATTATAGAATGCTAATACACTATATTGTTTAATACCCGCTTTCGTCCCAAAGAAAACATTCGATTATGATAATAATATTCAGCCCGGAGTAGATACGCATGAACTACTATATTTATCTACCACTGTTTTATTTTTTACTAGTTAACAACTTTTTAATGGCGGGGGAAAATATTTCATATATGAACTCTGAGAAAGAGTTAATAGTGCTAGCGGCGCCTTTATCGGGTGATTTATATTACGCCAATCAGGTTGATGCTATATTTAATTTTCATATTGAGTATGTAAATCAAATAAAAGATCGCGATAATGTTTTAATTTTTGTAGATGAAAACACTTATGATGACTATGTCGAAAAAGTCGGAGAACAATACGTGGTGATAGCTCCGATGTTAGATATTTGGATGCGTGATTTTAGTCTTTCTAACGTAATAGCGCCAGTCATGTTTCGATATACAGCTGCTGGTCAAGGGGGAGGTGATAGAGGACAGAAATATGCGGATACAGTCCAGGAACAGCTAGCTACAATCATAGAAGAGGCCGAACTAGAATTTAAGGAAACAAAATTACTAAACGATGGGGGAAATTTCGTTGATGACTATCATGGGAATGTAGTAATAAGTACAAAATTTTTACGCGACAATAATATTTCTGAGAAACAAGCACGATCAGAGTTACAAAAGTTGATCAATATTAAACATGTGGCGTTTATAAATTCTGATGAGCAAGGCGGGCTAGAGCATGCAGACGGTGTGGTGGCATTTGTTGATAAGAATACAGTAATAATAAACTCATATGGCGAAGAAGGCTATTTAGCAAATTTACGTAGAGACTTGCAAAGAGGATTACCTGATGTGGTAATTCACGAAATTATAACTCCATACGACGATAGCGAAATTCACGACCGGCGGTTTAGCTCTGCTTGCGGGCTTTACACAAATGCACTTGTAACTCCTAAAAGAGTATATCTTCCACAGTTCGATATACCTCAGGATAAGATTGCTATTCAACAAGTACAGCAAGCAACTACTCGGGAAGTAGTACCTGTTCCGTCTCACTATGTTTGCTCGATGGGTGGCGGTGTACGATGTATGTCTTGGCAATTAAGAGGACAAAATGCCAGTAAGCTTTTGGAATATTTTAATTAAGCCGACAGTTAAACTTTTTAATGACCGCTTTTGTTCGAAACCAGACATTAGTTCGCTTGCTATGCGGGCGCCATCCTTGGCGCCAACTTTCATTCGCGTATCCTTACGCTCACGTGCTTGCACACATCTATGAGTGCGAATTCAGGCGCTTGAAACGGGTCGGGAAGTGACCTTGCGAACGAGTAAAAATAGTACAGTGAAATTTCTGTCTAACTTTGATTTTTGTAGTTTTGCAGGTATTCCAGAAACTCTTCTTCGACAATTTCGGTTTCTTCGACTGAAATATTATTTAGTCGGCGCTCAGGCATTTTGCGACGGTCCTTTTTGATCACCAATTCGCCCAGTTCCTTGCTTGAATCGCTTAACGTGCTGATAAAGTCTCTGCGGTCGCTTGTTGTCCGTCGCTCGTCCAGATCTTGATCTGTGTCCGCTTTTTCGCTCAACGGTCTGCTCCTTTCTCTCAAAATTCTGAAGATTGTGTAGCCGGAGGGTTATCCCTCTTTAATTATTTTCTTAAGTATTACTTTTTTAAGTTTTTGATTATGTGATGCGATTGGCAGTTAGGTTTTTCGTCGCCAAGGGCTGTTCTGCATTAAATCCGGGAGCCCGGCCGTTAATAAGCGGTAGCGAAATAATCTAAACAGACTTGTTTTCTGTAACTTACCGAATCTTGTTGCAGTGTTACGGCAGGAGAATATAAATAATGATAAAACCATAAAAAAACCCGCTTTGGTCAAAAGCGGGTTTTAGTAGGTGTAATTGTTAGCTACGGTGTGACGGAGAAATTGTTCAGCATATATTTGGCAATATTGCTGGCACAGGTAGCGTCGCAGTTTGCCTCAGCATTTGGAGGCATTTCTGCTTCCAGGTAAGTAGTCAGTTCTGCTTCGTTTAAACAGTCAATGACACCACACATGTTATTCACCGGACCGATATTGAAATCGTATATGATTGGATTGCCTAGTCCGGTAGCGCCATGGCAAAGTACGCAGTTATTTAAAGCATTTTCATATGCTGCTTTACCGGCGATAAATGCATCGTCATCTCTGTTGGTAACGGTAACATCCGCAACATCGTTGGCAGTAAGGGCGTCATACCCGGCATCGCCGCTGGTGGGGTCTCCGGTAACAATCGTATATTGAACATCGCCATCGATCACGGTTTCGTCCACGCCAGTGACAGTAACAGTCTGCGGCATATTCCAGTTCGCCGTCGTGAAAGTGAGTGAAGTCGGATTCACGCTGCCTTCGGTCGGTGTTCCGCTGGAAATCGGAATTGTGACATCTGCGCTGGGCATGGTTTGCAGTACGACCGTAAAGGTATTGGGTCCGGGTCCGGCGCCGACTTCTGCGGTAATTAAACCCATAGTGGGGTTAACCGTTACACCGGCAGGTGGCGGGACTTCGTTGTCGTTATTGGTCAACGAAACATCGGACGGATTTATAACACTATAGTCAGGATCTGCGCTGGTAATCGTAGTCATGACCATATATGCGATGTTTCCGTCCAGTACCAGGTCATCTACACCCGTTACGGTAACCGTTTGCAGTGTGCTGAAATTACCGCTATTGAAAGTGACTGCAGCTGGCGCAACAGTTCCTTCGGCAGTGTTGGAGCTGACAAAGTTAATTGTGACATCTACCGACGGTGCGGTACTTAGCGATACATCAAACGTTGCCGAAGTTCCGTTTTCGTCGGTAATCAAGCCGCTTACCTGGCTGATATTAACTGCTGCAGGAATAGCCACGTCGTCATCATTATTTACAAGATCAACTTCACTTGGGTTGGCAGCCAGGTTGCTGTAATCGGCATCGGCACTAATTGCAGCCGCGAAGATAACCTTGTATGCGATGTTGCCGTCGACGTTGCCGTCATCGACACCTGTCACAACTACTGATTGTGGTTGATTCCAGTTGCTTGCATTAAAGCTCAGCATTGCCGTGCTTACGGTGCCTTCGTTGACATTGTCGCTGCTGACGCCGATGTTTACATCTGCGGTAGGCGCAGTGTCGAGAACCACCGTAATGGTTTCTGTTGCGCCGGATTCATCGGTAGTCGGATTGGCGGCGGCGGTAACGGTAATTCCAGGGGTTGCTGGCGGCGGTGGATTCGCGCCTGAACTAAACCACTGGTCCAGCATAAATACGGCAATGTCGTGCGCACAGCTGCCTTGAGTTGTTCCCGTGCAAGCGCCGGGTCCGGCGCCGACATTCGGCATCGTAGCAGCTATAGACGCCGCCAATGTTGCAACATCTGTGCAGGAAGGACAGGTCGTGGGTGAAACAGTATTAATAGCGTTGAACGCCAAGCCTTCACCGTTAGCCCCGTGGCAGCCTACGCAACCCAGAGAGGCTTGTTGATAAAATGCAGCACCGCTTTGCACTACGGAATTGTTGGTGCTTACCGTGGTAGTCATTGTGGAACCAGGTCCTTCGGTGCTTTCACCCGAAGAACTACCACCGCACGCACTTAAGAAAATTGCGATAAAAGCAATTGCTGTAATGGCTCTGATTGCCTGATACATTTTTTCGACCCCTCAAGGTTTCCTGTCTTACACGGCTGTTTCATAAAAGCAGCACGTAGTTTGTTCAGAGTTTCATGTTTCTTTATTCACTGTGATGCTTATCAACAGCGGTATGTGAACTCTGTCTATTTTTGTAGTGAGGTATTTTTGAGTATTTATTCCGGTAGAAATCTCGCTACCGATAAGTGGCGGCTTTCAACCTATAAAAGGTAGTCGATCGTTTGTGAGTGCATGATGCCGATGACGTGGCGTGCGCGGATATTGCCGAAAGCAAAATCCAGCGAAATATTGAGGGTTAATTTGAATTTAAAAGCGGTATTGGTCCGAAGCGGGCATCTGTAATCGGGACAATTTAACCTCAGATTCAACAGGAATGGGAAACGTTCTCGGGTCGTAAATGCATATCGCGCATCGCTTCGACATAGGCGCGTGCGCTTTGCGCAAATTCTAAAAACTCGTCTTTTGAAATATCCGCAAACAATTGCCAATAAGGCGATTCGCAAAATCCGATATACAGTCCGCCCAGATCGCGACATTCGCAGTAAGAAATAATCAGTTTTTTATGTAGGTAATGCGGTCGCGAATTTAGTGAGCAGGTGGAACATAGCGTACAAATACCGCGTTCGGCAAGCTTGTTTTCTTTCATTTTCCAACATAGGTAGTTTTCATTTGCGCAAAATTATTAGCGTTGAATGTTACGTCTGTATGAATAAGGAAGGAATGGAACAAATTCTGGTATGAGTGAACATGATTTTCAGAATTGCTCTGTTTGCAATGGGATACAAAAAATTGTCACAAAATCGTGTTGATGGATGGTGTTGTTTGACGGATGAGAAGCACCATCATTTGTTGACCGATTACTCATTTCAGGAGTAAAACTTCGCTGTAACATAAGCATGTAACAAAGATTGTATCTACTCGCAGGGACGAGAATTGCTCAACTGGAGGGCAGTAAACATGAAGGATATGGTGATCGATGCATGTCGTTGGTACATAGACGATAATTCAGAAGAAAATATTAAGCAAAAAATAGCTGAAGACTTCAAGAATCGTTATATTCCGCTGTTGCAGTTTTTCGAGGAAACGGGTCTTACCCGTACCAGAAAAATAAAAAAAGGAAATAACGACTGGCTGGACTTCGAATTAAAAATGTCAGATTTTACGGACGAAGGGCTGGAATTGCTTATGCTCTGCCACGACAAATGGCTGGATGCAATTGCACGCGGGTCAAATCCGCAAAATATTGCACTATGGCAACGTCAGTTAAACAAGTTAAGAGAAGAAGATCCCATGATGCTGCATTAATAGCGTCGCTCGGCGCTATTTGATCATGGTGTAGATATAAAATTCGTAAGTAACCAAACCTGTATATATAAACAAGGCAAACATCAGCATTACGTCTACCCGCAACCAGTTAAAAACACGCGAATGATAGTGTGCGACCAGTATTACAACGCACACTGACGTCATTGCAATCTTCGTGATAATAAACGTGTTTGCTCCTTGCCTTAATAAATAATCCATAATCGGATTTATTTCCACTGCGCCGTTATTCAGCAAATGCATGGTCATGGCGGCGTCTATTATGGATAGAAGAAGTAAGGCCAACCCCATTACCAGCAGTTTGACATCGTACCAGTCGGTCTGGTGATAGAGATAATCCGCGCGACGCGGCCCGCGACGGCGACATTTAATACAACCAATCAGAAACCCTTTGAATGTCGGATTACGGCGATCGCTGACTGCTCTACGTTCCAGGGCCAGTTGAGCGTCAGAGGTAAGATCTTCCCGGCTTTCTAGTGTGCTCATGGATTAACGTGGGTCTTATGCGGTTGAAAGGTTGGGATACTATCCCATAATTACTTTAAAAAATCGCCATAAAAGTTTGAACTACACCACATTTTATCTTTCGTTTGCATGAGTATTGAGCGACTTTGAGGCTTGCTGCGCACTTTTCAACTTTAAAATCAGGGGGCAAGAGGTTGTTGACGGTTGATCGACAACTGTCTCAAAACTGGAGAATTTTCTGGATTCGAGAAAAACAAGCCGGTGATTCCCACCGGCTTATTGGGAATCGAGGATTACGAGGGTCAGCTTTTCTCGTGTAACTGTAACTGAACGATCTGCGGCTGATTATCGATGTTGATCGAAACTCGTAAAGCGTTTAAAGAGCTGATTTCCTGGTCGCCCGGGAAGAATAGAAATCCGTAGGCGATTTCACCGGTTTCGATACTGCGGTATTCAAACGAATGGTTGGCAAGATCTTCACGTATTTCCTGTCCGATTTCCTGATAGCGTTTGGCGCCCCCGATCACGGCACCAGCGGCCGCCCCGGCTGCGGCGCCTCGACCGGCACCTTCGGCTGCGCTATCCCCGGTAACAACCCCGGCAGCCGCACCAACCAACGCTCCGGTGGCAGCAAGTAGCACTGCCGGCTTGGCTGCACCCTTGGCGGTTTCGCCGAGTTCGACGTGACGGTTAACCCGTCGGTACGCCTGGTCGTAGGTAAGCAACGGCCATGCCTGGTTTTCGGCATCGATTAAAAAAGTCTGGTCGCCACGAATCTCGATTTCGCCCTTTGATTTGTTATCCAGCACAAATCGAACCGGTACTACGCCGGCACCGCGAATATCGAATCCAAATGCTCGTTCGGCAGCGTCGGGCTGCAAATAGGCTTCTGCATACAAGCCGACTCCGTTGACTTCAAGTCCACCTGTTTGTTCGCTGGGAAGAGGTACAGGCGCGACCTTATCGCCGTAAGTAGAGCATGCGCTGACCATGAATAAAGAAAAAAGCGCGGCGGCGCCAACCGTAATGGATTTGGGGGCAATCATAATGAGTTCCTCGCTGAAGGTGCGTGTTTTAAATATTAGTCTCTTAATGAGACACGGAGTTCAGCGGAAATATGACAGGCTTAAATATATTGCCTTTTAACTCGCTGTGCGATGCCGCATAAAAGTTCATAACTGATTGTATTTGCGGCGCGCGCGACGTCGGTAACAGAAATATCCATTCCCCAGAATTCTACTTCGTCCCCGATATCGGCCTCGATTTCGTTGACGTCTATGGTAATCATGTCCATGGAAACATTGCCGACGATGGGTGCGTGTTTTCCATCAATACTGATGTGTACGGTTTCATTCAGACTACGAGGATACCCGTCGGCATAGCCCAGTGCGGCGACTGCAACACGCATGTCCTGCGGACAAGTATACGTTCCGCCATAGCCGATACGATCTCCTTTGCTGCAATTTTTAATGGAAATTATCGGTGCGTGTAAAGACATCGCGGGAAGCAAATCGCTGGTATCCGGTTGCGAATGTCCGGATTGAAACGGAGAGATCCCATATAATGCAAGACCGGGTCGAACCCAGTCGTAATGAGAATTGGAAAACGCCAGGGTTGCAGCCGAGTTTGCTGCGCTCTTCTCTCCATCTGGCATATCTTTACAAGCCTGTTCGAATAATTGCAATTGACGTTGAGTGGTTTTTTCATCGAGTAAATCCGCATTGGCGAAATGCGTCATTAATCTAATTTTTGCAACACGCTCGGTATCCAGTATTTGCTGGTAAACTTTGGCTGCTTCTTGCGGTGCCACACCCAAACGCGACATGCCGGTGTCAATTTTTAACCAGGCCTGGATAGGCTGTTTTAATTTACTGCCGCCAAGCAGTTTGATTTGATAATCACTGTGAATGACGGCTTGCACATTTGCATCCGCTATTTGCTGCAACTGTTGACTGTCGGCAAATCCCTGCAAACAAACAATAGGGTGCAGTATTCCTGCGGAACGCAGTGCCAACGCTTCATTGGCGCAAGCGACCGCGAAGGCGTCGGCTTGATGCAGTGCGCGAGCGGCCTCGACCAGACCATGACCATATGCATCGGCTTTAACCACAGCCATAATTTTCGACTGTGGTGCAAATTTACGCAGAGTGTTGAGATTGTGGGTCAAGTGTTCTAAGCGTATTACGGCATACGCAGAACGTATCATACAGGGCTCTCGCTGGTATAAATTTCGGGCACGTAGTTTTCAAATCGTGTGAACGGACCCAGAAATGTCAAGCGGGATTTAAATATCGGTCCGTTGCGCTGTTTGGCGACAATAATTTCTGCCGTGCCTTTATCGGGACTGTCTTCGTTATAGACTTCATCGCGATAAATGAACACAATCAAATCGGCGTCTTGCTCGATTGCGCCCGATTCGCGTAAATCCGACATCACCGGTCGTTTATCTGTGCGTTGTTCCAGACTTCGATTTAACTGCGAGAGCGCGATTACCGGCACGTCCAGTTCTTTAGCCAATGCTTTAAGTGAACGCGATATTTCCGAAATTTCATTGGTGCGGTTTTCGCTGCTGCCGGTAACCTGCATTAACTGTAAATAATCGACCACGATTAAAGACAGCCCGTGTTCGCGCTTCAGGCGTCGAGCACGCGCGCGCAATTCAATCGGACTTAATGCCGGGCTGTCGTCAATGAATAATTTCGATTCTGACAGCATGGAGACCGCACTGGTCAGGCGTGGCCAATCTTCATCGGAAAGTTTGCCGGTACGAATTCGCGTTTGATTAATGCGCCCGATCGAAGAAAGCATGCGCATGGTTAATTGATGGCTGGGCATTTCCATACTGAAAATCGCCACGCTGGCCTGTTTGCGGATAACGGCGTATTCCGCCATATTCATGGCCAGACTGGTTTTACCCATCGATGGCCGTCCGGCGACGACAATTAAATCCCCGTTTTGCAGGCCTGAAGTATTTTCATCAAACTCGTCGAATCCAGTAGGTAAGCCGGTAATCGGATCATCGCGTTCAAACAATTCATCGATGCGTTCAACAGTTGTTTTCAGTAATTCTTTAATGCCGACAAATCCGCGCAGGCGCTGTGCGCCCTGATCGCCGATTTCGAATATTTTCTTTTCCGCAATATCCAGCAATTCTTTGCTGTCGCGTCCCTGGGTTTGATACGCCGAGCTTGCAATATCGGTCGCAACAGTCGCCAGGTTGCGCAGGATGGATTTTTCCCGAACGATATCGGCGTATGCGGCGATATTGGCTGCGGTCGGCGTCTCTTTGGCCAGCGTGGCAATATAAGCTGCGATATTTTGTGTATTGATGCCGGCGGCGTCTTCAGAGTGGGTGATTTTATCCGCCAGAGTGACAACGTCGAACGGTTGGCTTTGATGAGCGAGCTCGGCAATGGCACGATAAATAATACGGTGGTCGAATATATGAAAGTCTTCTTCGACAAGAATGTCGGCGATCTGATCCCAACTGCCGTTTTCCAGCATCAGACCACCCAGCACGGCTTGCTCGGCTTCTAAAGAGTAGGGTGGCGTGCGCAGAGATTCTGCGTTGGGTGCGGAAAATGCCGTGTTTGAAATAACTTCTTCCATTGGCGATACAAGCAACAAGTATTAAAGTTTTACTCTTCCGCTACAATCTCGACAGCGATAGTGACATTAACATCAGTGTGCAAATGTAATCCGACTTCGTACTCGCCGATACTGCGAAAAGCGCCGTCGGGCATGCGCACTTCACGTTTTTCTACCTGATGCCCTTGCGCGTGTAATGCTTCTACGACATCCACATTGCTGACCGAGCCGAACAGCTTGCCTTCGCCGGCTTCTTTGGCGGCAATAGTGAGTTTAATTCCTTCCAGTTTTTCTTTTCGTTTTTCCGCTTCTTCCAGCGCAGCGGACGCCTGTGCTTCAAGTTCCGCACGGCGCGCTTCAAACTCGGCAATATTTTCAGCGGTCGCAAATTTGGCGATTCCTTGCGGAATTAAATAATTGCGAGCATATCCGGGGCGTACGGTGACTTTTTCACCCAGTTCTCCCAAATTATCAACTTTACTCAATAAAATAACTTCCATCTGATTTTCCTTTGAATTTCAAAAACTAATTTCATTAATCGCACTAAACGCGTTTACGAATATTTATAAACTCCTCACTCAAGCCGAATAGCATGACGACAAACAAAGCCTGGGGTACAAAGATCACCAATAAGTAGGTGATTATTAACCATAGCTTGCCTTTTGTCATGGTGCCGGTAACTTTATGAATTACCGCCATTCCTTGCAGGAAGAATAAAAGCCCGATCACAACACTTAATTGGGCGGCAGCGAATGAACTGGAAAAAAAAGCCCAGGCGCCCAGCAGCAGTGCCGCAATAGCCAGCACTTTGCCCAGTCTAAATTCCAGAAACTCTTGCCGGTAATCAATTGAATCATTACGTAAGCAATGCCACCAGCGTCCCAGCATTAACGCGGTGCAGTGCATAAGCACCATGGATGCCAGCAGCATGCCGCTCATAAATTGAGCGCTAACCTGTATCAGTTTCGTTTTACGTTCGGCGGTATACTGCTGCGCGTCCAGCCATGCGCCCAGCATATCATTCAAAATATTTTCCCAGATAAGATGAATATTCGGTAGCGCCGCCCAAATACCCAGTAACCCGACAATGCCCAGAACAACGGCCGCCTGAAATGAAAAGGACAGCGATTGAGTACGATAATAAATAATTGCCAGCACCAGGCTGGGAATGAACAAAGATAACGCGGCTGAAATTCCCAACGCAGGATGCCCCAAAAATGCAACACTGCAAACGGCGAGCGCTACCGCAGCACTGGCGGCAATTAGAACACCGTTTTTGGGTCCGGCATGCAGGGTCACTAACACAATAGCGCCACCGGCTGCGATTGCGCTTAACGGAAAAATAAATGTCAGCAGGGCGAATCCGAACACTGCCGTAAAGGCTGCAAAGTGGCCGGATAAAATAAAGCTGGCGAGGCTCTTGTTCATTGCTACTTGTTTTTTCATCCCGCGTTTCCGCGGGTGCGAACTAGTGTTGGTCGCTGTACGGGAGTAGCGCTAAGTAGCGAGCCCGTTTAATCGCGGTCGTCAGCTGGCGTTGATACCGTGCCTTGGTGCCGGTAATACGACTCGGAACAATTTTTCCGGTTTCGGTAATGAAGTCTTTAAGCAAGTCGATATCTTTATAATCAATATGCTTGATACCTTCTTCGGTAAAACGGCAGTATCTTCTTCTGCGAAAATAACGAGACATAATTATTCCTCCTCAACGGCTTCGGCAACAGCTTCCGCTGCCGGTTCTGAATCTGCGGGGGTTGCATCGGCCGAACGACCGGATGCTTCGCTGGATGTTGTATCCGCGGCCGGTGTTGTTTCGCGGCTTTCGCGTTCACGTTCTTTTTCCAGCGACTTCATCATTGGAGAAGGTTCGGTAACAGCTTCGTTACAGGCGATTACCATGTGGCGTAAAACGGCATCGTTGAAACGGAAAGCGCTGACCAGTTCGTCAAGTGTTTCCTGGTTTGTCTCGATATTAAAAAGCACATAATGCGCTTTCAGAATTTTATTAATAGGGTAAGCAAGTATGCGACGGCCCCAGTCTTCCTGGCGATGTATTTTGCCGCCTCCGGATTCGATCATGCTTTTGTAGCGATCGACCATGGCCGACACTTGCTCGCTTTGGTCCGGGTGGACCAGAAATACGATTTCGTAATGTCTCATTGTTGCTCCTTATGGACGTAGGCCTCCCGTGGACATTCGCGGTGAGGCAAGGTAGCGGGTTAAATAAAGCAGCGCAGTGTACGCGAGCCAATGGCAAGATTCAATTTTTAACCGCGGACTGGCGCTGGCGTACCGCTTCATACAGGAACAGGCCAGTAGCCACAGAAACATTAAGGCTTTCGACCGACCCCAGCATGGGCAGGGAGTACAGCTGATCACAACTTTCCCGGGTCAGACGGCGCAGTCCCTGACCTTCGGCGCCCATGACTATGGCGGTTGGATTACACAAATTGGCGGTATAAATAGAGGCTGTCGCAGTACCGTCCGCGCCGTGAATCCAGACGCCGGCCTGTTTGAGTTTTTCTATACCGCGCGCAAGATTGGGTGTACGAACAATCGGCAAATGCACGGTCGCACCGGAAGCCACTTTATGTACGGTCGGTGTCAGGGGTGCGCTGTGATGCTGCGGCAGGATTACCGCGTCGACGCCGGCAGCATCGGCGGTGCGCAAGCATGCTCCCAGGTTATGCGGATCGCTGACGCCATCAAGTACCAGGTATAAAGGTGCGGTTGTGTAATCCCGGCATTGGTCGAGCAGATCCTGTTCGTCCGCCAGTGGTGTTGCCGAGCAACTGGCGGCAATGCCCTGGTGTTGCGAATTGTCACACCATTGATCAAGTTTTTTGCGCTCGATGAATTGCACCGAAATACCGAACTGTTTTGCTTGTTGAATAAGTTGTTCAATGCGCTTGTTGGTTTTATTTTGCTCGACCCAGATCGCGTGCGCACGTTCCGGATGGTGACGCAACAAGGCAGCGACGGTATGAATCCCGGGCAGAAATTCTTTTTTACTCATAACCTTCAGCCGCGCTTGCGCTTGCCCTTACCCTGCCTTTGGCTTTCTTTTAACACGAAATCAATTTTACGATCGTCGAGGTCGACGCGCGTTACCATAATGTTAACTTTATCGCCTAAACGATAGGTCTTTCCGCTGCGTTCGCCGATCAAAGAAAACATGGCGGCGTCGTAGTGGAAGTAATCATTTGCCAGTGTGCTGATATGAATTAATCCTTCCACATAAATATCGGCCAGTTCCACGAATAAACCAAATGCGGTGACGCCGGTAATTACACCGGCAAAGGTTTTGCCGGCTCTTTCCTGCATATATTCACATTTAAGCCAGGCGACGGCGTCACGCGTGGCGTCATCTGCACGGCGTTCGGTCATGGAACAATGTTCGCCCTGCAACACCAAATCATTGTGCGAATAGTAAAAATTCTTTTTGTTTTGTTTTTCGATGATATGATTTATCGCGCGGTGAACGACAAGGTCGGGGTAGCGCCGTATCGGCGAAGTGAAATGCGTATAGAGCGGATGGGCCAAACCGAAATGACCGTTGTTATCCGGACTGTAAACGGCTTGTGCCAGCGAGCGCAACAAGACGGTTTCAATCCAGCGGTCTTCCGGACGTGCACTAATGGTGTTGATTAATTTTGCATAATGCCTGGGTTCCGGTTTTTCGCCGCCTGCCAGAGATAAACCCAACGTTTTTAACAGTTGGTGCAGTTCTTTTAATTTAGTGGCGGTAGGTCCTTCATGTACGCGGTACAGGCCGGGAAACTTGTATTTGGTTAAAAATTTTGCCGCTGCGACATTTGCTGCAATCATGCATTCCTCGATAATGCGATGAGCGTCGTTTCTTTCCAGCGGATAAATGCGTGCAATTTTCTTGTTTTCCCCAAACTCGATTTTAGTTTCGGTGGTGTGAAAATCTATTGCACCACGTTCTTTGCGAAATTTTAAAAAGGCTTTGAATAATAAATACAACTCATCCAGTGGATCGCATAGCTCAGCTAATTTATTACGTGCGCGAACTTTTTTCTCGACGATCGCCGTATTTACTTGCGTGTAGGTCAGTCGCGCATGCGACTGGATAACCGCTTTGTAAAAACGATAACTGCGAATTCGGCCTTTGGGCGTAATGCGCAATTCACATACCATCGATAAACGCGGAATTTTGGGGTTTAAGGAACACAGACCGTTGGACAGGTGTTCCGGTAACATCGGAATGACTCGTCCCGGGAAATATACCGACGTACCACGCCATTGCGCTTCTATATCCACTGTCATGCCGGGTTGTACGTAAAAGGAAACATCGGCGATCGCGACGTATAGCTTCCAGCCGTTATCCAGTTGTTCGCAATACACGGCATCGTCGAAATCTTTGGCGTCTTCGCCGTCGATAGTGACGAACGGAAGCGTGCGAAGATCTTGTCTGCCCGAAGCCTGTTTTATTATCGAATCTTCCGAAAATGCGGTTACTTCCTGCATCACTTCTTCGGAGAACTCGCAGGGCAATGCATGGGTACGTATAGCGATATCCACTTCCATGCCGGGGCTCATATGTTCGCCCAGGACTTCTGCAATTTCTCCGATCGGCTGAGTATGCTTGCTGGGTTGTTCCAGAATAGTGGCAATCACGATTTGACCACGTTTAGCGCCGTGTTTGTTTTTGCCGGGGATAAAAATATCCTGGTGCAGGCGCTTGTTGTCGGGTACTACATAACCATAGCCTTTCTCCTCGTGGTAACGCCCGACGACTTCTCGGTTATGCCGCTCCAGTACTTCCACCAGATGGCCTTCCTTGCGGCCGTCACGCCGGGTTTGGATTACGCGTACAACCGCGCGGTCACCGTGCAGGGTTCCACGCATTTGCTTGGGAGAAAGGAAGACGTCTTCTTCGCCGCCTTCGTCCGGTGTCAGGAAACCGAATCCGTCGGGATGGCCGATAATTCTGCCACGCACCAGATCTGCATGCCCCACGGGAAGATAAGATCCCTGACGATTGCGCACCAGTTGACCGTCCCGCTCCATTGCACGCAGGCGCCTTTCCAGCGAGTCGAGATCACGATTGCTGGACAGCCCCAGGGTCTTGCTTAATTTGGTAAAAGTGACCGGTCCGTCGTGATTCTGAATAACTTCCAGAATCAATTCTCGACTTGCAATAGGGTATTGGTATTTCTTTGCTTCTCGAGCTGCGTAAGGGTCGGCTTTTTTTTTGCTTTTTCTTGATTTGGCCACGAATTTTGTTGTCGGTTTGAGGGGTTGAAGGCACCCAAGCAGCCATACTAACGGTTTTATGGCAGAACCGAAACGTTGCGGTAAATTGACATCCGCATACTGGCTGGGTACATTCCGCGTCTTCCCTCGAAAATGCCCAGGTGGCGGAATTGGTAGACGCGCTAGCTTCAGGTGCTAGTCTTCTTTTGAAGGTGGAGGTTCAAGTCCTCTCCTGGGCACCAAAATTTAGCCCCTATAGGGACTAAATTTTGAAGCCAGAAAAGACTTACCTCCCGGAAGCATCGATTCTTTTATTTAATTATAGAGTAATAGGTCGCACGAAAGTTGTGTAATCTTTTTAAGAGCTGTGGGTGCGACCTGGTATCAATCCTCTCCTGGGCACCAATTTTTACCCCATAAATGGGGTAAAAATTAGTTCTCAAAAGAAGAATGCCTCCCGAGAGCATCAGTAAATTTTTCTAAAATGTAGTAATAGGTCGCACGAAAGTTATGTGATCTTTTTAAGAGCTGTGGGTGCGACCTGGTATCAATCCTCTCCTGGGCACAAAAATGTAGTTCTTAGTGACTAAATTTTTAAGTCAGAGAGGAATGCCTTTTGAAAGCATCGTGTTTTTACTTCGTGTTTTTACTTCGTGTTTGATAATAATCGCTTGTGCGATTATCGATGGAGGTTTTTTTGGAGTTGCAGTCGCGATGCAACTCTTGAGAAAAGTGATCTACGGCGTCTGTCCGAAGGATTCCTAATCCTTGTCGCCGTCGATTAACTCTAGTTTGGGTTGACGAGGTTTTTTGACGCTGTCAAAAACCGGTTTGTGGTCTTTCCATTGTTCGGTGGCAATAAATAACGCTTTTGCCATGTTTAAAGGTTCGTACAGTTGTTTATGCCCTTGCCAATTCATTATTGAACTCCATTCAATTCGAAAATCCGCAGTCTCTTGATAACAAGTTTCACTGGTATATGCCATACCATTACTCTAGTAATTAAGATGGGATATCAGGTCAATAAGTTTCAATAAAACGATCTATAAAATCTGTGCAAGAGCGACATTAATTAAACTAATAGTTGGTATCAGCCGGGGATGCTGACCGGGGAATTGTTCATTCTTTGGAAGACGTTGTATCTGCGCGTGCAGTTTCGGCGAGCGCGACCAGCGCGTTGCGTACCTCATCCGGGCTGGTGCACTTTTCTTTAAAATCAAATCGAACATTTTGACCGTTTACGTCCAGATTAAACCCGTGCTGGTCGATATGAATCATTTGCGGGTCGATTTCACTGGTCTCGATGTTTGCGTGGCGACAATAGTCACGCATGGCATCGACATGATCTGTGTTCATATGACTGATCATGCGTTGTTCGATATCGTTTGGGAATGACGCGCTCATGTATTGTCAGTTTTAATCGGTATCAATAATATGACGTTCTTCGAATTCAACTATATCACCGCGACGCAAGTCCTGGATGAACTGAGGTTCGTCTTCCAGTTGCCCTAATAATTTTTTGTCGTCTTCGACAAGCAGAATTTCCACCCACAAATGCTCAAAGTCCGGTGCTCGTGGATTATCGCTTGCAAATTTAAAAACCAGTTTTGCTTTGTGTCCTCCCTCCAGAGGTTTAAGGACATCGCTTGATGGTTTGGTGAATGTTTTTGGCAGCTTGTCTACCAGCGTTTGTGCGTCTTCAAGCGCCCAGCTTTTACTCATTCCGTTTTTTTCCAGGCTTTTCAGGATTTTGGTGAAACTCTATTACATTGTTATCGGGGTCCCGAATAAAAAACATAATTCCGCCATCCGGAAGTGTTATAGGGCCCTCAGTAATCTGGATAGCTGATTTTTGTACTGATTCCAGGGCTTTATTGATATCGGTAACAGTTAGCGCAACATGAGTGTACCCGGGATATTTCTCTGGCACGTCCATTAATACATTACTCATATTGTCACCATCGGCATTTAAAATGAAATTGATATTAACACCGCAGGGATGTTCCATAATTGCGACCGGCTCCGGGCCTACCGGTCCGATAATAAATTCAAAGCCCAGTTGCTGATAAAATTTTCTGGATACGTCAAGATCGAAGACTCTGATTCCAACGTGATTAATTCCGATGATTTCTAGCATGTGATTTCACTGGATAAATGGCTTGTTTCCGATAATTTCTATTCATGGCATCTATGGTATTTGATAAGAAAATTGTATCTCGAAATCAGAGTATTGAGTACATTTGACCTTCAAATTTAATATTTGATGTAAAATAATAGTTAGCTATGTTTAGTCATGCAAGATCAGGCAGTAATGAAGAAATTCTCGATGCGAAAGTCGGGAAAAAGGCGTTTTTGTTTTTCATTTTGTTATTTGCGATTCTTGCGATGCTGTTGGCCTGTTTGTGGATCATGGTGCAGAACGCCAATCAGCTGACACAAATACAGTTACGCCGCTTTGAGTCTTATCGAATTGCAGAAGAATTGCGCAGAAGTTCAGATGATCTCACGCGCATGGTGCGTACCTACACAGTAACCGGTGACCCCAGATTCAAGCAGTATTTTGAAATCATTCAGGCAATTCGCGATGGCAAAGAACCGCGACCGGATAATTACCAGAACATTTTTTGGGATTTGATTTCCGTCGATCATAGCTACCAGCCGGGCAAAGGCCGCAGAGTGCCAATCACTACGCTGATGAAAGAACTTCACTTTACCGAAATAGAGCTGGCGATGCTGGCCGAGGCAAAAGAACTTTCCGATCAGTTAATACATGGAAATGAAATTCAGGCATTTAACGCGATGGAAGGGCGTTTTCTGGGAGAAGAGGGGAACTACGATAAATTCGGAGTACCGGACGAGGAATTGGCGCGTCAGCTTGTGCACGGCCGCGAATACCATCATTCCAAGGCGCTTATCATGGAAAAAATGGATACATTTTTTAATCTGCTTGAGCTGCGTACCTTGAATGAAGTTAAAGCCCAGGAAGAAGCGCAACAACGAGTGCTGGTGATCGCCATTATGCTAGTCATGGCGTTGGCGGCCATGTGCGTATACGGCTATTCTCTGTTTCGAAGAACAGTGTTTACAGCAACAAAATCCCCGTAGCTAAATTTACTGAAATAATTCGTTCAATGATTGCAAGCCGGTCAAATAGATGCCGCTGATAATTTGCTTGGCTTCATCATTGCTCACACCGACTGCATTAAAAGACGATTTCCAGATAACTTCGGCCATGTTTTTTTCAAGGCTGATTACGCTTACTGAGGCGGCGTAATTTTCTATCGGTAAAGGCGACTCCAGAATGCGATAGCGCAAAGTCATCGATTTTTCATCGTATGAATCAAGTCGCTCGACAATTGTCGCGTTGTTGTTCAGTGTTAACAGTCTGATATCGCCTGCCTGTTTGCCGGTGCCTGTCATGATGCTGGTTGCGACATCGGGGTGCCATCGGTCCAGCGCATGAAATCCACCTATTAACGCCCAAACTGCTTTAGATGACGCGGGTAAAATTATTTTTTCTTCGACTTCAAGCGTATCTGCCCACAGGCTGTTTGATAATCCGGATACCATCAGGAATACTGTCAATAGCACCAGACGCCTAACTTTAAACTTATTGTATTTTTCATGCATAGTTTTCATTTCAGTTCTCTCCCGGGTAAACAACGGTAAGGAAGCGAATGCTTGCGTACTGCCAGAATCGGTCGCTCAGCCATCTTTGCCAGTCGTCATTTTTATCAAAGTGCGGTCTTTTTGCACAGTATGATGATATATTGCTGCGCCCGCATGGCCTAATATTAAAATCCATACAGCATACTCGCCCATAATGGTTTTGTGAAAAAAGTCGACAGGCGCTTCAAATTCCTCAAAAGTAAGTCCTAATAATTCACCTACCAAATATTGATAAGCGGCGGTAGATTCAAATTTGGGAATGTCAAACAGTAGATAAAATTCTGTATTCACTCCTGTGCCGATATATCCGGTCAGCGGCATCAAAATCATTACTGCATAAAGCGTGTAATGGCCTACATGTGCGGCAACATGCGCCAGTTTAGGCCCGGGTTCATTATTCGGTTGCCGGTTCATGAGTCGCCAGACAATTCTCAACACGACAAACGCTGCAATTGAGATTCCGACAGACAAATGTAATTGCAGTGCGATCCAGTTTTCTGGTGTTTTTTCTTCGGTAAACCAGTGGCGATAGTAAACGGTAATATAGGAGGCCAGGAAAAGTGCGGCGATCGTCCAATGGAGAAATTTAGCGACTGAGCCGTAGTTATTTGCCGAATTTTTTAACGCCATGGAATTATATATTTGATGTCAGTGCAATTATTAATTGCAATTTAATAATTGCTGCATTGTGTTCAATAGCGATCATTGTTTTCTGTTAGCTAGTGTATTACCACAGTTCCGGACGATGCAAAGAATTCACGCAGGAAATTCTGACATTATTTTCACTTAAATTCTTTCCGCTGAGGATTCGTGCCAGCCAGCCAAATGGATACTGTAGTTTGTAAGGCGGCACGTACTGGGCTGCATTTTCGGCACTAAATCCAAACTTGTTGTAGTACTTGGGATCTCCGTAAACGAATAGAATATTAACGCCTTCATTTGTCAATTGTGCTACACCGCTTGCAACCAGCTTCGAGCCGATTCCGCAGTTTTGAAATGCAGGCTTTACGGCAAGCGGCGCCAAAATATAGCCGGTCCACTCATTTAAAGAATCGAAAGTTACCGGACTAAATGCAATATGGCCCGCTACATTGCCATTTTTCTCGGCAAGCAGCGCTATTGTTTGAGGGGTTGTTTTTTCGCCGAGGAGATCGAGTGCAAGCGATGCAACAGTTTTATTCTCTTCGCTAGCGAAAGCATTTATATATACCTCACGAATACTGTCACAATCCTGCTGGTGGGTACGACGAATCGAAATCATAAGAAGCTATGGTTAATAGCCAGCACATTAAAATGCGAGAGCAAGTTGCATCAAGGTCGATGCAGCTATTTGAATCTAGTATTTGTACAATTTTCTATTGTTGCACAACCTCAACTGGCCCATGATCATCACAATGGTCACCGTGAACATGGTGTAACCGCCCGTCTACAATGTAATCCACGTGATCGCCGTGAGGTACGGCTTCATGACCACAGTCAGGCCCGTGAACATGGTCTCCGCAGACGTGCATTGGCTTGCATACATCCGGGTTGACTTCACTGATTTCAATGGCGTGCTCATCGCAGTGATCTTCATGAGGATGATGCAGATGGCCGTCATGGACATAATCAACATGACCATCATGGCGAATCGCCGTATGACCACAACCGGGGCCGTGAGTGTGCTCGGGATGGGAATGTATGTTGGTACAAGGCATATAACATCTCCGAATGAGTGGTTTGTTTCCAATTATACTAATTCTGAGCCAATTTAGTAAGAAGTGAGCACATGGAGGTGCGAATGAAAGTTGCGTCAGGGATGACGCATCCATATTAATTTAGTTGCTGGCTCAATTACTGCTTGCGGCTAAAAGCGGTCATTCGACAAAATAATTAGCGACCACTGCATACATGTGGATAAAGTAAGGACGTCGTAGAGCCTTTAATGACTTTTTCCCATTTGCTCAAATTATTTTTGACTCTATGCGACCCAACAAGGGGGCCTTTTCCTGCCGCCTGGTCATACGCTTTTACTTTTAAATACCTTTGTTTATTTGTAGCGCAATTTATCGCAAGTTTAACTTTATTTGATCGGTAATATTTAAGCGGCTTAAGTTCATGATGGCCATAAACTTTCGTGCCTTTTTTTCGATGGGAAGAGTACACATCTAATATGTACCAAAATTCTACAATATCTCCATCCCAGACTAATGAGTCCATATCAATATACACACGACCAGGAGTATTGCCTCTGTCAATCTCAACTATGTTTTCTGCAACAGAACTCAATGGATATAGCGATAAACAAAATAGCAATAAACTTTTGATCATCTTGTCTTCTTTGTCGCTTACCGGCCAAAAGCGGTCATTCAAGTAATAACGAAAGTGATTACTTAGACGACGCTAAAAATATTTTCTTGCTAAATTCTTACATGTGCCATCAATTCCTGGGAACATAGTGGCTTCATTAATTCCCATTAAATCTAACTCACGTAAGGCCTCATCACACATATTTGCATTTAAGTCATAAATTTTTAAAATTTTATTGCCGCTCTTCTGTTCAATATATTTTATTTCAAACTCAATGTCATGGATATTAGCGAAACTGACAACTGATTGTTGAGGCAATAATCTAGGATTATCAAATCCAGGCAGTTCATAAAACCAAAGCTGTTGTTCTGGATGTAATATTACCGTGCTATTGAAATCAATTCTGCTCCAATTTGATCTATTAAACTCAAATATCCGCACATAGTTATCTCTGCTTGGTCGATCGGTCACAGTATATTTTGGATTTTGTTTTCTAGACCAGAACGAAAAAAATGCTGCTATAAACGGTGACTCAGTCCAATCAAGCAATGGAGTTGGGTGGCCGTGATGTTGTGCTAATGACAAAAATGAACTTAATTGTGTTGCATTATCCAAATCGTAAGTTCTGGGAAGCTGTGGGCTTAGGTATCGATGTAATCTTCGAAGGTCTTCATCTAAAAACCTTACCAAATCGTTTCTACCTGTCCTATGAAACGTAGTATTTAGTTTGTACTTATTGTCCGCTACTCCTCGAAAAACTAACGCCGAATTTTCAAGTTTGGAAGATAGAATCTCAGATTTATATTCAGACCAATTTTCATATTTCGAATCCGGCTCATAGTTCTTAAAATTAAAATCTTTTCTAAGGCTAAAAGTACCGTTTGTATCGACATCGCTTCGCCAAGTACCATCTAGATATAATTGGCTATTCTCTTCTCGAATATTTCCTTCAAAATTTATAATATTAGGTACTGAATATCCTGTGGGATATTGGATTTCAGGGTACAGCTCAATAGGGTTATTTGCTTGTGCATCTAAGCGGTCGTCTTCAAAGTTAAATCTAAACCCATAGTATGCGTACCTAGCTTCTGGAGATCCCTCTGCAAGGAATAGTCTTCCAACACTTGAATTATCCCGATCAATTGCAAGTGCAGTTACTCCATTGTTAGCGTTATCTGGGGGACTTGCAAAACGACCCCACCATAGTCCGTTTACTTTATTTGGCATTTTAAATTGAATATATTGAAACTCTTTTTCTTATCTACCTACTTTAACACGTACTATTCTAAATAAATGTCTGCTATGGGTCGTTAGCAGACATTCATTGAATATGAACGCGTCCTCCCTGACGCGACTCCAATTCGCACGTCCATGTGCTCTGGTACGAAAGCGGGCATTCGCAATTATGCTCGTGTCCTTCATGACACGACTTCAATTCGCATATTCCCATGCTCAGATCAAAAACTGATTTTTCTATTTTATCCTGAAATTGGTTTCAATATGCAATATTTGCTCAGAATTAACGAGCATGGGGAGGGATTGTCTATGGAAGAGAGGGTAAACCGAGCACCAAACTAAATTCAGTGCTCGGTTTAGACGAGAGTTTATTCAGCGCCTTCTCCGTCGATCTGGAACAGGGCGCCCAGGTTGATGCTGCCATGGACGTCCGGCGATTGAATGTTGGTCAGGTCGGCAGGGTTGCCGCGATTGAGGTTGGAAGCGGTATCGTCCGGCGGGAATAGCACCAGCGATTCCAGAAATGCCTGAATATTCTGGCGGCCTTCTTCGCCCAGGCGTTCGTAGGCCACACGCGATTCGGTGGCTTCGCCGCCGTGTCGACGAATAACGGCATCCAGGTTAATGCTGCGACCGTCATGTCCATAGGGGGCGGTAGAGCCGACACCCCACAGCGGTTCGGTAACAAATTCAGTGACTACGGTACCGTCAAACTCGCGTTCGTGAAATGCCGGCCCTAAATCGTGCCGCTTTAAATCGGAATAAAAGTTGCGCACTACGAATTGTTCGCCGTTAGGAAGCAATTGCGGATAGGCGTCGCCGTCGTCCACTTCGCTAAACTGCGTGCTGGCAGTGGCAAATAGATTGTTGAAAATTCCCTGTGCCGGGTCGTAGGCGGTTTCGACATCGGCAATACGACGATCGCTTTGAATAGTCATTCTTGGCGTATGACAAGTCGTGCAACCAATGTCCGCCATCAGACGTTTGCCCGTGCGGGCGGCCGCCGTGACTTTGTAGCGTCCGGGCTTGAAGTAATTAAGCAGATAAAATTCCAGGTGGTCGATAACTGCAGTATCGATTTCATTGCTAACGCCATCATTGTCGGGGTCAGCGTTAACGTCGCAGGTCGGCGGCCGCTCGAACTCATCCTGTGCAGGATCGTAATTAAAGCCGCTGGGGCTGGTCATGGCCTGTGGATTATCCGGGTCGGTTACGGCGCATAAGATCGGATCGACCGCCTGTAAACCCATTTCGTCTTTAAATGCACCGATGACGAACTCACGAATGGAAACCGTACCGCCCTGATGAAAAAACGGACGCACACGCAAATCTGCGTCCACGCCTTCCACTTGTGAGGTATCGATTTCACCATTGGGGCAGGCAGTAATAAAACCAAACGAAGTACGCTTGGCGCGCAACGGCGTGGTAACACAACGGTTACGTCGTTCGGCTAATGCCAATGCGCGATCGCGGCGTGCCCGTAGTCGTTGTGTCATCTCGTCGGCCAGTTGTTCAACAATACCCAGGCCAAACAAATGCGGTGCGTCGCGACTGTCGGGGCGCGTATTCACATCGCCGCCAAAACCGGCAGATCCGCGCGGTCGACCATGGCAGGCTGCGCAGCTATCGGTTAAGCCGGCACCCAATGCTCGGTTTTGGGTGATGTCGCCGGTGGAATCAAGATTTACGCGCGGGCCGTTGCCTTCTGCGATCGAAAATTTACGTTGAAACAGTTGCCGGCCACGTCGAATGGAACGCGCCGGGTCGCGCTTTATTAAATAAACAGCCGAGCCGGGCGTATTAACGTCGCCGTGTCCGGCGCCGATCTGGTCAACCAGACTTTTACTGATACATCCGCCGGGAGCGTTAATTAATAAATTTTCATTGACCTTGTCGCAGGGAACCAGTTCGGCAAAATTGGGCTGCGGGTAAAAATAAAGTGCCAGACAGGTAACAAGAAAAAACGGGTAAAAATGATGTCGAACGTTTCGTTTAATATGGGTCTGATGCGTGAACAAGAGCATATTGGCTCTTGCTTGAATTAATTTCTCCTGTAGCGTCATTTCTAATCCTCGAACTTTGTTTTATGGGAGTAGGTAGGTTCATTCTTTATTCCTTGTTGTCTGTTGACTTCCCAAATTGTCGAGGAGCGATGAACGATAGAGGAATTTACTGTGCCTCATGCTCCGCAAAAGTATGTTGTCTCTTTCCATCTCTTTGCAGGAAACTAAAGTGTGAATTCCGTCACAAAAATATTTCAGTAAGCGCGATTAACGGTCGAATTCGGTGATAAACGGCTGAATTGTGCGGTCTGATGGCAAACAGTGTTGAATTCCTAACCGCATGAAGAGCGAGCGAAAAACTATGTTTAAAGTAATGTGATCAAGGTTTATGTCTGAAATAACCTAGCGTGAATATTTTCACATTATATAAAGACTACTTTCGTACACTGGTAACCAGAATTTTCTAACGGAATTTCTTATGTCGGCAAAGAAACCTTTTAAAACTCGAGCAGAAAAAAACCGCCGTAGTGAAAAAATGCGACGCTTTCCCATGCAAATCGAAAACGGCGAGATCCTTTTGCGTGAACGACGCCTGAATCCGGATCGCAGGCGCCCCGGTTTGCAAACGCAAGAGTTAAAAGTTTCTTCGGAAGAATTTGCGACATTATTTGAAGCGTATCGACAGCACGGGTAATTGCCGCGGCAGGTAATTGTCTTTTTCAATATTAAAATTTATTTTATTCCGCGCACGCGCAATTCACCCGGAATACCTTGCGCGTCTGTGTAAATAAATTTCTAAAAGAAGTATCAATTGCGTCCTGCTTTGACAGGAGTAAAATCGAGGAGTTTATTCAGTCAATTTAGTCAAAAAGCGGACACAATGAAAACGAAAGACCGCCTTCCATTAGCGCTATTTACACTGCGCATCAGTGTGTTTTTAGTCATGTTGATGTGGACGCTGGATAAACTGGTCGACCCGAATCACGCTGCGCGTGTGTTTGAAAAATTTTATCAAATTTCCGGGCTTGGCATTATTCATTTTTATATTCTGGGAATCGCCGAACTGATCCTGCTGTTAGCGTTTTTAGTCGGATACAGAAAAACGCTTTCTTATGGGCTGGTGCTGATATTTCATGCCGTATCGACATTTTCCAGTTATCAACAATATCTGGATCCATTTACTTATCCCAATCTGTTGTTTTTTGCTGCGTGGCCAATGCTCGCCGCGTGTTTTGTGTTGTATTATCTGCGTGAATTCGATACCAAGTTGGTCGTCTGATGGCAACGTCTTCCGCTGTATTTGATTCAACCGGTGCAGTAAAACTTCGTGAAGGCCGCGTATCCGACTGTAAAACGATCGCGGAACTGATTAACGCATCGGCAGAAGGCGCTGCTGAATATTTATTTGCGGATATAAGTAAATCGATCACGCCGATCGAATATCTGGCAGGTTTGCTGGAGCAGGAAGTTTACTATTCTTATGCCAATACAGTGGTCGCAGAAGTTGAAGGCAATGTTGTGGGAATGGCGCTTAGTTTTCCGTCCGAGGGATTAGTGTGCCCGAAAATGCAGAATCAGTATTCTGCGCAGCAGTTACTTTATATTCAAAGTTTTGTCGAACACAAAATCGCCGGGAGCTGGCATCTGGATGCCTTATGCGTGTTGCCGAACTTCAGAAATTCCGGTATTGGCGGCAGATTGCTGGCCGCGGTAAAAACAAGGGCCCGGGGATATAATTTTACAAGTGTCGGCGTATTCGTATTTGCCAGCAACGAGGGAGCGTTTAGATTTTACCGGCGGCACGGCTTTGATCATCAGGCCGATGTTGACGGCCACGCACAGGAATTTTTACGCGCTAAAAATGGTTTGCGTCTGATGGAATGCAAACTTTAGGATTGCGGTAGCGTCAGTAAATTTTACGACGAATAATATTCTGACTGCGTTCCGGACCGGTAGAAACGATATCGATCGGTGTAGCAAGAAGTTCTTCGATTTTATCGATATAGTGTTTGGCGTTATCGGGCAAATCGTCGAAACTGGTTATTCCTACAGTAGAGCTTTGCCAGCCGGGCATGGTGATGTAATTGGGTTGACAGTTTTCTATATTTTCTGCATTCAGCGGTAAAGAATCGACGCGTTCGTTGTCGAAGGTATAAGTGGTACAAATTTTGATTTCCGGCAAGTTGTCCATGACATCGAGTTTGGTCAGGCAAATCCCGGTGACGCCGTTTAAATACATGGCACGTTTTAATGCAATGGCGTCCAGCCATCCGCACCGGCGCTGGCGCCCGGTAGTGGCGCCGAATTCGTGTCCGCGTGTACCCAGTTCTTCGCCCACGTCATCGTTTAATTCGGTGGGAAACGGTCCTCCGCCGACGCGCGTGGTGTACGCCTTAACAATGCCAAGAATATAATCAAGGGACTGCGGACCCACGCCGCTGCCGCTGCAAACACCGCCGGCCGTGGTGTTGGACGAAGTGACATAAGGGTAGGTGCCGTGGTCGATGTCCAGCAGCGTGCCCTGGGCGCCTTCAAATAAAATGCGTTTACCTTGCTGCTGCAATTGATGCAGACGCGCACTTGCATCGCGAATCATCGGCGAAAGTGCTTCCGCCCACTGATGAAGTTGTTCGGCTAACTTGCCCGCATCGCAAGTGTCATGATTGAAGTAATTCTTTAAGGCAAAATTATGGTAGTCGAGAATTTCATCCAGTTTGGTCACGCAATTTTCGACATTCATTAGATCTCCCAGGCGTAAGCCGCGTCGCGAGACTTTGTCTTCATAGGCCGGACCGATTCCGCGTCCGGTCGTACCGATCGCAGATTTGCCGCGAGCTTTTTCACGCGCCTGATCGAGTAAAATATGGTAGGGCAGAATTAACGGGCAACCTTCCGATAAACACAGGCGATCGCGCGCATCGACGCCTTTCTGGTCAAGCATATCCAGCTCTTCCAATAGTGCTTGTGGCGAAAGAACCACGCCGTTGCCGATTATGCATTCAACGGTATCGCGCAGAATTCCGGAGGGAATTAAATGCAGAATAGTGGTTTCTTCTTTAACAACAATAGTATGCCCCGCATTGTGACCGCCCTGAAAGCGAACGACTGCATCTGCCTGCGCAGTCAGCATGTCTACGATTTTACCTTTGCCTTCGTCTCCCCATTGTGTTCCCAGGACAACTACGTTTTTATTCATGTTTAAATTTCCTTCATCACCCATTTGTTATTTTGTTTTTGTAATATGTGTGTACATCCCAGCGCAGCGGCTTCATCGGCATCTGCGCTCAGCGCGTTGACAACTTTTTCACCCTTGGCGCGTAACTCGGAAACAGCATTCGCCAATGCTGCATCATTCAAGGCCGGCGCATAAATACATTTGCCATTTGTGTCGGCTGTTTGTTTGGAGGCCTGTACCAGTTGTTTCAGGTCGGCACTGAACCCGGTCGCCGGCCGTGCGCGGCCAAATACTTCGCCGATATTATTGTAGCGGCCGCCGCGAGCGAGTTCGTCTCCGCTTTGCGCGTCAAATGCGGCAAATACAATATCATTTTGATAGTGGTACCCGCGCAGTTCGGCAAGATCGTAGTGAATTTCGGTCGCATTTAATTGCGGCGCAAGCGTTTCGCTTAATGCTTCTACGTAGTCGATGCAGGCCATCACTTTGGCGCCGCCGATTTTTAGTTCGCTTCGCGCACGGTCAAGCACGTCTTTAGTCCCGTGCAAATCCACCAGCGAACCAATGGCGGCTTTCAGGTCGGACTTGCAGTCGGTGGTACGCAATAAACTGTCGATATCGGCTGTGGACTTGCGTTGTAACATGGAAAACAAGTCGTTTTTAAAGGCCGCATCAAAATTTTCACCCTCGATTAATGCATCGAAAATTCCGGTGTGACCCAGATCCAGCAACACATTCTGAACATTGCTGACCTGTAATGTCGCGATCATCAATGAAATTATTTCGACGTCGCTGGCCAGTCCGTCATGGCCATAGAGTTCGGCGCCGATTTGTAATGGACTGCGGGAACCGCCGGCGGTTTCCGGTCGTGTGCGTAATACTGTACCGCAGTAACACAGGCGCGTCGGACATTCTGACTTCAGCATGTGAGCATCTATACGCGCCACCTGTGGTGTCATGTCGGCGCGTACACCCATACTGCGTCCGGATAATTGATCGGTAAGTTTAAAAGTCTGTAAATCCAGATCCTCGTTTTCGCCGATTAATAATGAATCGGTGAACTCGATAAACGGCGGAATCACCAGTTGATAGCCCCAGGTCGCAAACAAATCCAGTAATTTGCGCCGATACTGTTCCAGAGTGGCCGCATTTTTCGGCAACACTTCTTCTATCCCGGCGGGTAGCAACCAACGAGTACGCGAAGTCATGGCAGTAAATTGATTTAGCTTTGACGAATAAAATACAAGAGTACCACGCCTACTATCATGCTAAACAGCCCAAGTATGCGCAAGGTTTTATCCGGCATGATCGAGACGCTTTCCCACATTCTTCTTACCGTGCGGGGGCTGGCGAACGGCAGGATTCCCTCCAGCACCAGTACCAGAGCGCAGGCCGCCAGCAAATCATTCAACATTTAGCCGACTACATTTACTGACGCGATTGGTTGAAGTATCGGAAAAATTGCGAATCCGGCTCCAGTACCAGAATGTCGTTTTTGCCACTAAATGTCTGTTTGTAAGCATTCAGGCTTTTAGTGAGCGAATAAAATTCCTCGTTTTTGCCATATGCTCTGGCGTAGATATCTGCCGCGGTTGCATCGCCTTCACCACGCAATTGCTCCGACTGTTTGTAAGCATCGGCCAGGGTAACCTGACGCTCGCGGTCTGCAGCAGCCTTGATTTTTTCAGCGGACTCCCGTCCGCGTGCTCGAAAGTCTTTCGCTACTCGATCCCGTTCTGCACGCATACGTTCATATACGGAATCGCTGATGTCTTCCGTGTAGTCGATACGACTGACACGCAGATCGACAATTTGTATGCCGAGCTGTTTGGAAAGTTCATTTGCCTTGAGTACCAGCGAGGTCATGATGTCGGCCCGTTCTCCGGACACCGCTTCTTTAATCGTACGCTGTGCGAATTCGTCACGCAGTTCGTCTTTGGTAATCTGGCTGAGCCGGTTATTGGCCCGCTCTTCAATCCCGCCAGTTGCGACAAAGTAGTCGCGGACATTGTCGATGCGCCACTTCACAAAGAAATCCACGTAGACGTATTTCTTTTCGCTGGTGGGGAACAGATCCGGTTTTACGTCTAGTGTCAGAATACGTGAATCAAAAAACCTGACATCGTTTATGATCGGAATTTTCCAGTGCAAACCGGGTTTAATATCTGCCTGTTTGATTTCACCGAACTTAAACAGGATTGCACGTTCGGTTTCATCGACAGTATAAGCGCAGGTGAAATATACAATCGCGATTACCGCAATTATGCCGCCAACTATTTTAGTAATCATGTTACCTGCTCTCCCTGCCACGCACTGAACGCCGTGGGGTGTTGGTTAATCCGATATTACCTGTACTGTTGCTATTACCCATTGAAATAGAACCGGAAGAGCTGCGTTCGCCCTGAATTAGCTTATCCAGCGGTAAATACATCAGGTTATTGCCTCCTTCGACATCCATTATTACTTTGGTACTGTTGCCGAATACTTCCTGGGCAGCTTCCAGATAAAGGCGTTCGCGGGTTACGCTGGGTGCTTTTTCATACTCCGTAAGTAAGGCTAAAAATCTTTCCGCTTCACCCTCGGCCTGGGCGACTATGGCTTCTTTATAACCAGTAGCTTCTTCGATTATGCGTGCGGCTTCACCACGTGCCTGCGGCACAATGGTATTGGCATACGCTTCGGCTTCCTGGATAAATCGTTCCAGATCCTCGCGGGATTTGATTACATCGTCAAACGCACTTTGAACCGGCGCCGGCGGCTGGGTTTTTTCCAGGTTGAGCGTGGTTACTTCGATGCCTGCGTCATAACGATCAAGAATTTCCTGCATCAACGTTTTTGTGCTGGAGGAAATTACTTCCAGGCCTTCGTATAAAACGAAGTCGACTTTGCTTTTACCTACCACTTCACGAATGGCGCTTTCCATGGCCTGCTTTAGTGTGACTTCCGGGAAGCGAACGTTAAACAGGTAATCTGGAGCGTCTTTTACGCGAAACTGGGCAGCCAGCACAATTTCCACAATATTCTCGTCTTGAGTCAACATTGTGGTTTGATGTCTCGAGCTTCGAACTTGCTGCATGTCCACGCGGCGCAGTTCTTGAATAGGATAGGGGTAGTGCCAGTTTAAACCGGGCCCGGTGGTTTCTTCATACTCGCCGAATTGTAATATTACGCCGGCTTCACCTTCAGTGATTTTATAGATACCGGTAAATGCCCAGATCGCAAGCACGATAATTATCGCTGCTAATCCTAGGCCGGACGCATTGCCGGGAGTTGTGCCGGAGCCTCCGCCTTTACCGCCGAAAATGCCGCCGAATTTGCGGCTCAAGTTTTGGAAAATTTCATCAAGATCGGGCGGACCCTGATTGTTGGAATTTCGATTCCAGGGATCCTGGTCGTTATTTCCTGGGCTATTCCAGGGCATGTAGATCTCCGTTAAATAATTAATAGTACAAAGAGCGCATTCTATTCACTCTGCGCAAAAAAATCAGCTTTATGTTGAGCGTCTTTGTTGTCATCGGGACAGAATTTATAGGACAAATAACGTTCATGGGTCTCGGGTTTTAGTAATACTTCCATTTCCCACACGCCGGTAGGGTCGAATGTCTCTTTTATCACCGCATCTTGCTGGTAAAGTTCCGCGCGCAGCACCGCTTCGCTCATGGGCAGACGCAGTGTCATGCGCACGCGTTGTTCTTCGAAGTACTGTTGCAATGCCGACAACAATAGCGTTAATCCCTGATTCTGCAGCGCAGAAACCCACACTCTTTTTATGTTGTTATCATCTCCCATATCAATGTGTGGCATTTGGTGGGTTTGATCAATTTTGTTGTACACCAGCAATTGCGGGCATTGGTCCGCTCCGATTTGTTTTAGTACTTCATTGACGTGACCGATTTGCTCATTGCGCTGTTCGCTGCTTGCATCCACCACATTCAGTAATAAATCCGCTTCGCAGGTTTCCTGTAAAGTGGCATAAAATGCCTCGACCAGATCATGCGGCAGGTTCTGGATAAATCCTACGGTATCGGCCAGCACAATATGCTGGTATTTGCTAAGCGGAAATTTGCGTAGCGTCGGGTCCAGCGTGGCAAATAGCTGGTCGGCCTGATAAACATCGGCCTCAGTCAGACTATTAAATAATGTGGATTTGCCCGCATTGGTATAGCCGACCAGTGCCACAGTCGGAATAGAATTCTTTTTGCGTGCCTGCCGACCCTGGTCGCGTTGCTTGCGAACTTTTACCAGGCGTTTTTCCAGGTGTTTTACCCTTTGGGCCAGCAAGCGTCGGTCGGTTTCCAGTTGCGTTTCACCCGGGCCGCGTAACCCAATACCGCCTTTTTGCCGCTCCAGGTGGGTCCAGCCTCGTACCAGCCGCGTAGAAATATATTTGAGCTGCGCCAATTCTACCTGCAGTTTGCCTTCGTAAGATCTGGCGCGTTGCGCAAAAATATCCAGAATTAATCCGGTGCGGTCAAGCACACGGCACTTGCACGCTCGTTCAATGTTTCGTTCCTGGCTGGGGGACAGGTGATGATTAATCAGAATGAGTTCGACTTGAAGGGCGGCGACTTGTGCGGCTAACTGTTCGATTTTGCCCTGGCCGATCAGGAATCGCGGTTCGGGTTTAGCGCGCGAATAAATCGACTGATCCAGTTCAAGAGCGCCGGCGGAGCGCGCAAGCATGCCGAATTCCTCTAAGGATGCTGGATCGGGGGATTTGCCAAAAACCGGATGTACCAGTATGGCGCGTTCGCCTGACTGGGGTCGTTCAAACATACTGCAGACTATGATCCTGCAGCAGATACCTTCTATTCTGCTTCGTCACCAAAAGGAATTTTCACCATCTTTGCCGGCACGATCGTAGAGATGGCGTGTTTGTACACCATTTGGTTCACTGAATTTTTTAGCACAATAACAAACTGATCAAATGAATCGATCTGACCTTGCAGTTTAATTCCATTTACTAAATAAATTGAGACCGCGACTTTTTCTTTGCGTAAAGCGTTTAGGAAGGGTTCTTGTAGTGTTTGCCCTTTAGACATAATTGGTCTGCTCCTAACTTTCGTTATTCTTATTAGATGTCACTGCATGAGCGCCACAAACAACTGTCGTTCGACGCCTAGTTTACCAGTTAGTTCATTGCAATTGGTAAATTATTTCTTCTGTAATGGCGTCTGTACCGCCTTTTTTCAAGGGGTCAATGCAGTAAGTATCCGGATAATGACGCAGCCAGGTTAGCTGCCGCTTGGCAAGTTGACGAGTGGCGGCGATCGCCTGATCGCGCATCTCCGGATAGTCGATGTGCCCTTCCAGGTAAGACCAGGCCTGTCGATATCCGATGCATCGCATCGACGACATGGCCGCAGTTAGGTTCCAATGTTCACGTAGAGTCTTTAGTTCTTCGATGAATCCGGCCTGCAGCATTTGATCGAATCGGGCGGATATACGGTCGTGAAGCTGGCTGCGATCCTGCGGAAACAGCCCTATGCAGACTGTGTTTATATCGCTTCGTACCGGCGATTTGCTTTGCTGCCACGCCGATAGTTTGACGCCGGTCAGCTGATATACCTCCAGTGCGCGTTGGATTCGTTGCGGGTCATTGGCATGGATTCGTGCCGCCGATTCCGGGTCGACTTCGGCCAGTCGTTGATGCAGTGCGGCCAGGCCATGGGTTTGGGTAAATTTCTCCAGCTGGCTTCTGGTGGCCGGGTCAGCGGCCGGTAGTTGCGACAACCCGAACTGTAGCGAATGAAAATACATAATGGTGCCGCCGACCAGAATCGGCAATCGATCGCGCTGTAGAATTTCATCGATGAGCTGATTGGCGTCGCGACAAAAATCAGCGACTGAATATTGCTGGTCGGGGTTACGAATATCGATTAAGTGATGCGGGGCGATCTCTAAAATTGCCGGGCCGGGTTTGGCTGTGCCGATATTCATGTCGCGGTAAATCATGGCTGAATCGACACTGATAATTTCGCTGGGAATCGCCCGGTGCAAGGCGACGGCAAGCTCGGTTTTACCGCTGGCAGTGGGACCCATTACATATAAAACAGTTGAATGCTGCGCAGACATGATGCTCAAGCTTAGCGCCCGCGCAAAAACAATTTATCCAGATCTTTTACACTCAGTTGAATCCAGGTGGGGCGACCATGGTTGCATTGATTGCTTCTTTCAGTCAGTTCCATGGAGCGTAGCAAGGCATTCATCTCGGTGACGGTCATTTTACGATTGGCCCGCACTGAACTATGGCAGGCAATAGTGGATAGAATATCGTTGCGTGCCTGCTCAATGCGTGTGCTGAACTTGTTGCTTTGCCAGTCCGCCAGTAAGTCACGAATCAAATCGGCGATATTTGCATGGCTTAGAATTTTCGGGACTGCACGAACGATTATGGATTCTTCACCGGTGCGGTCGACTTCAAAACCGAGAGATTCGAAAAAACCGTTTTGCTGTTCTGCCAGTAGTGCTTCAGATTGCGAAACAGCAATTTTAACTGGGACTAGAAGTTGCTGGCGCACAACGTGACTGTCAGATTCGGTATTTTTTAAATGCTCATAAACAATGCGTTCGTGAGCAGCATGCATGTCTACCAGAATCAAACCTTCTGCATTTTGCGCAAGAATATAAATCCCGTGGAGTTGTGCCAACGCATAGCCAAGCAACGGTGTTTCTTCCTGCTGTTCAGTATTTGGATCACAGAATTCGTCGCCGGGGTAGGCGTGTAGCGGTTCATTTACGGCAGTTGAATATAATTGCCGGAACTGGTCTTCTGTTGTGGCACGATCGTGTGAAAAATAAGTTTGCGCGGATACCGGTGCTGTGGCTCCCGATGCCGCCAGTCTGGATAAATTATTGGAATCTATTTGTGCGGGACGCAATTCGCCAATGGCCTGTTTTAGTGTCTGACGGACAAAGTCGTGAATCGCACGGTTATCCCTGAAACGCACTTCATGTTTGGCAGGATGCGCGTTGACATCTACCGCATGGGGATCCAGTTCGAGAAAAAGGACATACGCAGGATGGCGCCCGTGATACAACACATCCTGGTAGGCAAGTTTTACTGCATGACTAATGGTTTTGTCGCGAATATTACGATGATTAATGTACTGAAATTGTAAATCGGCCTGCGTTCTGGAAAAGGCAGGTGCAGCCAGCCAGCCACTTATACGCATGGATTCAACAGCGCGTTCAAAATAGATTGCGTGTTCGATAAAAGCTTTGCCGAGTAATTTTTCCAGGCGTTGTTCTTTTTCTTTTTTATTGTTCGCAACCGGAAGGGAAAATATCGTTTTTTGATTATGTCGCAGCGAAAATGCGATATGAAAGTTTGCCAGTGCCAGCCGTTTTACTACTTGCTCGCAATGTGAGTACTCGGTTTTCTCGGTGCGCAAGAACTTGCGTCGCGCCGGAGTGTTATAAAACAGGTCGCTGACAATTACAGTCGAGCCCTGTGTGTGCGCGGCGGGCTTTATGGCCTTGCTTTCCGCCTTAAGTTCCCAGCCATGATTGCCGGCTTCACTATTGGATATAAGGTTCATTCTGGATACTGATGCAATACTTGGCAAGGCTTCTCCACGAAAACCCAGAGTCGACACGTTTAACAGTTCGTCCATGCTGGTGATTTTAGAAGTGGCATGGCGGGTCAGCGCCATCGGCATTTGTGACTTGTCGATTCCGGAACCATCGTCGCGAATGCAGATTCGTTGAATGCCGCCATTCTCCAGTTCAACAGAAATAGAGGTGGCGCCCGCATCGATACTGTTTTCCATGAGTTCTTTAACAATCGAAGCCGGACGCTCGATCACCTCGCCGGCTGCGATTTGATTAATCAGATTATCGGGTAGTTTTTGAATGAGAGTATTCACAGGTATTGTCGGCACTACCCCAGTAAAATCGGTTTTTCATCGGACAGTTCAAACATTTGTGCGACACCTTGCAAGGCAAAGTCGCAAAAAGCCTGCTCTTTTCCCCATTGGGAGCCTTCATTAACGGTGTGTTCCTGGTCGGCAGACAGTACACGGATTTTGTACGAGTCCGAATCCTGCCCGGAGATTGGTTCGCAGGTAATGTATACTTCGGGTGCGGTCTTTCCTTCCTGTAATACAGCGGCTATATACAAGTAAGCGATCGGGTCATGGCTGGTGATTTCGGTTAATAGCGTAATGTTGAATTCACCATATTGGTAACGCCGTTTGGGAATCGCGGTAACAATTGAAGGAATCGCCATAATTTATTGAAGCAGGGCTGATATTTTTAGTTTGTACGTATAAAAAGTAATGGATAAAGAAGTCGTATGTTTATATCCCGAATTCGGGGTAACAGAACCATTGCAAGGATTGTATCTCAGGCGGAATTTTTGTGCTGATGCAAATACACGGCGTCCATTTGTTTATGCAAATTTTTTGAGTAGCCTGGATGGGCGGATCGCCTGGCGTGATTCGCACCAGGACAACTATCAGCTGCCCGAAACACTAAAATCCGATGAGGACTTTCGATTATTTCTGGAATTGTATGCGCATGCGGATTGTATTGTTACGCATGCCGGCTATATGCGAGCCCTGAATACCGGACACCTGGGCAATGTATTGCAAATACCGCGCTTGGCGTGGACGGAAGATATCCACGCCTGGCGCAAAGAGCGCGGCATGGCTCCGGCGCCCGATGTAGTTATTATAAGCAGCAGTCTGGAGTTTCCGTGGCATGATTCTCTGGATCAATTTCAGCAAAAGGTTCATATCGCTACCGGCGCTCGCACACCGACCGATAAAAAACAGTTTTGGCTGGACCGTGGCCGCGAGATACATGTTTTGGGAGACGACCGACAGGTGGATGCGGCACCCCTGGTCGAATTTTTAAGTAAACAGGGGTACGAGTCAGTTTATCTGGTCGCCGGTCCGCAGTTACTGCAGGAATTACTCATGCAATCTTTTGTGGATAAATTTTTTATGACCGTATGCCATCAATTATTAGGCGGCAGCGATTTTAAAAGTCTGGTGCCCGAACATAAGCTTGGCGACAAGGGGAAATTGCAGTTGCAGAGACTGTATATGGATTCCGAAAATTCCAGTATGCTTGGTCAATGGTATGCAGAATTTTCAGCCGGGCAATAGTTACCGGCAGGCAAGTTTAACCCAGGTATTACGAGAAATATTATTATGGAATTTATTTCAGATTACGGTTTGTTTTTGGCAAAAGCGGCCACCATTGTTGTTGTTGTCTGGGTGGTATTGTCGATGCTGGTATCTTTTGCACACAAACAACACGAACATGACCAAATAGAAATAAAAAATCTGAATAAAAAATTTGAAGACACCAGGCTGCAAATGCAGCAAAGCTTGTTATCCAAGAAAGAATCCAAGGAATTACTTAAGCAATCGAAAAAAGAAAACAAGAAAAAACAAAAAGAGCAAAGTGGTGACCGAAAACGTGTATTCGTTTTGAACTTCGTCGGCAATATCAAGGCGAGTGCAGTTAAACATCTACGCAAGGAAATCACGGCCTTGTTATCGGTGGCGACTCCGGCAGATGAAATCGTTGTGTGTCTGGAAAACTCGGGTGGGCTGGTGCATGAGCATGGCTTTGCGGCATCGCAGTTGCAGCGAATTCGACAACGTGAAATTCCCCTGACGGTGGCAGTGGACAAGGTGGCGGCCAGCGGCGGCTATATGATGGCCTGTGTCGCAAATCGAATTGTAGCGGCGCCGTTTTCGATTATCGGCTCGGTCGGCGTATTGGCGCAGTTGCCTAACTTTATTCGACTGCTGGAAAAGCATGGAATCGATTTTGAGCAAGTAAAAGCCGGTGATTTAAAACGCACTTTGACAATGTTTGGTAAAAATACTGATGAAGACCGTGCGCGACTTACCGAGCAAATGGAAGAAACGCATGAATTATTCAAGGAATTTATTGCCGAACAGCGTGAGGTGGTTGATGTGCAGGCGATTGCGACCGGCGAACATTGGCTGGGAAAGCGGGCGCTGGAGCTAAAGCTGGTGGACGAACTTATTACCAGCGATGATTATCTGCTGCGCCAAAGTGAGCACGCCGATATCTATGAAGTTAAACACGCGGCACCGAAAACTATTAGTGAGAAACTATCAAGCAGCGTGCAAATGGCGTTTGAGAAAGTGTTGACCGCCTGGTGGCAGCGCAATATCACCGGTTGAGATTTTTAAACGCCGGGAATAAGCAGTTTTTGGCCGACGCGAATTTTGTCGGACTGCAAAGAATTTACGCTGCGCAAGGAATCAAGACTGACACGGTAGCGGAGCGCGATGCCCGATAGAGTTTCGCCTGGTCGAATAACATGTTTTTCTTTGGGTGTGCGTTTGGCGATGATTGCATTGTCCGGTGCATGCTTATCCATGTAGGTTCTTACGCCGCGAAATATAGAATTTGCCAGTTTTTGTTGATGCTCCGCAGAACGCAGTTTCTTTTCTTCGGACGCGTTGGAAATAAACGCAGTTTCGACCAGTATCGACGGAATGTCCGGTAGTTTAAGCACTACAAAACCGGCATGCTCGATACGCTTGCGGGTTTTTCCAATGTTGCCTAGTTCTTTGAGTACACTTTTGGCCAGATCCATGCTGGCATCGATAGTGGCGGTTTGCGACAGATCGACGATTACTTTTTGCAATACTTTATCTTTGCCTTCCAGGCTGACGCCGCCAATCACGTCGGATCGATTATGGCGTTGAGCGAGAATTTTCGCGGCCTCACTGCTGGCGCCATTTTTTGAAAGCACGTATACCGACGAACCTCGGACGCGGCGATCGTCGATTGCATCGGCGTGCACCGAAACAAATACATCGGCGTTGTTATCACGCGCTTTTTTAATGCGGCCACGCAAGGTAAGAAAACGGTCTGAGTCCCGGGTTAACACTGCGCGCATGCCGGGTTCGGCGTTAATTAAACGCACCAGACGTTTGGAAATTTGTAGCACAACATCCTTTTCGCGAGTGCCGGCATAGCCAATCGCACCGGGATCCTTGCCGCCGTGGCCCGGGTCGACTGCAACCACGAAATCTCGGGCTTTAGCGCTGGCGACCTTGGATTTTTTGGGCGCGGCGGGTTTTTTCTTTGCTTTGGGCGTGGTGACTTGCGCAATAATATCTTTTTTAGGCGCCGCTTTTTTTGTTGCAGTTTTCTTGGGTGCCGCGGCAACGGTTTTTTTCTTGCTTGCCGTTACCGTCTTTTTCTTCGGTGTTGTTTTTATCGGTGCTTTAGCGAGTCTGGTTTTAACTTGCGCGCCTTTTAAATCCAGTACCAGGCGATGATTGGCGCCGTCGTGCGGAGGCAGTACAAAGCTTTTCGGAATAATTTGTTGATTCAGATCCAGCACCACACGGAGTTTGTTCTGGTCGCGTGTTGCGTGGCGCAGCTTTGCAACATGCGAAGCTTTGAACAGCGATTGATTAACCTTGGTGGTGAGCTTGCTGTCGCTGAAATCGATTACGATTCTGCTCGGATTGTTGAGGGTAAAAATCTTGTATTTCGGAATACCTTCGGTATCAAAGACCACTCGTGTAATTTCGCCGCTTTTGGCCACTCGAATGTTTTTAATATCATTGGCGGCAGTGGCGGTCCCCATGCTAAAGCACAGGCATAACAATAGCGCCATTGTTGTGACGGTATAGCTGCGAATAGTGGCGAACTTCAGATGAAGCATTCGCGATACTCCGAATTATTCGACCTTATTAGATTAACTTTAACAAAAATAATAACATACAGCTAATTATTCAATAAAAATCTTCGATATAATGTTAAATTTCTCTAACTAGGAGCAAATTTCCACGCGACGCTGGTCGCCGGCGTGGTGAATTTGAACATCAACGGTCGCTGAAGGAATACTCGATTGACCTTTTTCGGGCCATTCGATGAAGCCGATGGCCTTGTTGTGGAAATACTCGCGCAGGCCGATCCATTGCAATTCTTCCGGATCGGAAATTCTATATAAATCAAAATGATGGACTTCGAGCGAGTCCAGCGAATAACTTTCGACAAGAGTAAAAGTAGGACTTTTTACCGGGCCGCGATGGCCAAGGGCGCGTAACGCACCGCGTACCAAGGTCGTTTTGCCGGTGCCCAGCTCACCGCGCAGGTAGACCACGGCAGGTGCTTGCAGAGTATTGGCCAGCTCGGCACCCAGGGCTTCCATCGCCTGGGGCGAACTTATGTAGCGTGGCATGGATTTACCAGTGGGTATAAGGCCGGCAGCAGGTCGGCGGCCAAAATGCCGCGAGTGCCCCGGGTCGAGACCGCTTCTCCCGCCAGTGCGTGCAGCAATACACCACAGTTGGTAGCTTCAAATAAGGAAATGCCCTGCGCGACCAGGCCGGCGATAGTTCCGGTGAGAACATCGCCGGTTCCGCCGCTGGCAAGACTTGCATTACCTTTAGTGCAAAACCCAAGGTACTGCTCGTAACACGTAAGTGTGCCGGCGCCCTTGAGTACGGTGACACCTTTGAATTGTTCGTGCAGCGCCAGTATGGCCGAGACCCGGTCGGCTTCCACATCGGCCGGACTACAGGCCAGTAATTTTGCGGCTTCGCCGGGGTGAGGGGTTAATATCCAGTGATCGTTATTGCCGCCATTGCCGCTGAGCAATTGCAGGGCGTCGGCATCGATAATCAACGGCAGGTCGGTTTCCAATGCGCGTGCAAATATTTTCTGTGCCCAGCTATCCTGGCCCAGTCCCGGGCCGATCGCCACCACGCTGGCTTTTTTCAGCAATGGTCCCAGACCGCGTGCGTCGCGAACTCCTTTTACCATTAGCGAAGCGCAGCCCGCTGCAACCGCGGTGACGCTTTCGGGATGGGTCGCAACGCTGACCAGTCCGGCACCGACACGCGCAGCAGCTTCTCCGGCCAGGCGGGCCGCGTTAGGATAGCCACGATTACCGCCGATGACTAAGACGTGGCCGAAATTATTTTTGTAGCTGCTTGCACTGCGTACCGGCAATAAGCGCGTACGAATCGAGTCGGCAATCGTAGAACCTAATTCGGTGACTTCGTTAATCACTTCGGCCGGCAGGTCCAGCGAATCCAGCACAATATCGCCGGTGTAATTTCTTGCCTGGCCGGTGAGCAGGCCGGTTTTTAAACCAATAAAAGTAATGGTTGTATTGGCGTACACGGTAGGACCCATGGGGTTGCCGCTGGTAGCATTTAAACCGGACGGAATATCAAGCGAAACCACCGGTACCGGGGTTCGATTTATGCTCTGAATAATGTCGGCATTAATACCTTCGACCAGCCGACTTAAACCGGTACCGAAAATAGCATCGACGATTAAATCGCAATCGGGCAGATCAGTGCTCAGATCAACGTCGTCACCATCGTGGATAGCGAAATCATTTTGCGCGCGCGCTGCATCACCGCGTAATTTTGTAACCGGGACGATCGGCATTACGGAGCATTCAATTCCAGATTTTGCCGCCAGGCGTGCGACAATATAGCCGTCGCCGCCATTGTTGCCGCCACCGGTGATTATTAATATGCGTTTGGCAGATGGAAATTGCTGTTTGATTAGAGTGAGCGCGGCTTTACCGGCCCGCTGCATCAACTCATAACCCTTGATGCCAAATTTTTCGATGGCAACACTGTCCAACTGCCTGGCCTGTTCGCTGGAATACACCGGGTGTTGGTCACAATGGTTAATATAGTCCATATGTCTAGTTCGCAATTAAAGTCGAGATGAAAAAGCCTACCGTCCCTGCCAGTAGTATGCAAAGTTTAGTTGATGATATCCGTGCTTGGGCGCACGAACTTGGCTTCGATCAGATCGGCATAACAGATACCAGTTTGGAGCAGCATGAGGCACACTTGCTGAACTGGTTGCAGGCCGGTATGCATGGCGAAATGGAGTACATGCAAACGCATGGTACGAAAAGAAGCCGGCCGACTCAGTTGGTACCGGGCACGCTGCGTATAATTTCGGTAAGAATGAATTATCTGCCCCCGACAGCGCGCGATCCGCAACAGGTTTTGGACAATGCCGAAATCGCCTATATTTCCAGGTACGCGCTGGGCCGCGACTATCACAAAGTGATGCGTAAACGATTGCAGCAACTCGCCGAGCGAATTCAGGAGCAAGTGGGGGAATTCGGCTATCGTGCATTTGTCGACAGCGCGCCGGTATTGGAAAAAGCGCTGGCTGAAAAAGCAGGTTTAGGCTGGATCGGCAAACATACAAATTTATTGTCCGAGCAAGCAGGGTCGTGGTTTTTTCTGGGTGAACTGTTTACCAATTTACCGCTGCCGGTGAACGAACATAAACATAATCATTGCGGAACTTGTCAGGCATGCATTGATATTTGTCCGACGCAGGCCATTATCGCTCCGTATAAACTGGATGCGCGTAAATGTATTTCTTATTTAACGATCGAAAATAAAAATTCTATTCCGATTGAATTTCGTAAAGCCATGGGCAATCGCATTTATGGTTGCGATGATTGTCAGTTGGTATGCCCCTGGAATAAGTTTGCAAAAACGGCGGCCCTGGATGATTTCGCGCATCGCCACGGACTGGATTCGCCTGCATTAGTCGAATTGTTTCTGTGGACGGAGCAGGAATTTTTAAGCAATACCGAAGGCTCTGCAATCAGGCGTATCAGTTACGAGCAATGGCTGCGTAATATCGCCGTCGCCTTGGGTAACGCGCCTGGACAGCCGGAAATAATCGATGCTTTGCAACAACGCGCGGACCATCCTTCTGCATTGGTCAGAGAACACGTGAGCTGGGCGCTTGCCCGGCATCTGGACGGGTGAGATACGCGTGAAAAAGTTATTCTTATTTTTCATCGGCATTTTGCTGATTATTGTAATTGCATTGGCGGCTGCCTATGTCTTTCGCGCACCTTTAATGCAAAGCGCCGGACCCCTGATTGCCGATCAGCTTGGCGTAGAGATCGCCGAACTCGATATAGAGACAATCGGTTTGCGTCAAATTGTGATCCCCAGGTTCCGGGGAACATACTTCGCGCCCGGGAAAATTTTGGATGTGATGGTTGACCAGTTGACTGTCCAGATCGATCCATGGGCCGGTAAGCGCGATGCGATAAAAAGCGTCAGTGTGAAAAATATCGAACTGACCATTAATACAAGCAATGACAGTGCAGTCGAATCAGAAACCGAGGCTCGCGCAATCGATGTAATTAGAGGATTGCCGCCGGCATTAATCGCTATTGAGCGGATGGTGCTTACTTATCAGTATGCGCCCGAAAAAGTATTGCTGTATCAGGGAAGTATTACGCGTGATCAAAACCAGTTGAAAACCACCGGCACGCTGCTGATGCCCGGATATATACAGTCAAACGTTTTATTGGCGTCGAATTTATTGTCATCGTTTGACTTAAATATTACCTCTTTAAAATCAGACGGAGATCAACTGGATTTTTCCGGTGAATTTTCTTTGCAAGATCACTGGATTTATCTCAGCGGCAATGGGGACGTAAGTATTTCTGCAGTTGAAACCTATCTGGAAAGACTTGAGTTGAAGCTACCGTTTAAATTAATAAATGTAGATAGCAATTTCGAATTAACAATGGAGGCGGATCTGGGATTGCCTGTTAATCGAATTGTCCAGTCCATGGCAACCAAGCTTGATCTGCGGGCAGATACTCAATTGCGCTTGCCGGACTATGAGCTGGAACAGGTTGATCTGGGATTGCATACCGAGTGTATTATCGAATCTGTAAGTATCGCGGATTGCCGGTTTCGCCAACCGATAAATGCCGAATTTGAATTTGCCCGCGCTCCTGTATGGGTAACAGAAAACTTCGACTGGAGCGAAAACCGGTTTACTGCAGAAATAAATCCTGCCAACGAAGTCGCGCTGCGTCTGGAGTTGAATGACAATTTTAGCTATCAGGCTAAAGGCGACATGCGTGTTACTGCCCGCGCAAAAAATGCACCGCTATCCATCGATGCGTCAATTTCCGATATGGCATTGAACGCCGACGATAATGCATGGGAGTTGGACAGCATGCTGGAAGTCAAACTGGATGCCAACAAAATAAAAACGCCTGTACAAATGCAGCGTGCGGTTGTTTCGATGCGCGGAAGTATGCGGGGAACAAGCGAACGTATTGATATGCAGGTTTTAAAAAATACGCGAGTGATTGCGCAGAATATTAAGTCGCCCAACGTCGAAATTAATAAAATTGAACTTGCTCAGGCGAATAATGCGAATGTGAGTTATGAATTTGCGACTGATTTGCTCAATGGGTCGAACTTAAACTATCTCATTCAGGCAGTAAGGATGAATAACGAAAACGCCCAACTGGAGTTTGAAGAAAGTCGTCTGGCGATCAAGAAATTACAGCGCAAAAATAATGACTGGCATGTTGCCGCACGTATGGATGTAAATAAAATTAAGGCGGTTCGTGCCAACCGGACGATGGAATTTCATAGCGTCGGCACTGACTTGCAATTGAGCGGCGACCAAGTGGAAGTGCATGGAGAAGTGGGGGTTGGTCAGGGAAATGCACCGCTAAAGATAGTGGGCAAACATCATCTAGACGAACAAGCAGGAAGCGTTGTTGTCACCATGGATGCATTTGGACTGACGCAAAATGAAATGATAAAAGCGATAATCGCAACTACAGGTTTACCTTTGCAACTTAAGCAAGGTAGTTTGTCTACTCGAATTACTGCTAGCTGGGACGACATTGAGCAATTTGATCCTGTTGCCGAAATACAGTTAAAAGCAGAAAGCGTAGCGGGTGATTATGCGCAGAATCAATTCGAGGGATTGAACACAGAAATTCAAGTTAACGGTTCGCAAAACCGGTTTGTCACGCAACCGATCGCGGTGACGATCGATAACGTCAATATAGGTGTGCCTATCACGAATATAAGTTTTGGGTTCGACCGAATTGAAAAAGCAGAAAATAAACTACCGGTGATTCAATTAAATGAATTTTCCGCCAAGCTGCTTGACGGCAGTATTTATGCAAAAGAAATTGAAATGGATTTGAATCGCGCGGTCAACGAATTTTCTATCTATCTATTTAATTTGTCATTACAACAATTGCTTGCGCTGAATCAAACCGAAGACCTGATCGCCAGCGGCAGATTTAACGGCGAGTTGCCGATGCGAATACAAAGCGAGGATTTTTCTATACAAGCCGGCTGGATAAAAGCCGACGAGCAGGGTGGTGTAATCAAGTACGATCGAATCGACGAAGTGCTGGTGGGCAATCCAAATCTGGAGTTGGTGGCCGATTTGCTGAAAGACTTTAGATATAATGAAATGTCTGCGCAGATCGATTTGCAGCCGGATGGTAATATCCTGTTGGCGACGAAATTACACGGTCGCAGCCCGAATTCCGAATTCGATAAACAAGTGAACTTAAACTTTAATATAGAATTCAATTTGTGGAAATTTTTGGAAAGTGCTAGGTTGTTGACCAGAATTGATCAGGATATCAGCGAGCAAATAATTTCCAGACAACGGAATAAATAGGGAACTTGTGATACAGGCTGGTAGTCAACAGGGGTACGAAGGTGATAAAAGAAGCTATGAATAAATTATTTATACTTGGAGCCATCTCGACTGCAATGCTATTGGCAGCTTGTAATCCAACGGTTAAGGTGGAAGCGCCGGAAGAGCCGATTACGATTAATATGAATATTAAAATCGAACACGAAGTGCGTATAAAAGTCGAGAAAGACCTGGAAGGTGTGTTTGCTGAAGACAGCGGATTGTTCTAAGGAGGCGAGTATGGGAGTAAAGAAAATTATGTCTAAATTTCTGTTGTTGCTTGTTTTAGTAACCGCCACAATTTTTGCATACGCTGCCGATTTGCAAACTGCCAAGAGCAGCGGTCTGGTTGGCGAGCAACTGAACGGATATCTGGGGATTGTCGATGCCAGTGCAGGCGGTGATGTGCGCACGCTGGTCAAAGATATTAATGCCAAACGCAAGGCGAAATACGAAGCCATTGCCAGTCAGAACAGCACCAGTCTGGAAACGGTAGAACTTCTGGCGGGTAAAAAAGCAGTCGAAAAAACGCAGCCGGGAAATTACATTCAGACGGCTACCGGATGGAAGAAAAAATAGTCATTCCTGCAGTTTTTTCCAGCAGAGTATGCGGTTGTTGCTCGGCATTTCCCAGTCCTGGTAAAGGCTGAAATTATTTTTTTGTGCCAATTGGTCTAGTTCGTCTTTATCGCGAATACGGGATTGCGGATCACGACTTATTAACCATTGATCGAAATCACGATTACTTTCGCTGGTGTATTCGCCGTTTATATTGAATGGGCCGTACAGGCAAAAGTTTGCATTTGGAACCAGTACGTGTGCAAGGCCTGCAAACATGGCTTCTATTTCATGCCAGTGCATGATATGAGCGACATTGGCTGCAAAAGCGGCATCGTATTTATTGTCAGGCCATTGTTTACACACATCGAGCACAATCGGTGCCGAAGTGTTTTTGCAACCGGCTTCGTCAAGCCACAACTTTATTCCTGCAATATTTTCTTTTTTATCGCTGGCCTGCCAGTTAAGCGCCGGCAAATGTTGTGCAAAATACACGGCATGTTGGCCGCTGCCGCTGCCAATTTCCAGCGCGCTGCGGGCGTCTTTAAACTCTGTTTGCAATACCGGTAAAATGGCGTCGCGATTTTGTTCCGCAGCCGGAGAAAAAGGTTTTCTAGTCACGATTCAATCGCGCAAATGCATAGTTTTATTTGCGCGCATTGCGTATAAAGTCGATTAACGCATGAGTGGAGCAATCGGCATTGGTATGGGGTTTATCGTTCTGCAAAGAAGGTAATATCTGATTGGTTAATGTTTTGCCGAGTTCCACACCCATTTGATCAAACGAATTTATATTCCAGATGACTCCCTGCACGAAAGTTTTGTGCTCGTATAACGCCAGCAAGGCGCCCAATGTCATCGGAGTTAAAGATTCACACATAATCGTATTGCTTGGCCGGTTACCCGGGAAGGTCATATGCGGTGCCAGTTCCCTGACTTGCTGACCGGTAATGTTTTGACTGGCCAGCATTTCTATGGCTTCTTTTTTACTGCGGCCCATCATCAGCGCTTGCGATTGGGCCAGCATGTTGGCCAGCAAAAATTCATGGTGGCCGTCGTGTTCATGGTCGGCTTTGGCGAAGCCGATAAAATCGCAGGGAACCACCGGGCCGCCCTGGTGCAATAACTGATGAAAAGCGTGTTGTCCGTTAGTACCGGCTTCGCCGAATACGATCGGGCTGGTTAGATAGCCTGCGCGTTTTCCGTCGCGAGTAACACTTTTACCATTACTTTCCATGTCCAGCTGCTGCAAATACGAAGGCAGGCTGCGTAAACGGTGATCGTAGGGCAATACGGCATGGTGGGGGAACTTCAGAAAATTGATGTACCAGATGCCGAGCAATGCCAGTATCACCGGCAGATTATTGTTCAGCGGTGCGGTCTGGAAATGTTTGTCCATCGCATACGCTCCGGTCAACAATGAACGAAAATTTTGCATACCGATTTGCAATGCCAGTGGAAAGCCCACGGTACTCCAGAGTGAATAGCGGCCGCCGACCCAGTCCCACATATTCAGAATATGATCGCTGTCTATGCCAAACGATTTGGCGGCTTCTGCATTGGATGTAATGGCGACAAACTGTTTGCGTACCGAACGTCGAATACCGCTTTTTTCCCGCAGCCAGGCTGCAACTGTTTCCGCATTGATTCTGGTTTCAGGGGTTGCAAAACTTTTAGAAATAATAACGAACAGAGTATCTTGCGGTGATACCTGCGCAAGAATGTCATCCAGTAAATGCGCATCGACATTTGCAACAAAATGAACGTTGATTTCATCCTGGGTAAAATGTTGCAGGGCTTCACATGCCAGCTTGGGCCCCAGGTAGGACCCGCCAATACCGATTACGACGACCTCTTTGAGCGGAGTGTCTTTATAGCTTAACCATTGTTTGCGATGCAGTTTGTTGCACAGGCGTTCCATGCGCGCCAGCTCGGTTTCAACCTGTTTGCTTACCGGGGTGTTTTCATGGTTGCGTAAAGCCGTGTGCAGGACTGCGCGGTGTTCGGTATTATTAATTTCTTCTCCGGCGAACATTTTATCCCGCCATTCTTCCACTTCGGCCGCTTCCGCCAGTCTGCACAATAGCTCCAGCGTTTGCTCAATAATCCGGTTCTTGGAAAAATCGACCAGTAACGGATTGGAATGGATGGAAAATTTTTTAAATCGAATAGGATCTTCTGCGAACAGTTGACGCATTTCTACGTCACGCATTAGCGATGCGTGGTTAACAAGCTTTTTCCATTGTGCAGAGATCATTAAAAATCAGCGGGAATTAAAATGGACTTCTGGAATGTTAAGCGAAATAGTTATTGTTATCTTTGCTGAGGTTAACACGAGTGAGTTAAATGCAGCAGAGTTTTGTTGATGGATTTCCCGAACGGTAGCTTTTTAATCGGTGAGTTTGAAATTCGTTCTTGTTGCGGCAGCGGATTAATGTGCCAGCGCATTTGAATCAGCAATAAAAAAGCGGGCTATAAGCCCGCTTTTAAATTCGTCTGGATAAACTGGATTTATCTGTAAATTGTGCCGTTTTTCAGGTGCGTGAACAGATTAATTTGCGCCACAATATTAATAACCACGGCAAGAAGAACGCATCCAACTACTAACCAAGCCATTGTTTATTCTCCATTTAATGTTAAAAGTTGCTGTCGCCCAGTATACACATTTACGGTCTTGGGAAAAGTAAATTGTCTATTAAACGGGTAGAACCCAGCCAGGCGGCGGCCAAAACCACAATATTTGTAGTGTTTAGGCTGATGGCTTGCAAATGCGCTGCGTCGCGCATTGCGAAATAATCGCAACGAAATCCTGCTTGCTCCAGTTTTTGTATGGAGGATTTTTCCAGTGCAGGAATTTGCTCAAGCTGAAATTTAGATGGAATTTCACTCAATATTTGATAAAGCTGCGGTGCCAGTGCCCGCTGCTCGGCATTCAGATGGGCATTGCGCGAACTTAAGGCCAGACCATCGGGTTCGCGTTGCGTATCGCCCGAGAGTATCGTTACTTTAAAATTCAGCGATTGAACCATTTGCCTGATAATTAATAACTGCTGATAGTCTTTGTTGCCGAAAACCGCAATGTCGGGGGCGATTAGATTGAATAATTTTGCCACCACTGTGCATACACCGGCAAAATGACCGGGGCGAGAGCGACCGCAAAACTCCTTTTCCAGCAGCGGTATGTGAATTCGCGGTGCTGCATCAAGTCCTTCTGGATACAGGTCTGATGTTTGCGGTGTGAAGACTGCATCGATATTTAAATTCTGCAGTTTATTCAAATCTGCATCCAGGTCGCGTGGATAACGAGCGAGATCCTCTGCCTGGTCAAACTGCAGGGGGTTTACAAAAATAGTGGCGACAACCCGTTTCGCGCGTGTTTTCGCAATCTCGATTAAAGATAAGTGCCCTGCATGCAGTTGTCCCATAGTAGGGACTACAGCAACAGAATCTTCCTGCCGGTGCCATTGCTGAGTCTGAGCGCGCATTTGCTCGGGGTTTGAAATTACCTGCATAATGATTGCTGTCGTTTATGCTGGCGGAAATTCGCCCGACTTCACTTCTTTAATGTATGCGCGAACCGCATTCTGAATGGTGCCGTTACCCATATAATTTTTTGCAAACGGCGGCGTTTTGCCGGGGGTGATTCCCAGTATGTCCTGCAGTACCAGTATTTGGCCGTCGCAGTCGCGACCGGCACCGATGCCGATGACCGGCAGTTCGACGGTGTTGGTGATTTGCGCGGCCAGGGATGCAGGAATACATTCGACCAGCAATAAATCTGCTCCGGCATTTTGCAGCGCAACCGCGGCTTGTAAAATAGCGTCGGCTGAATCGTTGTCGGTGCCTTGTATTTGATAACCGCCAATTTTGTGAATGTACTGCGGGCGTAACCCCAGGTGTGCGCAGACGGGAACACCGCACGCGCTTAGCTCGGAAACGATTTCGGCCTGTCGTTGAGTGGCTTCCAGTTTCACCATTTGCGCGCCGCCTTCCTGCATTAACAGTGTTGCATTATGCAGCGCATTATCAACATTGCTGTAACTCATAAAGGGCATGTCGGCAATGACCAAAGCGGATGCAACGGCGGATGCTACGCAACGGGTATGGTAGATCATGTCTTCCATGGTGACGGATACAGTAGAACTGTTTCCCTGAACTACCATGCCCAGCGAGTCGCCGACCAAAATTACATCCATTCCGGCTTCGTCCAGTACTTTGGCAAAGGCGGCATCATAAGCGGTCAGACATGCGATTTTTTCTTTACGCTCTCGCATTTGCCGTAGCGAATTAATACTGGTACCCACGCTGTTTTGAGCGCTCATGATCGCGTTAGCTTACGAAAGGAAGCGGGTTGAAATATCGCCGGCCGCTGGTGGTATTCAGAATTTGCGACTTCAATTGTTCGTAATCGCGATCGTTATTTATAAAATCGATGTCGCTGGCATTAACAATCAGTAGTGGCGCGTCCTGGTAATGATAAAAGTAGTCGGCGTACGCCTCATTCAGTTGTTCAAGGTAATTGGCTTCTATAAAACGTTCAAAATTACGGCCGCGCTTGCGAATACGCTCCAGCAGAGTCGAAACAGGTGCCTGCAAGTACACCACCAGATCCGGTTTGGGTGATTCGACCATCATATGATCATAGACCTGCAGGTACAGGTCGAACTCTGTGGGTGTAAGCGTCACCTGGGCAAACAGCTGGTCTTTTTCAATCAGGTAGTCGGAGACTTTGGAGTGGGTAAAAATATTGCCCTGCCGCAAATGTTGAATCTGCTTGGCGCGATTCATCAGAAAGTACAGTTGGGTGGATAGTGCGGCTTCGCGCGGGCGCTGATAAAACTGTTCTAGAAACGGATTGTCGTCGATTTGTTCCAGTATCAGTTCCGACTCGAAGTCTTCTGCCAAACGGGTGGCGAGGCTCGATTTGCCGACTCCAATGGGGCCTTCGATGACAATGTAGTTGGGTAGCGGAGTCTGCATTTTATAGGTGTAGTTTAATCAATCCATTGGACTGGCACCTTTGCTTCAATCGGTGCACGGTTCCGAGACCTGGAATCATGAGGTTTTT
>JANQOT010000023.1 GCA_028285655.1 Gammaproteobacteria bacterium
AACGTATACCCGCGAACGACCAACCCTTTAGCCAATGCAGTAAACAAAGGATACGTAGCCGGTGAAGTCGATAACGCACCGTATTCGATAATGGTCGCGCCATAGGCGGCTACACTGGCCAGTGAATCCAGTATCGGTCCCGCTATTGGATCAAAAATCAAATCCACGCCGTTATCCGACGTGATTGCCATCACCGATTCTTCCAGATCCTGGTCGTCGGTTACGACTACATAATCTGCGCCGGCATCCAGTAAAAACGGCCGCTTATTATTGCCGCGAGTAACCGCGATGACGCGTGCGCCTTCAGCCTTGGCAATTTGAATCGCCGCCAGACCGACACTGCTGCTGGCAGCTGTGATTAAAATGGTTTGGTCGGCATGTAATTTACCGTAGTGAATTAGTGCGCCGTAGGCGGTTATGTACTGCATCCAAATGGACGCACCTTGAACCGCATTCAAATTATCCGGATATTTTGCGACCGCGTAGGCAGGTACCACCGCTGTTTCTCCGTATACCCCGTACTCTCCCATGGAAAAAGATGGGATCGTACTTACTTGGTCACCCTCGTTGAAGCCACTAACGTCTTTGCCGATGGCGTCAATGGTGCCGGCCGCTTCGTATCCCAACCGCGACGGAAGCATCGGGTCTTCCAGATATTGACCCTGGCGAAACATAACTTCAGCACGATTAAGTCCGATCGCCTCAACTCGAATGCGCACCTCACCAGACCGCGGTTCGCGTTCAAGTACTTCATCAAGTTGCAGTACGCCGGCATCGCCGATTTCATGGAAACGAACTATTTTGGTCTTGGCACCTGCCATGGCTAATTCACTTAGAAATTATATTGATATAGGACTATACCATTGCGCTCTTACATTTGAAGCACAAAAAAAACCCTGATCAGGTTTACCGATCAGGGTTGATAATGGGTTCAACCAACTCTCGCCGTTACGGTTACGCCTTGTTGGCCTGACGCTCTTTGGCTTCTTTGATCACCTGTTCGGCGACATTGTTCGGGCAAGGGTTGTAGTGTGAAAATTCCATCGAGAATTGTCCGCGTCCCGAGGTCATGGTGCGCAAATCCCCGATGTAGCCGAACATTTCTGCCAGCGGTACGTCACCTTTCACGCGTGTTCCGGTCACGCCAGGTTCCTGCGATTTAATCATGCCACGACGACGGTTTAAATCACCGATGACGTCACCTACATTGTCTTCCGGTGTGAACACATCCACTTTCATAATGGGTTCCATCAATTGCGGACTGGCCTTGGGCATGGTTTGTCGATAGCCGCCTTTGGCCGCGAGTTCAAATGCGATGGCTGAAGAATCCACCGGATGGAAAGCACCATCGGCCAAGGTGACTTTGACATCCACGCATGGATATCCGGCTAATACGCCCTCTTCCATCATGGCCTTAAAACCTTTTTCGATTGCCGGCCAGTATTCGCGCGGCACATTACCACCGGTGACTGTAGATTCGAATTCCCAGCCAGTTCCGACTTCCGCCGGCTCGATAATATAGTCAATCTTGCCGAACTGTCCGGCACCACCCGATTGTTTCTTGTGGGTATAACTGTCTTCGGTGCGCTGGGTAATGGTTTCGCGGTAAGCCACTTGCGGTTTGCCCACATCCACCTCGACCCCGTGAGTACGTTTGAGAATGTCGATTTTAATATCGAGATGCAATTCTCCCATTCCCTTCAGAATAGTTTCGCCACTGTCTTGGTCGGTGGCGACGCGGAAAGACGGGTCTTCCGCAATCATTTTGCTTAGCGCCACGCCAAGTTTTTCAGACGCACCCTTGTCTCTTGGAGCAACCGCCATGGAGATTACCGGATCCGGGAATACCATTGGTTCCAGCGTCGCCGGCTTGTCTGGATCACACAGCGTATGACCGGTTTGCACGTTTTTCATACCCAATACGGCAACGATGTCGCCGGCTTGCGCAGAATTCAGTTCCTCGCGGGAATCCGCGTGCATCTCTACAATACGGCCGATGCGTTCGGTTTTTCCGGTAAAGGTATTTAAAACGGTAGTGCCTTTATCAAGCTTGCCGGAATAAATTCTAATAAAAGTTAAAGCACCGTAGCGGTCATCCATAATCTTGAACGCCAGTGCGCGTAACGGCTTGTTGACGTCCACAGTTGCAAATTCGCCGGTTTCATTCCCTTCCAGATCCACTTCGGGTTGCGGCGGAACTTCTGTCGGACTCGGCAAATAATCGACTACTGCATCCAGCACTAGTTGCACGCCTTTATTCTTGAACGCTGATCCGCAATAGGTCGGGAAAAAGTCCAGTGCAATGGTACCTTTGCGAATACATTTTTTGATGGTATCGATGTCAGTCTCTTCACCCTCAAGATATTTTTCCATCGCATCGTCGTCCTGCTCAAGCGCGGTCTCGACCATTTCCTGGCGAAACTCTTCGACTTTATCCACCATGTCGGCGGGAATATCTTCGATTTTGTAGTTCATCGGATCGCCGGAACCATCCCAAATCCAGGCCTTGCGGCTTAGTAAATCAATGACGCCGGTAAAATCATCTTCAGTACCAATCGGCAATGTCATCACTAATGGTTTGGCGCCCAATACATCTTTAATTTGATCGACTACACGATAAAAGTCTGCACCAAGACGATCCAGCTTGTTTACAAATATGATTCGAGCAACCGCAGATTCGTTGGCATAACGCCAGTTGGTTTCGGACTGTGGCTCTACACCGCCGGAGCCACAAAAAACGCCGACACCGCCGTCCAGTACTTTTAACGAGCGATAAACTTCTATGGTGAAATCAACGTGTCCGGGAGTATCAATAATATTCAGGCGATGATCTGCCCACACGCAGCTGGTGGCGGCAGACTGAATGGTAATACCACGCTCACGCTCCTGATCCATAAAATCGGTGGTCGCTTCACCATCGTGAACTTCGCCTATTTTATGAATCTTGCCGGTAAGACTCAGAATACGTTCGGTGGTCGTTGTCTTGCCAGCATCCACATGTGCAAAAATGCCGATATTTCGGTACTTAGCTAAATCAGTCATAACTATTATCTTTTAATAAATTGTTTAAGGAATCCCTGTCGAACCAGAGGTT
>JANQOT010000028.1 GCA_028285655.1 Gammaproteobacteria bacterium
TGATAACGATTTCGTTTGCGCATGTATCGCTCCAGCACGAACAACAGCAAAACAAACAACATTAACAGGCTGGAAAGTTGTGCCGCGGTTTCGGTGAACCGGGTACCGCGGCACAACTTTCCAGCCTGTTAATGTTGTTTGTTTTGCTGTTGTTCGTGCTGGAACGATACATGCGCAAACGAATTCGTTATCACAACCCCAGTAATGCAACCAGGAAAACCACAGCCATAGCGCTGCATGGCAAACATGCGATCCTGGCCGTAATTGCCTGTGTTATTCCGCCCTTATTGGGTTTTATTATTCCGTTGATTCAGCTTGGTATATGGTCAATTAAAACTTTCAAAATAATGGTTGACGATCAATTCTGGATGCTGGCCGTTAACAGTCTGGTGCTGGCAGCAAGTGCGGCCGCACTCACTTTACTGCTGGCTATCATTCTGGCTTACGGGCGCCGGGAAAATCACAATCCCTTGGTCAGAGGTTTGATAAATCTATGTGCTATGGGCTACGCTGTGCCCGGCATTGTCATTGCCGTCGGTGTGCTTATAGTATTGGGAAAAGTGGATTACTGGTTGATTGGCTTCCTGGCAGAAAACTTCGGCCTGCAGACCGGATTGTTATTAACCGGTACCATATTTGCGCTGGTGTTTGCGCATACGGTGCGGTTTCTTTCTTTGGCCTTGCAAACCGTCGGTGCGAGTTTGAATAAAGTGAATAAATCGGTTGACGAAGTTTCGCGTTTACTCGGCAGCAGTTCCGTGCAAACCCTGCGTAATATTCATTTACCGATTATTCGCAGTGGACTGCTGACCGCCGCCTTGCTGGTATTTGTGGAGGTCATGAAAGAATTGCCGGCCACATTGATAATGCGGCCGTTTAATTTTAATACGCTGGCCGTGCGCGCTTACGAGCTTGCATCCGACGAACGCCTGGCCGATGCATCCACTGCAGCTTTGGCCATTGTACTGACGGGAATTTTGCCAATATTGATGTTGCATATTTCAATTCGAGCCAATGCAAACCAATAATATTTTATTGCACATCGACAATGTCTCTGCATCGCATCAAAACCAGCAGATTCTCGACCTGATAAATTTGCAGGTCAGCGCGCGCGACATTGTTTGTCTGCTGGGGCCCAGCGGTTGCGGTAAAACCACTCTGCTGCGTGCCATTGCCGGCTTGCACTCGATCGAACAAGGGCGCATTGAAATCGACGGCAACGCCGTTTGCACACCTGAGCATTCGGTCGCACCCGAACAACGCAACATCGGCATGATGTTTCAGGACCTGGCACTGTTCCCGCACTTGACTGTGTTTGAAAATGTCACGTACGGCATTCGCAAACAAAATAAAAAATTTATCGAAACCCAGTTTCAGCATGTAATGAAACTGACGGAAATAGAAACCGAGCAATTTCATAAATATCCGCATGAATTATCCGGCGGCCAGCAGCAACGCGTTGCCCTGGCGCGCGCGCTGGCACCCAGGCCTGCCATTCTGTTACTGGACGAGCCGTTTTCCAGTCTCGACCCGGACTTGCGCGAACAACTGGCGTCGCAGGTTCGAAATATTTTAAAGCAGGAAAAAATGACGGCCATCCTGGTGACCCATGACCAACACGAAGCCTTTGCCATGGCCGACTGGGTTGGCGTCATGAACGAGGGCAAAATTGTTCAATACGACACGCCGTATAATATTTACCATCAACCCGTGTCACGATTTGTCGCCGACTTTGTCGGTCTGGGCAATCTGATTCCCGCTAAAATTCTTGGCCCCAACCAGATCGAAACCGAGTTCGGTGTCCTGCAGGGTCAAGTCGGCGACGAATTCAAGCCCGGCGAAGTCGCCGATCTGCTGGTGCGCCCGGATGATATTCCGCACGACGACGCCAGCCAGGTCACCGCGATTGTGGAAGAAAAACGCTTTCTCGGCGCGGAATTTTTATACACGTTACGGCTGCCCAACGGGCATCATGTTTTGTGCTACGCACCCAGTCACCACGACCATTCCATCGGCAATCCACTCGGAATCGGCCTCGACCTGGAACATCTGGTCCTATTTAAGCGATAAACTGCATAATTCTTTTTAAAAACTTGACGTAACTATCTAAAAGTACAAGAATTAAAGCGTTTACGTTAAGGACTACTTTAGATGCTATCGCAACGCGCACCACGCTTGCTTGGAACCCTTGTCTTCGCCGTCACACTTATGATGGTGAACATCAGTGTGTTCGCCGGCATGATTGGCACCGATCAAGTCGTCCAGCAACAGCGGGTGTACGCCGACAAACAAAAAATACAAAACACACTGGCACGTAAAGACGTCAAACAATTATTACTGGCCCATGGTGTCACCCCGCAACAGGCGCAACAGCGCATCGATCAACTTACCGATCAGGAAATTCATCAGTTAGCCAATGAATTCGAAGAGTTACCCGCAGCAGGAGGCGCTGGTCTCATTTTATTAATGTCCGGCCCGGCCATTCTGTTACTTGAATTCATGGGCATGACCGATCTCACGACCGCATTTTGAAAGTTGTAGTACGCCAGTACTGCAAATTGTGGTGTGCCTGCATACTCCTCTGTGGCACACCAATTTTTTTGGGCGCATGCACGGCTATGGTCGTCGCCGACCGGGTTATACCGAAAGAACCGCAGGACCTGCCCTCCGATATACGTATCGACGTACCCTTTTATGCCCAAACCAAAAATTACTGCGGTCCTTCCGCGCTGGCGATGGTCGCCAATTACTACGGCAAAAATGTCACGCCCGATAAAATCGCGGATCTGGTGTACACTCCGAAAAAAGAAGGCAGTCTGCAAATCGAAATGGGAGCAGCAACGCGTAGCCTGGGCATGGTTGCATACACCATGCACATGGACGCCGAATCCTTGCGTGCTGAAATCGATGCCGAACGCCCGGTGATTGTGTTGCAAAACCTGGCATTAAAAGTGTATCCGGTATGGCATTATTCGGTGGTGACCGGACGCGATCCTGATTACGAATACTTATTGATGCACAGCGGCCGACACAAATACTATCGCGTACCGTGGACAACGTTTACCAATACCTGGGGACGCAGCAACAACTGGGCATTGATTGCAGCACCGGTGGGCGACTTGCCCAGCAGTGCAAATGAAGAAACGGTTTTGCGCGCCGCCGTGGATCTGGAAAGCGTCGGTAAATATCGCGCCGCGCAACTGACGTACGCAACCGCCATTCAACGCTGGCCCGACAATTTTGCATTGCATGTGGGGCTTGCCAACGCGCATATGCAACTCAAGGAACCACTGGCCGCCAGCCGCGCATACCAAACCGCATTGCAATTAAACAATCGATCGGCAGAAGTCCTTAACAATTTTGCTTACAGTGCATTTGACCTGGGCTGCGAAGTCACCGCATTGCGTGCCGCCAGTTGCGCACTGCAATTCGACAAGCAACCTAACCCGGAAATCGTCGCAACCTTGCAGGAACTGAAAACCAAATCAGCTACGCCCACCAACCATCCTGCATGTCCACGTATTCGCTGCAACGTGCAAACGTTAGCGGCGAACTAATGAAGCATAGAATTTGACGTTTTTTATTTACCGTACAAAATTAATTCGAGTCTGACCTCTGAACACATGGACGTGTGAATGAAATCTCGCATCAAGGACGAGGTGTGAGTGCAAGGACGCACGAATGAAATTTTGCAACAGGGATGTTGCAATCATTTCTATGTAGAAATACTAATCAATCGAGTTTGACCCCATTTTTTTGTGCGCGCCAACCTAACAAAAATACTAATCCGCTACTCATTAACCACAATCCTGCAGGCAACGGTACGGGAGCGACGCTATATGCGGTGATGTCGTCAATAAATATTCCGCCAACACCGCCGGCACCGTCTGGACTAAACCGCGCCAGCAATAGTTGCTCTCCTGGATCGGCTATCCAACCGATAAACTCCGTGGGACCAGTTTGCGGACTAATTGTAGGCACACTAATCACATCCACCTCGCTAGCTGTCTCTCCAAAAATGAACTGCCATTCGCCACTATTATTCGTATAGAAAAGTGACAATGCTCCTACTCCAACTAGCGGAAAATTTGGACCGACCAATCCTGCAACGGTCACATCGTTCACACCCGAATTGAGTGACCCATTGCTGGTACCAAACACATTGCTAACCGCCTGACCATCCGAGGAACTTACCAATTGAGCAGAACCCCCGCCAATCACCAGCGGGTTTACCGGCCCAATAGCAAAACTGTTAAAGTCTTCTTGCCACAGAATACTGGAGCCACTTATTGCATTATTAAATGCGGTTTGGTCTGTGAAGATCATTCCCGCATGCGCAATGGTCGATAAGTTCAGGCATACAATGATCACTACAAACTTTTGCAAACACAGATGTTTCATCGCAACTCTCCAAATTGTATTGTGCAAGATCAATCGGGTCAGGCTCCGTTGATTTTTCAATTAATGTTAGCTTGTGAATTGAATTATCAACCTTAGACCCAGGTGAAGGGTCAACTAATAAAAGGGGTTAGAGCCCTTTTTCTTCTTGCCCACATACCCAACAGGGAACACCCAAAGATCACCAAATGGTGAGCACATGGATGTGCGAATGAAAGTACGCCTCAGGGACGAGGCACACATACTTAAAACAAATAAAAACCGTGGTCTGTTCCCGTTTATTTGTTTACCATTCGTTTTAAACCTGTTGATTAACACTGTGGGCTACTCTCAATCTATTTTTCCTGACCAAAAATGACCAAAAAACTCAGAACCTATTCTTCGGTCGTGGTCGACGGCACCGAGCGTGCGGCCAGCCGCGCGATGTTGCGTGCGGTCGGTTTTAAAGACGACGATTTCAAAAAACCGCAAATCGGCATCGCCTCCACCTGGGGGATGGTGACGCCCTGCAATATGCATATTAATAAGTTGGCGGATAAAGCCGCGGCCGGCGCGGACTCCGCCGGCGGCAAAGGTGTGGTGTTTAACACCATAACGATTTCCGACGGCATTTCGATGGGTTCGGAAGGCATGAAGTATTCGCTGGTATCGCGCGAAGTGATTGCCGACTCGATTGAAACCGTTGCCGGTTGCGAAGGTTTCGACGGCGTGGTCGCCATCGGCGGTTGTGATAAAAACATGCCCGGCTGCATGATCGGCCTGGCGCGTTTGAATCGTCCGGCCGTTTTTGTGTACGGCGGCACTATCATGCCCGGCAATTACAAAGGCAAAAAAGTCGATGTTATTTCTGTGTTTGAAGCGGTCGGCCAGCACGCCAGCCGTAAAATCAACAGCAAGCAGTTAAAAGAAATCGAATCCTGTGCGATTCCGGGGCCGGGTTCCTGCGGCGGCATGTACACAGCCAATACCATGGCGTCGGCGATCGAAGCACTGGGCATGAGTTTGCCCGGGAGTTCGGCGCAGGCGGCGATTTCCAAATCCAAAGACAGCGACTGCCGCAATGCGGGTAAAGCAGTCGTGGAATTATTAAAGAAAAATATTCGTCCCGGCGACATCATGACGCGCAAAGCTTTTTTAAACGCCATTGCCGTGGTCACCGCCTTAGGTGGTTCGACCAATGCCGTGTTGCATTTACTGGCGATGGCACACGCCATAAATGTCAGACTTTCGCTGGACGACTTTACCCGTGTAGGAAAAAAGGTGCCGGTGTTGGCCGACCTGCGACCCAGCGGCAAGTACATGATGTCGGAGTTAATCGAAATCGGCGGCATTCAGCCATTAATGAAATTGTTGCTGGAAGAAGGTTTGCTGGACGGTAGTTGTTTAACTGTAACCGGTAAAACTCTGGCGGAAAATTTAAAAAACGTGCGCAACTATCCGCGCAAACAAAATATTGTTCGCCCGCTGAACGACCCGATTAAAAAGGACGGGCATCTGGTTATTTTGTACGGCAATCTGGCGCCGCAAGGCGCGGTCGCAAAAATTTCCGGTAAGGAAGGCTTGTCTTTTACCGGTAAAGCCAAAGTATTTGCCTCGGAGGAAAGCGCGTTGAAAAAAATTCTGGACGGCGGCATTAAAAAAGGCGACGTCATTGTGATTCGTTACGAAGGCCCGGTCGGCGGGCCGGGCATGCGCGAAATGTTGTCTCCCACATCGGCGATTATGGGCAAGGGCCTGGGTAAAGAAGTCGCGCTGATTACCGACGGACGTTTTTCCGGCGGCAGCCACGG
>JANQOT010000037.1 GCA_028285655.1 Gammaproteobacteria bacterium
ACGCTTATTTGTGAAAACTCACGCAAATCACTTTTACAGCGCTGGGGGATTCTTTATTATACGGGCCTTTAATTCACAACCGAATAGGCACTTCATGAAATTCCATCACGCAGTATGTATTTGTATGTGCTTGTTCCTAGCACTTATAGGAAACACAGCCATGAGCGAAGCTAATCCGCAAGTTCAATTTGAAACCAGCAAGGGTGTTATCGTGCTGGAACTGGACGCCACCGCCGCCCCCAAGACGGTTGCGAATTTTATATCCTATGTCGAGTCCGGGCATTACGACGGCACGATATTTCATCGTGTCATTCCGAAATTCATGATTCAGGGCGGTGGATTTGACGCCGACATGAACCAGAAATCCACGCAGGACCCGATTCAAAATGAAGCCAACAACGGCCTGAAAAATGTCAAAGGCTCGATTGCCATGGCGCGCACTTCGGCTCCGCATTCCGCGACTGCGCAGTTTTTTATTAATGTGGTCGATAATGCCAATCTGGATTTCAGCAGCGAATCGCCGCACGGATGGGGTTACGCGGTATTCGGTAAAGTCACACAGGGCCTGGATGTGGTGCTGGCGATCGAGGAAGTCGGCACGGGTAACCGCGGCATGCATCAGAACGTGCCACTGGAACCGGTGGTGATCGAAAAGGCCAGCGTTTTACCATAACAAAACGCATCATCCCGAGAGTGCCTGCGAAAATTTGGATATTTTTGCGAGTGCAAGCAAGCAACGCGCGCAGACCCGCAGTGTATATGACGATACATGAGGAGCTGAGCACGGAGCTGACACTGCAATTGCATAAAAAAGACCATTTTCGGAGGTGCTCATAATGAGCGAGACGTTATTTGTCTCCGACATCCATCTGGACACCAGCCGCTCTTCGATCATCGATCTGTTTAATGCCTTTTTAACGCGAAGAGCGGTGCAAGCCGACGCCTTGTATATTCTCGGCGACTTGTTTGAATACTGGGTAGGCGACGACGCGCATTTCGACGAATACGCATCGACCTTCGACGCCTTAAAACAATTAACCGACCAACAGGTGCCGGTGTATTTTTTGCACGGCAACCGCGATTTTTTAATTGCCGAACGGTTTGCACAGCTAACCGGGGTGTCGCTGCTGCAGGAAGAAACAGTGGTCACACCCTACCGGCAACGAATCTTATTAATGCACGGCGATACTTTGTGCACAGACGATGTGGCTTACCAGAATTTTCGCAAAAAAACCCATAACAAGTTTCTGCAAAAATTTGTTTTGAGCCTGCCGGTATTTGTACGACAGGCGATTGCCGGACGACTGCGTGCGACATCCAAGCAAGCGATCGGACAAAAACCGCCGGAAATTATGGATGTGAATCAGTCTGCAGTGGATGCCGCCGTGCAGCGAAATAATGTCGCAACCCTAATTCACGGGCACACGCATCGTTCAGCGATTCATAATTTTACCATCGACGGTGAAGACTATACTCGAGTCGTGCTGGGTGACTGGTACTTTCACGGCAACGTTTTTTGTTTAAGCGAACAGGGCATGCGCCTGGAAGATTTTACCGCGGTGCGCTGATCTCGCGCAGCGCATTCAACTCTTTGATATCAAACCCGGCACGCTGCCGCGCGTCCAGGTGTAACGGACCCTTGCCGGTGGTGATGCGGTATTGCTTTAATAACTCGATAAACGTGTTTTCCGGTTGCAGTCGTTGTTGCTCGCAGGCATAACGAAACCATTTGCTGCCGATTTCGACATGCCCGACTTCCTCGCGCAAAATAATTTCAAGAATCGCTACTGTGTCGGTATCCCCCGCTGCGTTTAAACGCTCGATCATTCCCGGCGTTACGTCCAGGCCACGCGCTTCCAGCACTCTTGGCACCAGCGCCATGCGCTCGACCAGACTGTGGCCGGTTTTCACCGCCATTTCCCACAGACCGTTGTGCGCGCAATAGTCGCCGTAGCGGCAATTAAAATCCTGCAAGCGATCGCACAGCAAGGAAAAATGTTTCGCCTCTTCGCTTGCGACTTGTATCCAGTCGGTATAAAACTCTTGCGGCAGCGAACGAAATCGATACGCCGCATCCAGCGCCAGATTGATTGCATTAAATTCGATATGACATACCGCATGAATGAGCGCGATGCGCCCGGCTTGGGTGGTTAATTTACGCCTGGCGACTTGGCTGGGATGTACCAGTTCCGGTCGATCCGGACGCCCGGGGACGGCAATGACGTCGACTGGTTCTGTACTTGAAAAAATTTCCGATAAATCATCGCCAAGCCGGCGATGCAGATCGTTGACCATGCGAATTTTTTCCGCCGGATCGCGTTCCAGTAACGCCGCTTTGACCAGTTGAAAAAACACCGCGGCAATTCAACCGGATCAGGTTTTTAATGCAACGATTAAATCCATTACATTGGTGCCGGTCGGGCCGGTCGTGACCAGATCATTGGTTTTCTCCAGATAATTCCCAACGTCGGCGGTATCCAGATAGTGCTGAATATCGAGACCGGCCGCGTCGCCGCGCGCCTTGGAATTTCCGTCGACGATACCTCCGGCATCCGGCGTGGGCCCGTCGGTTCCGTCGGTACCTGCCGCCAGGAATACAATTTTGGTGTTTCCGGCCAGTTCTTTCGCTGCCGCAACCGCTATTTGCTGATTGCGTCCGCCGCGACCCGGGTTGGGCGGTAATATCAGGGTTGTCTCGCCGCCCCAGATATGAATTCCCTGTTCCAGACTGGATAAACGATTACAGATTTCCACGGTTTTCGCTTCCGCGGGACCTTCCAGAAATTCAGGATGCACGACGACATCAAAGCCCAGCGATTCGGCGCATTTGGCGGCGGCGTTTTTTGCGTCGTCCAATGTAGCAATTACATGTGCATCGATATTGTCGAATAATTTTTGTTCAGGAACCGGAGTAAAATCTACGTCGTTCAAAATGTTCGTGATTTCCTGCGGCATGTCATCCTGACTGATGTCTTCCACCACGCGCGTCAGCGGGCCGGAGCCGATGACAGCGGGATCATCTCCGGGAACATCGGAAATCATCAATGCAACTGTTTCGCGACCATCGATATGACTGGCCAGTCGCCCGCCTTTTACTTGCGAGATGGCACGTCGAATCCGGTTCATTTGCGTAATGTCAAAACCCTTGGCAAGCAAAATCTTGCTCAGGGTCGCAAGTTTTTCCAGGCTCATGCCTTCCGCCAGCACTTCGAGCAGACTGGATGCTCCTCCGGAAATCAGTACCAGAAATTTGGCGTCCTGCGGTGCGTTATCAATGTAATCCAGCAAGGCTCTCCCCGCCGCCAGACTGGCTTCACCGGGAACCGGATGATCGGATTCCATAGTGCTTATGTTTGAGTAAGCACGCAGTTCATCTTCGGTATGGTGGTGCTTGGTAATCACCAATCCATCCACAACCTGTTCGCCTGCTACCGACAAGGCTCCCAGCGACATCGATGATGCCGCCTTGCCGACCGCGACCAGACGATACTCTCCGCTCAGGGAATTTTGTTGCAGAAAATCGGCAACGGCGTTAAATCCTTTCACTCTGGATACACCGGCCTCAAAAATTTGCAAGACCTGCGCGCGCGCCTGCTCTATCTGTTGGTCATCCATTGCTACCGACTCTTTATAGGGGAACGAAAGGCGCGAGAATACAATAAAACATGTATGGTTGGCGAATAGTTTGTGCTTAAAAATCCGGCGGTGTCCAGCCGGACTTCCACTGCTGTAGCGATAAAATTTCGGGAGGACGCCCGCTGTCGTGAAACCAGGAGTCGACTACGAATTGCGCACCGCTGCTATTTTCGATGATGGTTAACGCAGTATGCGGATAAGAAAAATCCAGCAACCAGCCACGATGCACGATTTCGCCGATTCGATGCCAGTGCAATTTACCCTCGTTGTTAAGCAAGTGCAGATACATATGCATATTAAATGTCTCGTCGACACAATCGAGCTGCGCGCTGTTGACCACAGGTTCCTTATCTACTTTAAATGTTCCGCCGATGTCGTATTGAGTGGCGGTAATGCGCGCGACCATCACTTCTACGCGACTCATCACCTCGGACAATAACGCCCGTTCCATTTCTGCGGACGATGGCCGTGCACTTAATACCTGAGTCGCGCGATTCCAGTCGCGCGCTGGAATATTAATGGTTGCAATTTCTCGGCAGGTATAACGTAAACAAAAAGGCACGGCGTTGATTGCCAGGGTTTCAACCGGGTATTGGTGCAGATATTCAATCGCTTGTTGAAACTGGGTGGGTTGCCCCACGCTCCGCACCTCGCCGGCGTTAACGAAAGTACAGTTTGCAACCACCAAACATGCAAACACGTGCTGCAGAAGCCGTTGATTAATGAATGTATACAAAAGCACCTTCGTCCACACAATCGTATAATTCGATTACATCTTGATTGGACATGCGCACACATCCATGCGACGCCGGCGTGCCCAGCAAGCCCTCTTCCTGGGTTCCATGAATATAAATATAACGCTGGTAACTGTCACAACCTTCGCCGCTGTTTTTATTTTGCTCCAAACCCTTTAACCACATAATTCGGGTTAAAATCAAATCCTGTCCGGTGGTTTCTGCCGAATAACAAATGTCGGCAATTTTTCCGGTCGACTGGCGTCCGGAAAAAATTTCTCCGGCCGGTTTGCCCTGTCCTATTTTTTGTGCGATTACATGTGCACCGGTCGGCGTTTGCAAACTGTCCTGCTTGCAACCGCTGCCGAATCTGGAGGTAGAAACCGTGTAACTGCATTGCGCACGATCGTGTTTTACTACATACAATTTCTGGTCACCGATATGTACAAGTAACCATTGCGGCGTAAGTTGAGTGGAATACCTGGCAGAAATTTCTGCCAGAAGAGAAGTAATATTTTTATTTTCGGCCGGCAAATCTAGTGTTTACTTACACGCTGTTGACAAGATCGATGCTGGTGTAATCTTCGTTTTGATCCTGCTTGCTGGCGTCGCTACGTACGACTTCCAGGGAGCGCAAATATTCGTTACCGACACCGGTAATATAATCTCCGGTAAACACAGAGGTTTCAAATAATTCCAGATTTTTATTGCCCTGATGCACCGCCCAGATCAAATCGTCCAGCTCCTGATAAAATAATCTGTCCGCACCGATTTCCTTGCATACCTGTTCCGCCTCTTTGCCATGCGCGATGAGCTCGTTGGCTGCCGGCATGTCGATTCCGTACACATTTTGAAAACGAACCGGCGGCGAAGCAGAGGCGAAATAGACTTTGCGTGCACCGGCATCACGCGCCATCTGCACAATTTCCTTGGACGTGGTTCCGCGCACGATGGAATCATCGACCAGTAATACATTTTTGTCTTTGTATTCGAGATTAATCGGGTTGAGTTTCTGGCGCACGGATTTCTTACGCTGAGTTTGCCCCGGCATAATAAAAGTACGGCCGATGTAGCGATTTTTAATAAAGCCTTCGCGGTATTTGCAATTCATCACGTTGGCCATTTCCAGTGCCGCAGTGCGACTGGTGTCCGGTATGGGAATTACCACGTCGATATCGTGATCCGGCCATTGCTGCAACAGTTTTTGCGCCAGCCGCTGGCCCATGCGCATACGCGCTTTTTGCACATATACATTTTCGATAATGGAGTCCGGCCGCGCAAAATACACATATTCAAATATGCACGGCGCATGGGTGCTTTCTTCGACGCATATTTGCGAATGAAACTGACGGTCTTTATCGATAAACACAACCTCGCCCGGCTTGATGTCGCGCACTAACTCGTATCCCAATACATCCAGCGCAACACTTTCCGATGCCACCATGGTCTGCATACCCGAACCCGCCTCCTTGACACCGTACACCAGAGGGCGAATTCCGAAGGGATCGCGAAAGGCCACCAGTCCAACCCCCAAAATCATGGCGACTACCGCGTAGGCGCCACGGCAACGGCGGTGTACGCCGCGCACGGCATTAAATATGTCCTGTGGTCGCAAATGCAGGCTGCCGGTTTGCAAAAGCTCGTGCGCCAGCACGTTGAGCAGAATTTCTGAATCGGAATTAGTATTGATGTGACGACGATCGTCGATGTACAACTCGCGTTTTAAGACTTCCGCGTTGGTGAGATTCCCATTGTGGGCAAGACAGATACCATAGGGCGAATTTACATAAAACGGCTGAGCTTCAGCGGATGATGAACTGCCTGCAGTCGGATAACGCACATGGCCAATCCCGATATCTCCCTGCAAGCGCTGCATATGGCGCTCCTGGAACACGTCCCGCACCAGCCCGTTTCCCTTGCGCTGAAACAGGCGGTTATCGCTGTAGGTCATCATGCCGGCGGCATCCTGACCACGATGCTGCAGAACTGTTAACCCATCATATAGTTCCTGATTGAGTTGGCTACTGCCGACAATGCCTGTGATACCACACATAAAAATGATCTACAGTTTATATTCGAGATTAGGCGCCTGCTCGTTAAACTTAAACCGCTGCGCATAGTGTTCCGGCAAATGCTGCACTACCCAGATCGCCGCGTATTCAAACGGCTTGATCAGGCGTGACTTGGTCCAGGTGGACGATTCCGGCATGGCGGTAAATGCAGCAGCTGTCATAGTAAGTATCGTAATGATAACCGAGGCTCTAGCCAAGCCAAAAAACATGCCCAGTATTCGATCGACCCCCCGCAGGATATGGGTCTTCATAATTTGGCTCAATACAAAATTTATCAATGCGCCGAATATCAAGGTTCCGATCATGATTAGCACAAACGCAATGCCGACCCGCAGATTGCTCAGTTGGCCACCTTCCCCGATCGAAAAATTCGCGCCGTCGATGGCGTCGGGCAATAAAAAAGAAACCTGCTCCGAGTAGTGTAATGCCAGCCAGATTGCCGCAATCCAGGTCGTAATCGATACTGCTTCGCGAACGAAACCACGTAATAAGGCAATGGTTGTTGAAATTAAAAAAATGACAACAATAATAATATCGATCCAGGTAATATCGGCCATATTGTTAGATTATTTAGACTTCGCCCTTATTGCGCTACTCGCGGATGCCGAGTAACAAACGCTGATTCTAGTTTTAATTCTTTGCGTAAGCGATCTTGTAGTTT
>JANQOT010000043.1 GCA_028285655.1 Gammaproteobacteria bacterium
TTGTGCATAAGGGTGTTCGGCGTACAAAGATGCATAAAACGCTCGACTTACGATTTCCGCCGGTCGTTGCTTCTGGTCTTCCAGGGAAATAAGCAATCGCTTTTGTTCGCGTTGGAAATCACGTTGCGGAAAGGTCGGCTTTGACACTACCGTAATAAATGTATTCAACGCGTCGTCAAACAGCTCCTGGTCTGACAGGCTGCGCAAGGTTATGCTGGACCGATCCAAATCCACGCTGGCACTGAATTGCGCGCCCACGTCTTCAAACTTTGACGCAATCGCGTCAGCATCCATCTCCGCTGCGCCTTTGTCCAATAGTCCATGCGTTAGTATGGATAATCCCGGCAAATCCGCATCGCGCGCACTGCCCGCATTGAAAGTCAGCGCCAGGTCAACCATCGGTAATTCTGTTGATTCGACAAACAGGACTTTTAGCCCCTTGTCGGTTGTCCATGTTTCGATTTCGGGTAATGCGTGGGCGCTGGAAAAAGTAAAAATACTTATTATTAGAAGTAAAATTCGCATAGGCATTGGTAAGTAATATCGTTGTGTTTGTTACTACAAACTGTCTTTATCGATGGGAACCAGCACCGCTACGGTTTTGTAATCATCGATTAAATATTTTTTGGCGACGGCACGCACGTCTTGGGCGGTTATTTTGTTAATATTCTCGGCATAACTCTCCATTGTCTGCCACCCCAGTCCGACTGATTCAAGAGTACCTATTAAATAAGCCTGCCGCTGTACGGAATCCTGCTGGTACACTTCACTTGCAACAACTTGTGCTTTCACCCGCTTAAGTTCCCGCTCGTCAACTAATTCATTTTGCACACGGGCTATTTCTTTGTATATCGCTTGCTCAAGGTCTGCTATATCGTGTCCCGCCGCAGGCGTGCCATCAAATAAAAACATACTGCTTTTACCGGAATATAAATTGTAACCGGCTCCGGCGCTGGCCGCGATTTCTTTTTCCCGAACCAGGTGTTTGCTTAATCTGGAACTGCGGCCACCATCCAAAATTCCCGCCAGTACATTCAACGCATACGCTTCGGTTTTGTTTTCTGCGGTTGTCAAGGCGGGAACTTTATATCCCATAATCATATAAGGAAGCTTTGCAACGGCTTTTACCTGCACACGCCGTTCACCGATTTGTTCTGGTTCTATACGTGGTTTTCTGGTTTCTACTTCACGCTTTGGAATACCGCCATAGTAGTGCTCGGCCTGCTTAAATATTTCATCCGGGTCTACGTCGCCCACAACCACTAACGTGGCATTATTGGGTGCATACCATTTTTCATACCAGGTGCGCAAATCGCTGACCTGCATATTGTCCAGGTCGTTCATCCAGCCAATGATGGGGTTTTTGTATGGGCTGCTGTTAAATGCGGTTGCATTAAACTGCTCGAACGTCAATGCATTGGGATTGTCTTCGGTTCGTAACCGTCTTTCTTCTTTTACAACTTCGAGTTCTTTGACGAATTCTCTTTCGTCCAGATTCAGATGGGCCATTCGATCGGATTCCAGCTCAAAGCTGGTTTCTAAATTAGCAACACCGAGCAGTTGGTAGTAGCCAGTGTAATCGCGACCGGTAAACGCATTATCACGTGCACCGACATTGGCCAGAATTTCAGAAAACTTGCCGCCCGGATAATTTGGTGTTCCCTTGAACATCATATGTTCTAACACATGCGATACTCCTGTGACACCGCCATACTCATTTACCGACCCGACCTTGTACCAAACCTGTGAAGTCGCTACGGGTGCACGATGATCTTCTTTCACTACTACCTTTAGACCATTTGCAAGAGTTTTTTCCTGAATCGACGCCCAGGCCGTAGAGGCTAAAGATATATAAATTAAAACTGGAATTGCTGCTAAAATAGTTTTCTTTTTTTGCATACAGATAAATTTGTTAAATTTCTATCGTTAAGAACCTAATATGACAGCGAAACTAATCCTTTGTTCGCTATCGCGAGAATAATACCTATTAAATTACTTGTTACCAGCAAATGACAGATAAAAAGTTATTTGAACGTCTGAAACATGGCTTATCCAAGACCAGGGGTATCTTATCACCTGACAGTAATCTCGGACTATATGGAAAGCTCGACTTAAACGATGAAATCCTTACAGACATTGAAGATCGCATGTTGATGGCGGATGTCGGAATTGAGTCGACCCAGCGTTTGATTTCCGACCTTAAGGAATGCGTGGATAAAGCTAAAAAGAATGCGGAATCTACGGATATTTTAACCGAACTTACTCGATGTATATTTAACATTCTCGAGCCATGCAACAAACCGCTGATCCTGGGTAAAACGAAACCGTTTGCGATTCTAGTGGTAGGTGTAAACGGAGCCGGTAAAACCACGACCATAGGGAAAATTGCGCGGCGGTTAAAACGTAATCGTAAATCGGTGATGCTGGCAGCAGGCGACACGTTTCGCGCGGCAGCGGTCGAACAACTTGTCACCTGGGGTGAACGTAATGAAATTCCGGTCGTCGCCCAGGCCACGGGGGCCGATAGCGCTGCAGTCGTATTTGACGCACTGCAATCCGCAACCGCGCGCGATATCGATGTTTTAATTGCAGATACCGCCGGACGCTTGCATACGCAAAATGAACTGATGGCAGAGTTACAAAAAGTAAAACGCGTCATGCAAAAAGTCTCGCCCGACGCGCCTCAGGAAACTTTACTGGTGCTGGACGCCAGCATGGGCCAGAATGCTTTGCGCCAGGCGGAAGAGTTTCATCAGGCCATGCAGCTCACCGGCCTGTGCATTACCAAATTGGACGGTACCGCAAAAGGCGGCGTCGTTCTTGCGATCGCGGATCGCCTCGGTATACCGATTCGGTATATTGGGGTAGGAGAATCGATAGACGATTTACAGGTATTTGACGCCAATGAATTCGCACACGCCTTGGTTGGAATTGACCTGGATTATTAATACGACGCGTTAACTTAATTACATGATTCGATTACAGAACGTGGCCAAACGTTACGCTAAAAGCGGCGAAGTGCTGGCCCATATCGATATGCAGTTGGACCAAGGCGAAATGTGTTTCCTAACCGGTCCGTCAGGAGCCGGCAAAAGCACACTGTTAAAACTGATTGCCCTGATCGACTCCCCAACCCGCGGCAATATTTATTTTAACCAACGCAAGGTTACCAACCTAAGCCGCAAGAAAATTCCGCATTTTCGCAAACAAATGGGACTTGTATTTCAAGACCACCGCTTACTAAACGATCGCAATGTATTTGAAAACGTCGCATTGCCGTTGCGCATCACCGGCCACAGCCCAAGAGATATTCCGCGTCGCGTTCGTGCCGCATTAGACAAAGTAAATTTATTAAAAAAAGAAAAAGCGGAGCCAATTTCCCTTTCCGGCGGTGAACAACAGCGGGTAGGCATTGCCAGGGCGATTGTACACAAACCGCGCTTATTGCTGGCCGACGAGCCTACCGGCAACCTCGACCCTGAACTTTCGATTGAAATTATGAATTTATTTCTGGAATTCGGACGGGTAGGCGTTACAGTTCTGGTTGCAAGCCACGACATGCAGTTAATAAGCAGGTTGCAACAAAGAATTGTACATTTACAAAATGGACACATTCAGGAATCGAATTTAGTCAGCGATGAAATTTGAACAACGCTCCTCCGGGAGCAGCCTGAATATATCTTTCGCGTACTGGATACAACACCATATTGAGTGCGCCAAAAAAAGTTTGGTCAGGCTATTGGCCAATCCATTTTCGTTTGTGATCACAATTCTAATGATCTCGATCGCATTTACGATTCCTGCCGCAATTTATGTCTTGTTTAACAGTGCACAAACTCTTGCTGCCAGTTGGAGCAACGAAAAACAGATTACTTTGTTTTTACGAAATGATGTGAACTTGCAGTCCGCTAAAGCATTACGCGACAAGTTGGCTAAAAGGACTGATATAGAATCTGTATCGGTAATATCCAAAGACCAGGCATTGCAGGAATTCAAACAGCAAAGCAATCTGGGTACTATCGCCGACAGTCTGCCCGACAATCCGATTCCGCACATTGTTATTGCAACCCCGGCTAAAAGTGTTACTGAGCTATCCGCATTGGAAAACCTACGCAATGAATTACAGCAACTGGCAAAGGTCGAAATTGTGCAATTCGACCTGATCTGGATTCAACGGCTGCAATCGATGCTGGAAATTCTTTTTCGAGTGTTATGGATTATTACCATTTTGCTATTGGCGGCGGTGGGATTGATTATCGCCAATGTTATTCGCTGGGAGGTGGCGAGCCGACACGAAGAGCTGGAAATTATCCGGCTGGTGGGCGGAACGGATGCCTATGTTCGGCGGCCGTTTTTGTATCCCGGATTCTGGCTGGGGCTGCTGGGCGCGGGAGTGGCGGTGCTAATCGTGAAAATCAGCGGCTTGATTATCGGAAGTTCGGTCCAGAAGTTAATGACGGTATATGCCAGCGATATTCAACTCGCGTCATTGCCGGCCGGCCTGGTGGTGTTGATTCTGGTGCTGGGGGGTTTGTTTGGTGCCGGCGGCGCGTGGATCGCGGTCAGACAACGGTTACGCGCTTTCGCCTGAACAACGCTACCAGTCTTCGCTCAGATTATTGGCGGTCAGGCGCCAGTTAATGGCATCTGCTGTATCGAAAATAAGTTCTTTGGTAAACGACTGCCGATCTTTCCCGTGGATTCTTTTATGCATATGCGGCAGCCCTTTTTGCAGCCATGCATCGATGGTGGGCTGATCCACACCGAAGATATGCGCCAAATCGGCCTTACTAACTTGAACTCCTGGCATAGATATTCTCTGTAACGTGTACCTTTTTATGTGAATCGACTCATGCCGGAAAACTGAATGTTCAGAATTACAGCCGAGATAAATGCCAATTTAACTCTGCAGGAAAGGTTTGATACGACACGCAGATGTATGACAATGTACTGAAGAATTCAGTATTTCATCAGGATAGGCTAACCGGACACCGTACTTCTGACCAGCCTCAGCAGTAACCGTTTATCCGAATATATTGCCGTTCATCCTAGCGCTTTCACTAATTAAAAATTGGGCGCAAAATCGCCCAATTTCTAGGCTAACAACCCTTTCCTCTAGTTGGCGTAACCGCGATCAAACATACCGCAACCGCTTTTATCAACCCACCGCAATCCGTCTTTAAGGCCAAGTATTGTCGACGAAATGAGACTGGCGGCCGAAATGAGCACACCGGGAACCATTTGGGTGATTAGCACTCTAATATCTGGAGTGCTAAAATAAGCAAATCTAGCAGGGAGTTTTCAAATTTATGAGCAACAATCTGGTATTAAGCAAGCCCAACGACCTGGTCCTAACGGCAGGTAGTCTGGATGCCTATATCAATGCAGCGTATCAGCTGCCGATTCTAACCGCCGAGGAAGAAAAATCCCTGGCGATTCGCCTGCGCGAGGACCATGACCTCGAGGCGGCTCGTAAGTTGATTACCCACCATCTGCGTTTCGTGGTTCAGATCGCCCGTGGATACAACGGCTATGGTCTGGCCCTCGCAGACCTGATCCAGGAAGGCAATATCGGCCTGATGAAAGCGGTAAAACGTTTTGATCCGTCGTTGAATGTGCGCCTGGTATCTTTTGCCGTTCACTGGATTCGCGCCGAGATGCACGAATTTATATTGCGCAATTGGCGTATCGTGAAAGTTGCGACTACCAAGGCACAGCGCAAATTATTTTTTAACCTGCGCAGCAAAAAGAAGCGCCTAGGCTGGCTAAATCAGGCCGAAGTAGAGTCCGTCGCCAAGGATTTAGGCGTCAAGACTTCCGACGTGCTGGAAATGGAATCGCGCCTCAGCGGCCAGGACCTCGGATTCGATGCGCCGGCCAACACCAGCGATGACGACCACATAACGGCGCCGGCGGCCTATCTGGAGCACAAATCCGAAGATCCGGCCACTGCGGCGGAAGGAAGCGATTGGGCAAACTACCAAATGGACAAGCTCGCTGTCGCGCTGGATGAACTGGATGAACGCAGCCGGTCGATTATCACGGCGCGCTGGTTAAACGATCAAAAGAAAACCCTGCATCAACTCGCGGATCAATTCGGCGTATCTGCCGAGCGTATTCGCCAACTGGAAAACAATGCGCTGAAAAAACTGCAGGGTATGCTAGCTACCTAATAGAAACGGCAGATACCGGTCTATCAGTAAGGCGATAAACAACAGCATCAAATAAACAATCGAATAAACGAAGGTCCTGATGGCCTTCGTTTTGCTTTTGGTGATCTGCAAACTGATTGCGTAGTATAAAAACCCTGCATTCAGCAATAGCGTGCTGACTAGATACAGCCATCCCGACATTCCGGTCATGAATGGAAACACCGTAATAATTGACATAATCAAGGTGTAAATCGTTATTTGCACGCGCGTGTAGTCTTCACCATGTGTGACCGGCAACATGGGAATATCGACTTTGGCGTATTCGTCTTTACGGTATAGCGCCAGCGCCCAGAAATGCGGCGGCGTCCAGGTAAATATAATCAGAAACAACAACAATCCGTTCGGGTCGATTTGACCGGTAACGGCGGTCCATCCCAGTAAAGGCGGTGTCGCTCCGGCAGCTCCCCCGATAACGATATTTTGCGGTGTCGCCCGTTTCAGATACAGGGTGTAGATCACGGCATAGCCGACCAGTGATCCAAATGTAAGCAATGCGGTCAGCACATTAATTTTGGCAATCAGAAGTGCCATTCCAACCGAACCGATTAATGCCGCAAAAACAAGAACCTGGGTTTTATCCAGCGAACCGGCCGCCAGCGGCCGCAGTTTGGTTCGATCCATTGCCGCATCGATACGGCAATCCGCCACATGATTGATTGCCGCTGCCGCACTGGCCACCAGACTTATTCCCAAGGTCGCATACAAAAACGTTCCCAGCGCCAATTCACCTGGTGCCGCCAACAACATGCCGACGATTGCAGTAAATACCATCAACGCCACGACTTTGGGCTTGCATAGCTCAAGGTAGTCTCGCCAGTGCCCGAGCGTTACGACGCTGACTGCGGAATTTTTGGAAATGGAGGTTTTTGCGGTCATGGATTAATTATTATGTGCGCGCGTATTTTATCATATAAGTACTGCTGACCAGGCTAAACAATAATAACAATGCTACTGCGTTGTGCAGAACCGCATTGGCTAAAGGCAGGTGCAATACTACATTGAGTACTCCCAATATTATTTGAATGGCCAGCAGGAGCAGCACCAGGCCGCTGACTTTCCTCAAGGGGCTGCTTGCGTCGGAACTGCCCCATAGCCGCAGCGCATAAATTAAAATGATCGCCGCTGTAACAACTGCACCGATTCTGTGGGTAACATGGATCGCCACTCTGGCGGGATGCTCCAGTATGCCGAATTCATAGTCGATTCCCAGTCCGCGCCATAATATAAATGCTTCGCGAAAATCCATGGGCGGCCACCATTTTTGCTGGCAGGTGGGAAAATCCACGCAAGCCAGCGCCGCGTAGTTGGAGCTTACCCACCCTCCAAGCGCGATTTGGCAAATCAGAATTACAATCGCCAGTATTGACAAGCCGAACAAATCTGCGGGCAAACGCTGACTTTCCAGTTGCGAAAAAGAAAGCGTTCGCAGCCACTGCCAGCCAAGCAAATTAAAAATAGCGAATCCGCCCAGTAAATGCCCCATCACCGCAATCGGTTTTAGTTGCCAGGTAACGGTCCACATCCCCAGCAACGCCTGGAACACAAGCAAAGAGGCCAGTACCAGTCCGAAAACGATATGGCGATTGCCATTTTCATCTTTTCTGAACAGAAGCAGTGAAATAACAAAAATCAGAATTCCCAGGGTGCCCGCAAAATAGCGATGAATCATTTCTTTCCAGGCCTTGCCGATTTCCACGGCGCGGTCGAAGTCGGCATTCGCCTGTGCAATATCGGTTTCGGTGTCGGGAACGCCGAGTAATTTACCGTAACACCCGGGCCAGTCGGGACATCCCAAGCCTGCGTCGGACAAGCGCGTATATGCTCCCAGCACAATCACCACGAATGCAAACAACATCGTTAGCAGGATTAAAGCTCTGAATTTACTGCTCATGAATAATTAACCTATATTGGAAACTCGAAGGAGTTTCTTGATATCTTTTAGCAAGCCTTTTGAAGTTGCATTGGCATCGTAACGCATCATCACGTTACCCAAAGGGTCGACTAAATACACAAATCCGGTTTTTAGCAACTCTTGTTGTTCAGCATCGGTTTGCCATTTTATTAGTTGTCCGACTAATAAATTCGGATGCCGTTGTTGAATTTCCCGGTTTACTTCTGGTGGCGTGGAAGGTTCAGACAAAAGTAAATACTGTAATCGATTAATATCTTTGCCCGTAGCGCGAACGCTTTGACGTATTTTGAACAATGCAGCTTCGCATTCAAGGTCACAAGCGGCGGGAATATATAAAATAAAAGTCCACTTATCTTTTAAAAATGTCGCGGTATGCGAAGTGTTATCCAGGCCGGTAAATTCAAACTGGCTTACAGGTTGTGCCGGATGAATTAATTGTCCGTGCGAAGCCGGGTTACTCACTGACCATTGGTCGCGCATGGCAAACATCACTGCAGCAGCCAGCAGCGGGACCACGAAAACGGCAAATAACACTAACAGCGTTGGTTGAGAGTTTTTATTGTTTTTCATTATTTCCTTAACGCAGGTTTCACAGTATACACCCACCACAGCACCGCGACTGCCACCGCCATTGCCAGCCACTGAAAGGCATATGCATAATGCTTGTTCGCGGGAAGTTGTTGGCTGGACCAGTCACGTCGATAACCCGATTTTTCCTGCGGGTCCAGCCGCAGAGTAAAAGGCTGCAAGTCGACACCTATACGACTTCCCAGTTGCTCATAGTCAACGAATTGAATACGCCGCGGCCAACCATGATCTTCGCCTTCGGCGATTTGTCCAAGGCTGAATGGCTTGCCGTAGGGGACATATACACTGGCAATGATGTAGTCGGGTTCGCTGTCGACCGGCACCGGAGGAAGTTCATCGCGCTGTACGCTTTGTACAACCCAGCCACGATCGACCAGTACCCAGGCATTGGCGGCCTGAACCAGGAACGGAGTCAACACATTGTATCCGACTTGTCGGTCGCGAATTTGATTGTCCAGCAATAATTGTTTCTCCGGCAGGTAACGACCGTAAACCCGCACATTGCGGTAACGCCACTCGGCAGGATTGTCCAGCGGCAAGCTTAACCCGATTACATTTGATTCATTCGCCGGCTGAACTGCTTCGTGCAACGAGGCTTTAAAGTTTCCACGCGAGATTTGCCAGCCACCCAGCACTATAAACAATAGTATTAAAAATAGCGCAGATCCATGAACCAGCCACTGCTTTGATTGCCGGTGATTTTCTCTCATTAAATAACTCTTGCTAGGATTGTTTGACCCTACATGCTACTTTATAAAAAACTACCGATATTACGATGTTAATAAAAATTATTGTCATCTTCCTGTTTATTTTAATCATTGGCAGCCTGGGATCTGCATTGCTCGGTTTGCTTAAAGCCGGTGATGACAGTAACCGTACTGTACGTGCGCTCACATATCGTATCGGGTTGTCCATTGCTGCCTTTATTATTTTAATGGTGGGAGCAAAGTTTGGCTGGATTCAACCACACGGTTTGTAATCATAAAAAAAGGCGCCCGCGGACGCCTTTTAAAGACTATTAAGTCTGCTGACCTTTACAACCAGTATACAAATATAAATAACCCCAGCCACACAACGTCTACAAAGTGCCAATACCACGCGGCGCCTTCAAATCCGAAATGCCGGTCCGGTGTGAAATGACCGGCAATGCAACGAAATAAAATAACCGCAAGAATTATTGCGCCGATAGTCACGTGCATGCCGTGGAAGCCGGTTAACATGAAGAACGTCGTTCCGTAAATTCCCGAACCCAGTGTCAGTCCAAGATGTTGATACGCTTCTACGTATTCAACTCCCTGAAGCACCATAAAAATCGCGCCCAGCGCAACTGTTAAAAACAAACCGATAATTAATTGTGCACGATGGTTTGCTTTTAAAGCATGATGCGCCCAGGTAAGCGTTGCACCGCTGGTAAGCAGGATTGCAGTATTGATTGCCGGTAATCCCCATGCAGGCATCGGCTTGTAGTCTCCACCTATATTTTCCGGACCATTGGCCGCGTGCGGCCACGACCCTTCAAAACCACTCCACAAAAAAGTGTTGGTCGCAACACCCGAACCTTCGCCGCTTAACCAGGGGATCGAGTATTGTCGCGCGTAAAACAAGGCACCGAAAAAAGCCGCGAAAAACATGACTTCCGAAAAAATAAACCAGAACATGCCCCAGCGAAAAGACAAATCCACTTGCTCGTTATACGCGCCGGCTTCATTTTCCCGAATTACGGTTCCAAACCAGCCGAACAGCATAAACAAAAGTATCGCAAGTCCGACCATCATCGTCGGAGTCCCCCAGGAGACACCGTTTAAGTAATTGGCGAACCCGACCATCAATGTACAAACAGCGACTGAACCGATAATCGGCCAGTGACTGCCATGGGGTACGTAATATGAAGTTTCTGCCTGTGCCATGATTATTTCCTCAATTTAAAGCCACTGCAGTTGGTGCATTGAGTTGATCTTCAACGCTTGCTGACTGTGTAATATCAAAAAAAGTGTACGAAAGCGTGACCACGTTTACATTTGCAGGGAGTTTGGGATTAAGCATAAAGCTCAACGGCATCTGGACTTCCTCGCCCGCGTTAATAGTTTGACTGGCGAAACAAAAGCATTCGGTTTTTATTAAATGCCGATTCGCCGCAATAGGAGTAACACTGGGAATTGCCTGCCCTATCATGACTCCATTGCTTGTATTCTTTGCAATATAACTGGTGGTATACACTTTTCCGGGGTGTACTTGCATGCGCCTATTCGCCGGCCGTATATCCCATGGTATGTGGTTGTTACGCGTCACATCAAATTCCACAGTAACCAGGCGCGAGGTGTCCTCGGTGAATTCCTGAGGAACCAGTTGCGCAGTCTCTTCGGTAAACCGCAATCCGGTTAAATCGCAAAACACGTCATAAAGCGGAACCAGCAGGTAACCGAACCCGAACATCAATACACATACCAGTGCCAGCTTGCCTGCAACGGTTGCGGATTTGTTGTTTTTGGTTTTCATTTATTCAGCACCAGCAAATAAAAACCGACATAGATAATCAACGCAATTACCGCCAGCATCGCGACGGTAATATATGCTGCTTTCTGTTGTTTTTGTTTTAAATCCATTGCAGTAACGCGGTATCCACTACTTGATTACCGGCGGTGTGGTGAAGCTGTGGTATGGAGGCGGAGAAGATAAAGTCCACTCCAGACCTTCCGCATTTTCCCAGACCTGGCTGGTTGCTTTTTCGCCGCCGCGAATTGCTTTAATTACGACGTACAAAAAGATCAATTGCGAAAAGCCGAAACCAAATGCACCGATCGTTGCGAGTGCATTGAAATCCGAAAACTGTAAGGCGTAATCCGGAATTCGTCGCGGCATACCGGCCAGTCCCACAAAATGCATCGGGAAGAAGGTAATGTTCACAAATATAGTCGACAACCAGAAATGCAGTTTGCCCAACCCTTCGCTATACATATTGCCGCACCACTTCGGTAACCAGTAATACACCGATGCAACAATCGCGAAAATCGAACCCGGCACTAGTACATAGTGAAAATGAGCCACTACAAAGTAAGTGTCGTGGTACTGAAAATCTACCGGTGCCAACGCCAGCATTAGTCCGGAAAATCCTCCGATGGAAAACATGACAATGAAACCCAGGGCAAACAACATCGGTGTTTCAAATGTCATTGCGCCACGCCACATGGTGGCAATCCAGTTAAAGACTTTTACTCCGGTAGGCACTGCAATCAACATTGTCGCAAACATAAAAAACAGTTGGCCCGCCAAGGGCATGCCGACCGTAAACATATGGTGCGCCCACACAATGAAAGAGAGAAACGCGATAGATCCGGTTGCGTACACCATCGAAGCGTAACCAAACAATGGTTTGCGCGCGAAGGTGGGGACAATACTGGAAATCACACCGAATGAAGGCAAAATCAATATATAAACTTCGGGGTGACCGAAAAACCAAAAAATGTGCTGAAACAGAACCGGGTCACCGCCGCCTGCCGCGTTAAAAAAGCTGGTACCGAAAAACTTGTCGGTCAGCAACATGGTCACGCCACCCGCCAACACCGGCATAACCGCAATCAACAGATAAGCGGTGATTAACCAGGTCCAAACAAACAAAGGCATTTTCATTAATGTCATACCGGGAGCACGCATGTTCAAAACAGTCGCGATCACATTAATCGCGCCCATAATGGACGACAAACCCATAAAGTGAATGGAGAGAATTACAAATGGCAGCGCGTCACCTGTCTGCAGGGTCAGCGGCGGATACAAAGTCCAGCCGCCGGCTGGACCACCACCATCCATAAACAAAGTAGACAGCATCATGGTAAAGGCAAACGGCAGAATCCAGAAACTCCAGTTATTCATCCGCGGCAACGCCATATCGGTCGCACCTACCATCATCGGAATCAACCAGTTTGCCAGCCCGGTAAACGCGGGCATCACCACACCAAACACCATGATTATTGCGTGCATGGTCGTCATGGAATTAAAGAACTGCGGATCTACAAACTGCATGCCCGGCTCAAATAATTCGGTACGAATTATCAGTGCCATGAAACCGCCGATAAAAAACATAATAAGCGAGAACCACAGGTACAGAGTCCCGATGTCTTTATGGTTAGTCGTAAATAACCAGCGCTTTATGGAATATGGGCTTTCCACATGATCGTGATGATCGTCAGCAGCAACCGTACTCATTATGTACTCCTTAAAAAAATATAAATCGTTTAACTTGTAAAATTAAAAATCTTTTCTCGCGACTATTGCTGTACAGCAGCAAGTTCAGCGCCTGTTTCCTCAACAGTTTGTTGGGCCATCCAGTTATCGAATTCAGCTTGCGGTACCGCGCGCACGACAACGGGCATAAAGCCATGATCGCGGCCGCACAATTCGGCGCACTGACCCCGGTAGATTCCCGGTTCGTTAATTTTGGTCCAGGCTTCGTTGATAAATCCCGGTACGGCGTCTTTCTTAACCGCCAGTTCCGGTACCCACCAGGCGTGAATTACGTCGTTGGAAGTAATGAGAAATCGTACTTTTTTACCTACCGGCAACACCAGTTCTTTGTCCACTTCCAGCAGATAATTTTCAGTTTTCTGTTCAAGGTTGTTTATTTGGCTGCGCGGTGTACTCAGAACACTGTAAAAATCCACACCCTCGTCGATATATTCGTAATGCCACAGCCATTGGTAGCCGGTAATTTTTACGGTCAGGTCATAACCACTGGAGTCTTCCATTTCAATCAGTGTTTTGGTCGCAGGCACCGCTAGCACTACCAAAATTACAAAAGGAATAATGGTCCAGACGGCTTCTACAGTCGTACTTTCGTGGAATGTCGCCGGCGTAACACCGCGCGATTTGCGGTGCACCATGATGGAATAAAACATGGCGACGAATACCAGCACACCGATTGCCGTTACCAGCCATAGGGCCAGCATGTGCATACTGAATACGCCTTGGCTGATATCGGTGACACCGACCGGCATATTCATGGGTTGCTCTGCGTTCGCACTGCCTGCGATCGCGCAGATGCCTAGTAACCACTTGTAAGCTCTCATTATTTTCCCTCTTACTAAATTAAATTTTTCCCGTGAGCCTGGCCAGCGTCTGTTCGATAGAAGCCGCCAGACTTTTTCGATCCTGTTCCGATAACCACGCGCCGATTTCGATCTCCTCACCTTTCGACCGCATCACCAGCTTGCTGCGCACACCGGCGTTGCTCGATGGATATAAATGCACACTGGTCCATGCACTCTGTAGGAGATGCGATTGCTGTGCAAACCGGCGTCCTACTTCAATTTTTATGTTGTCGGCATCGATGGAGATAACTTCACGTTGGGATGCGCGTAAACAGCTCCAGTACAGCACTACCGCCAAAAAAGCGATTTCAAATCCGACAAACGGAAGAATTACCCATAAACCCTGAAGCGCAAACAGGCCGGCAATGCCAAAGGACACCACTGCGAGACTTGTAACAAATAATTTATTGGCTCGCCATGACATAGAACAGTTAGGTGTCACAATAAATTGCGAACTCATTTGCTCT
>JANQOT010000052.1 GCA_028285655.1 Gammaproteobacteria bacterium
TATTATCAGTGCCGCCGAAGTTACGGATGCCAGCGCAATCCATCCTGGTTACGGCTTTTTGTCGGAAAACGATGATTTTGCCGAACGTGTTGAATCCAGTGGCTTTATCTTTATAGGTCCGACTGCGGACACCATTCGGCGCATGGGCGATAAAATCGCCGCCAAGCAAGCGATGCAGGAAGCCGGCGTTCCCTGTGTGCCGGGTACCCCCGATCCGTTGACCGACGACACCGCCGCCAATGCACGCATCGCCGCCGAAATCGGCTACCCGGTGATCGTAAAAGCCGCCGGCGGAGGTGGTGGACGCGGCATGCGCATTATTAACAGCGAATCAGAACTTGCGGATGCGATCAATTTAACGCGCGCGGAAGCGGGCGCAGCGTTTAACAACGATACGCTGTATATGGAGAAATTTCTGACTACTCCGCGGCACGTTGAAATACAGGTCTTATCCGATACCCACGGCAACGCTATATATCTCGGTGAACGCGACTGCTCCATGCAACGCCGTCATCAGAAAGTCATTGAAGAAGCGCCGGCTCCGGGAATTACCGAAGAACAACGCCGAGCAATCGGCACCCGTTGCACCGATGCCTGTAAACTGATCGGCTACCGAGGTGCAGGAACATTTGAATTCTTATTTGAAAACGGGGAATTTTATTTCATCGAAATGAACACACGCGTGCAAGTCGAGCATCCGGTGACGGAATATATTACCGGTGTCGATATTGTGAAGCAGCAGCTATTAATAGCGGCGGGCGAGCCGCTTTCTATTCGCCAGGAAGACGTAACAATTAACGGTCACTCGGTGGAATGCCGATTGAATGCGGAACACCCGGATACTTTTATTCCCAGCCCCGGGAAAATTACCCGTTATCATGCGGCCGGAGGCATCGGTGTACGTGTCGACTCGCATATTTACAGCGGCTACACAGTTCCACCGAACTACGACTCTATGATCGGCAAACTGATCACTCATGGCGACACGCGTGAGATCGCCATTCGGCGCATGCACGGTGCGTTGCAGGAGATGATTATTGACGGCATTAACACCAATATTCCATTGCAGTTACGCTTGATGGAGGATCCCGGGTTTGTACAGGGGCAAGTGGACATTCACCATCTGGAACGTTTGCTGGAAAGTCATAGCTAAACCAATAACCGGCCGTGGCCGGGCACAAAACTGTTTTATTCACTGTATGCTGCAACTTCGCGTTCAAATCGAAACGAATGTCGCCGACTGGGTGGAAGAATTGCTGTTTACCTGTGGTGCGGTCAGCGTGTCCTACACGGATGGCGCCAGTAATCCCATTCTGGAACCGCGACCCGGCGACCACCCCTTGTGGCCGCATCTTTACGTGTATGGGTTATTCGCCGATGAAAACGCAAGCTCGCTGGCGGCCAAAGCATTACAAAATAATCCGCAGGTCGGAACTCAAATTGTTCTGCAACAAATTGATGAATATGGTTGGCAGGAAAAGTTTCAGCAACAGTTCAACGCCGTGCAGTACAGCCCGCGATTGTGCGTATATCCTTCCTGGAAGGAAAATCCGAATCCCGACGGCATCAGTCTGCAACTGGATCCCGGCCTGGCTTTCGGCACCGGCCAGCATCCGACAACTTTTTTATGTATGCAGTGGCTGGCGCAGACGTGCTTAAACGAAAAATCGCTAATCGATTTTGGTTGTGGTAGTGGCATTCTGGCGCTGGCAGCATGCAAACTAGGAGCTCAGCATGTGTATGCAGTCGACATCGATCCACAGGCGATTCTGGCCACGGAGGAAAACCGAAAAAAAAATTCTATCGCAGCCAGTCAAATTTCAGTTGGCGACACCGCCGTACTCGAAGATATCAGCGTCGATATCATAATTGCCAATATTCTGGCCGCCCCCTTATTAGCGCTGCGCGATACTTTTTTGCGCCATATGAATTTGTCGAGCACGCTGGTCGTATCCGGTATTTTATCCACGCAATCGCAAAACATTATCGACGCTTATTCGCAACATTTTAAAATGATCAAGCAATCTGTTCGCGAGGACTGGGCATGCCTCGTATTCGACCGGCTACACTAATACTTGTGAATACTCGCTGAGGATCGGTACACTGCCAACATGTTCACTCGATGTCCAAGTTGTCGCGCCGCTTTCAGTATCACCGACCAGCAGCTAGCCATCGCCAGCGGAATGGTGCGCTGCGGCGTATGCGAGCATGTTTTCGATGCGCGCCTGTACCTGTTTAAACAGGCTGAAGAAAAGGCCGAGCAAGTTGATATTCCTCTGGACTCCGATCCGGAATTAACGGTCGATGCCGAAATTGATGCGCTGGATGAAGCGGAGTTTATTCAGGCAGACAGTGCCGGACCCGAAGCGAAACAAGACACACAACCATCTGAACCAACAACGCCGGAACAAAGCCAGGAAGTTGTCGTTCCCAAAATCATTGCCGACCAGGTTTCCAGTCTGGAGCGCGAGAGAATTTCGTTCAAGCTGTCTTATTTGTTGGGAATAGTGCTCATTGCCGCATTTATCGCTTTACTTGGCTTACAAACCACTGCGGTTTTCAAGGCCGACTGGTTACCTGCAAGTATTCATGCACAAGCGTGCAAATGGATCACCTGTGTACACAAAGTACCGCGCGCTCTGGACAAGATCGAAATTCTTAATCGCAGCATCTACACCCATCCGCAGGAAAAAGATGCATTGATGGTAACGGTAACCATCATCAGCCGGGCCAGTTTTCCGCAACCCTATCCGATTGTTCAACTACGTTTTCTGGACGTTGCCGGAGACATTATGGCGGCGCGTCGTTTTAGCCCCAGTGATTATCTAAGTGAAACCTGGAACAGACAAAGTATTATGCAGCCGGCGCGTCCCATCTCTATCCAGCTGGAGCTGGTCGATTTTGGCGAAGATGTCGTAGGATACGAATTCGATTTTCTTTAATATAGAAAACTTTTTTATCTGCCTATAAATTATTTTAAGCAAATGCAAATCGGCTCCCATCATTTAACCAACAAACTTTTTCTGGCGCCTATGGCCGGTGTGACCGACGTCGGCTACAGGAAATTGTGCAGACGTCTGGGTGCTGCATACAGTGTTAGCGAAATGATCACTGCCAACAGTGCCTTATGGCATACAAATAAGTCACTGTTGAGACGAACGTTGTTAAATGAACCTGCACCGAGAGTGGTCCAGCTGGTGGGTACCGATCCGCAACAATTGGCCCAGGCCGCACGGCACAACGTAGATCACGGCGCAGATATTATCGATATCAATATGGGTTGCCCGGCAAAAAAAGTTTGTAAAGTAGCGGCCGGTTCCGCTTTATTAAGTAACGAAGATTTGGTTAAGCGAATTCTAACTACCGTCGTGCAAGCTGTTGATGTACCGGTTACCCTAAAAATTCGCACCGGTGCCGACCCCGACCACCGTAACGGCGTGCGTATCGCCACAATAGCCGAGCAAAGCGGTATTCAAATGCTGGCAGTACACGGTCGAACACGCGCCTGCCGTTTTCGAGGACAAGCAGAATACGAAACAATTAGCAAGATAAAAAAATCAATTAGTATTCCTGTGGTTGCTAATGGCGATATTAATTCTCCAGAAAAAGCAAAAAAGGTCTTGGCAATTACTAACGCAGATGCGATTATGATCGGACGCGCGGCTCAGGGTCGTCCGTGGCTATTTCGCGAAATCGACCACTATCTTAAGTTCAATAAAAAATTAAATGATCCGCCCCGAGCGGAGGTTTGCACTATTATGTTGACACATTTGGAAGAATTGTATTCCTTATACGGAAAACAACATGGAGTGCGCATTGCACGTAAACATATTGGCTGGTACCTGGATAATATCTTGGATACGCAATCTTTTAAGAAAAAAATATTTGCTATCTCTGATGCCGACACTCAGTTCAATATGGTGCGTAATTATTTGCAATACGCAGAAACAAAAATGGAGATGGTTGCATGACAAGTTCTGTTTCAAATTTAAACGTATCTGAATTACATCCAGTTACGCCGACGCAAACGTTGCGCGAATCGGTTGCTGAATCTATGCGAATTTATTTTAGCAAGCTAGATGGACACGCACCGGACGATCTTTATCGCATGGTCATTGAAGAAGTTGAAAAACCTCTTCTTGAATCCGTCATGAATTACTGCGGCGGCAATCAAACCAAGGCAGCTAAATGCCTGGGGTTGAATCGCGGCACTTTACGTAAAAAATTAAAACACTACGACGTACGCTAGCAATAAATGTCCTCAGAACCCGGGCGTCGCATTCAACGCGCGCTAATCAGCGTTTCTAATAAAGACGGCGTTGAAGAATTTGCGGCGGCATTACACAAAGCCGGGGTTACAATCCTATCTACAGGTGGTACCGCTGCGCAGCTAAGCGCAGCGGGCATCGCTGTTACCGATGTAAGCGAATACACACAGTTTCCCGAAGTAATGGGGGGCCGTGTAAAAACTTTACATCCAAAAGTTCATGGCGGCATTCTGGGTCGAGCGAACGTCGACGAACAGGTGATGCAGGAACACGGTATCGAAGCGATTGACTTAGTGGTCGTTAATCTTTATCCATTCGCTCAAACCGTTGCCAAACCCGACTGCACGCTGGCACAAGCGATTGAAAATATCGATATAGGTGGTCCGGCAATGATACGTGCTGCCGCTAAAAATCATGCGCGGGTGAGCGTTGTGGTCGACCCTGCGGATTACGACCGGCTTTTATCGATATTAAAAGACAATGACTGGCGTCTTGACGCAGCCACACGTTTTTCACTGGCACGCAAAGCCTTCAGCCATACGGCTGAATACGACGGCATGATCGCGAATTACCTCGGCGTGCAACAAACGGACGAGACAACGTACCCTCCTGCGCTGCATTTTACTTTTCACAAAAAACAAGCCTTGCGGTACGGTGAAAATCCGCACCAGAGCGCGAGTTTTTATGCCGAGCCGCATCCGTTACCGAGCAGCATCGCAGCGGCCAGATTTATTCAGGGTAAAGAACTTTCATTCAATAATATTGCCGACACGGACGCGGCCCTGAATTGCGTCAAACAGTTTTCCGAACCCGCCTGCGTTATTGTGAAACATGCAAACCCCTGCGGTGTAGCCGCTGCAGATAGTATCGCCGACGCTTATCAAAAAGCATATACGACAGATCCGACCTCCGCATTCGGAGGCATTATTGCATTTAACCGGCCACTGGACGCGGCCACTGCAGAACAAATCCTTGCTCAGCAATTTGTTGAAGTGATCATCGCGCCGGGTATGCAGTCCGGTGTCGAAAAAATTCTTCAGACGAAACCCAATACGCGTGTTCTAGATTGCGCCGATACCGATCCAGCCAACAGCGGTTTCGATTTGCGCCGAGTAAGTAGCGGAATCCTGGTGCAGGATCATGACGACGCAATTGTGCAGCAACAGGATTTAAAATTTGTCAGTCAACGCAAACCCAGCGCCGAGGAAGTTCGTGACTTGTTGTTTGCATGGAAAATTGTGAAGTTTGTT
>JANQOT010000054.1 GCA_028285655.1 Gammaproteobacteria bacterium
GATTGACTCACCGTTTATAAAAAAGTAACTTAGGGACTTACAAGTCCTTTTTAAACAAGAATTTAAGTAAAGAATGCAAAGCGCTGCGCAGCAAGCCCTGGAAATCGAACAGAGCTCGGACCATCCGCTCGCCGGTCAGGAAATGACGGGCTCGGATATTATCGTCCAGGTACTCGCCCAGGAAGGAACCGACGTCATCTTCGGCTACAGCGGCGGCGCGATATTGCCGACCTACGACGCGGTATTCCGTTTTAATAAAGAAACCAACGACGCCATGCCTTTAATCGTTCCCGCCAACGAACAGGGCGCGGGATTTATGGCTTCGGGTTACGCGCGTGCCAGCGGCAAAGTCGGTGTCGTTATGGTGACTTCGGGACCGGGTGCGACCAACACGGTAACTCCGGTACGCGACTGCATGGCGGATTCGATTCCGATTGTCGTAATTTGCGGCCAGGTACCGACCGCAGCTATCGGCAGCGACGGATTTCAGGAAGCCCCGATCGCCAACATTATGGGTGCCGTTGCCAAACATATTTTTTTGGTCACCGATCCGACCAAACTGGAAACCACGATGCGCACCGCATTTGAAATCGCGCGCACCGGGCGACCCGGGCCGGTAGTGATGGATATACCCAAAGACGTACAAAACTGGGTCGGAACTTTTCGCGGCCGCGGCCGCTTGCCGGTGCGCGGGTATCGCGAACGCATTCATTCGGTGATTTCCACCGAGTTAAGCGCAGACAAGTGCAAGCAGTTTTACGACGGCCTCTCGCAGGCCAAGCGGCCGCTGATTTACGCCGGCGGCGGCGTTATTAACGGCGAAGCCTCTCAGCAGTTACGTAAATTTGCCGATGCCTACGGCATACCGGTGGTAACAACGCTGATGGGAATCGGTGCCTACGATACGACCAAGCCGCGCGCGCTGCATATGCTGGGCATGCACGGGACGGCCTTTGCCAACTATGCGACCGACGACTGCGACTGCCTGATTGCGGTTGGAGCGCGATTCGACGATCGTGTCGCCGCGGTACCGAACAAGTTCGCACCTAATGCAAAATTTATTGCGCACTTCGACATCGATCCTTCGGAAATCGATAAAGTAAAAACCGTGAACTGGAATCACATCGGGCTGTTATCGGAAAGTTTGCGTGACTTGCTTGCCTACGGCAAGAAGACGTATAAGTTTAACGCCGATTACACGGAGTGGCATGCACACATTGCGGAACTGAAGTCGACCTACGCAATGAATTACGATCGCGAAACCAATGCGATACAGCCGTATGCAGTCATCGAGGCAATCAATAAAATTACCAAGGGCAATGCGATTATCAGTACCGGGGTCGGCCAGCATCAAATGTGGGCGGCACAATACTTCGATTTTAAAAAGCCGCGCTTGTGGTTAACTTCCGGCAGTATGGGCACCATGGGGTTTGGTTTGCCTGCCGCGATCGGTGCGCAATTTGCAAAACCGGATGCAATGGTGATCGATATCGACGGCGACGCCAGTATGCGTATGAACCTCGGCGAACTGGAAACGGTAACGACGTATAAACTGCCGGTAAAAACCGTCGTGTTGAATAACTTCGGCGATGGTATGGTGAAGCAGTGGCAGAAATTGTTTTTCAAAGGCCGTCTTTCCGCCAGCGATAAATCCTTGCACAAAAAGAATTTTGTTAAATCGGCCGAAGCGGACGGTTTTGAATTTGCCGTGCGACTGGAAAACAAAAAAGATCTGGCCAAAGTAATCAAGGAATTTATTGCTTTTCCGGGTCCGGCGTTTCTGGAAGTCATCATCGATCCGGATGCCGGCGTGTATCCTATGGTCGGTCCGGGCATGTGTTACCAGGAAATGATCACCGGTGACTATATCCCCACGCGTTCCGCCGATAGCAAGAGTACGGAAGTGGATTCCTCGGAAATGTTCTAGCCTCAGAATTTTCTTGTATTTTACTTTACAGTCAATTGAAATTGCGTAGGTTTTTAGCGTATTCGGCTAAAATTGATAATTGCACTTAATGTTTATACTATCGTTGTTAATAGCAAATCACAGTTGGGGTGGCTATGTACACGACGAAAAACAATATTGTCAGTAAACGAGTACGAACATCGGCCTGTGCGGTTTTAATTGGCTTGTTCGGCTTTTTAAGCGTTATCAGCGCCGGTGTTCCGGAATTTGTCGAAGCGATCGACCCCACAGAGCAGGCATTTCGCCTGAAAGTGCCGCAAGGCTGGAATTCGCAACTCGGAACTGCGCGGGTAGGCGCCAACAGTACCCCCAAATCCTGGATGACTTCCGCCAGTCCCGGCGGTGAAACTTACCTGTTTGTCGGTGATACCCGGCTGCCCAACTATATGGTGCCGGGAGCCTATCCAATGCTGGAACAGTATGCACATACAGATCCGACCGTAGCAGTATCACAATACATAGAAGCAGCTAAATTTGGCGCACACTATGCGCAACAACGTTATGGTCAGGCACAAAATTTCCGGCTCACGGGCACCACGCCCGATGCCGCGCTTGACCGGCACTTTCGTAATGAGTTTAAACCGTTTGGGAATCAGGCGTATATAACAGCCGCCTTCATTACATTTGAATTTATCGAATCGGGTAAACCTGTGTACGGAGGTTTGCATGTTGCAACCATACTGGTACAAAACAGCAATTGGATTGCCTCGGTTTCAGGTTTCACTACCAATGCTGTTCCAGCCGACGCCGATCAGACGCTGCAAACTATAATGTACTCCTTTGTTCGCAATCCCCAGTGGCAGCAACAGGAACATCAACGCACACAAGCAGCCATGGCGCAAAGCCAGGCAAATCATCAGGCGCGCATGCGGGCCAATCAACAACAATTCGACGCCCACCAGCAAATGATGCAGCAACGTTACGATGCGGCCGACCGGCAAAACCAGCAATGGCACCAGGAGCAGGCAAGCAAAGATCGCGGACACGACCAATTTACTGATTACATTCGCGATCAACAGAATGTATATAATGATAACCAGCAAGGAAAAGTGGACGGGTACAACGAACACATCTGGGTGAATCCGAACACCGGCGAGTACATCGGTACCGATGACCATTTTGAAGATCACAGCCTGGAAGGTTTTGAAGAGTGGCAGCAGGGTTATCCCGAGTAGAATAAGTCAATCCACTGCTTTAGAAAAAACGTGTCAATTTAAAATACAGAAAAAAATTCGACCAAACAAGAGAGGCCTTTTCGACCATGCGACAGTCAATCAATACACTATATTCAACTGCTTACTTCATTTTGTTGTTACTGCTTTTGCCTGCCATGTCAGCGCATGCGGAAGGAGTTTCGGGTTCTGCTGCGGGCGGTAGTACCCAGGGCGCCGACAGTCAACTCGAGTCGTGTCCGCAACCATTAGGAACATTGGCCGTATACGAAGATCAAACAGAACCCTGGTGGCATAATTATTATCGCCGTTATCCCACGCTGGGCAGTACCGTACCGGTACTAAGATTAATGATTCAGCAATCCAATTGTTTTGTCGTAGTTGAACGCGGTAAGGCAATGAAAAACATGATGGGAGAACGACAGCTTGAGGCTGCCGGTGAGACTCGCGAAGGCAGTAACTTTGGCAAGGGGCAGATGGTGGCGGCCGATTATACAATGAGTCCCTCGATTCAGTTTTCGGAAAATACCGGAGGACTGGGAGGCAAAGTCAGTGGTCTTCTGGGAAACAAAGGAAAATTACTTGGTAAACTGGCTGGAGATTTGAAAAAGAATGAAGCCTCCACAACATTGTTACTAATCGACAATCGCTCCAGTGTGCAGGTATCGGCAGCATTGGGCACTGCTGAAAATTTTGACTATGCTGCAGCCACCGGTTTATTCGGGACACGTGCATCGGGTGCCGCAGACGGTTATACCCGTACACCCGAGGGTAAAACCATTGCAGCAGCGTTTGCCGATTCCTATAACAATATGGTACGAGCCTTGCGCAACTATCGTGCACAAACAGTAAAAGGTGGATTAGGCAAAGGCGGCGCTTTAACTATTGGCGAATAATTTCTGCTGACTTAAAAAGCAGGTCATTTGCAAAGTGACCTGCTTTTTTTTGTTTTCACATTGGTAGTCGGCTGTTCGATAGCCGCACTCTACATGAATAAATTCAATTCGCCGGTAAAAACTTGTCCGCCGTCAATGCGGCCAGGTCTTCGCTTTGTTCCATGAATGTCTGGTCGAGTTGTTCCAGTTGCTCTGAATATTCATCCCAGACATCGTCGTAGGTTTGCGACGGATGTTTTAATGCCGCGGCGTCGTGAAGTACCTGACAGGTTTTTTCCGCACCGATCGTTTGCAAACAATCGATGGTTTCATCCAGATACGCTCCGTCGGTATTGGCAAGGTATTGCCCGATGCCGCCGTTCATAACCTGCGATTCCAGCAGGCCGACATAATAAATCGCTTTTTGCGAATCGCTTAATTGTTCCAGTTCGCTCGCTTTTTCGATATGCAGCAGCTTTTCCCACTCGGAATAAAATGCGATATGGCGCGGGTCCAGGCTTACTTCTCCGGTAGCCATAACATTCTGCGGCTCGCAGGCGATATTCACCGAAGCATGGTATTCGGACAAAGTGGCGGTAACGGTAATCACTTCGTTTTCCGTGCTGGAAGTCAGAATGACCGTGTCCGGCAGCTCGCATTCCTTGTCGGTAGTAAAGTTCAGTTCGGGTAGAGAAGTGAGGCGGGTGACCAGCGTCGTCAAATTGTATTCGCCGCTATCGTACAGCTTCATGAGATAGTCCAGCAAATACTCCTCGATTTCCGCACGGGCCGGCGAAAACGCATCGTCGCGTAATGCGAGAAACTTGTTGACGAGCTCTTGTTTGTCCATTGCAAATTCATCCTGCCTTGATTCAGCAAGCGAATAAAAGGCCAGATATTGCATAAAGTATATACTTGTATGCAATTATCTTCAGCTGGCGCAAAACCTCAGCCGTTTAACGACGGAATCAGGTAAATATCTCGTTAGCGGCGGTGTACAGCCGTTAAACTCGCTCCAATACAATATGATAGCGATAGGTTTTCGGCTCGGTGCGAATAAGAGTTGCCGTCATC
>JANQOT010000063.1 GCA_028285655.1 Gammaproteobacteria bacterium
GGATTGTTAGATCGGAGCTATACATTAAATCGTACGAGGTAGTGGCAAGCTGTGATAGAACTTGCCCGTAGCTGCAGCAATTGCATTGATCACCGCCGGTGCAATTGGCGGTGTTCCAGGTTCACCCACACCGGCACGATTTTCCTCAGATTCCACAATATGTACTTCTACCTCGGGCATTTGATTCATGCGCAATACCTGGTAACCGTCAAAATTTGATTGCTCTACTGCGCCATTCTTCAGGGTAATGGCACTTGATAACACTGCTGATAAACCGTAGCCCATCCCACCTTCCATTTGTGCACGGATTACATCGGGGTTTACCGCAATCCCACAGTCAACGGCAATGTAAACTTTATCAACCGTAAATTCGCGATTCTCGTGTACCGTTACTTCGGCCACTTGAGCTACATAAGAATCAAACGACTTATGTACCGCTACACCTTTTCCTCTGTTGCTGCCTAATGGTTTGCTCCAGTTGGATTTCTTTGCAACCAGATTCAACACGCCAAGGTGGCGCGGATGCTCGGTCAATAACTCTCGGCGTAATTGCACAGGGTCTTTTTTGATCGTGTGCGCAATTTCATCCAGGAAAGTTTCTGTCGAAAAGGCGGTATGCGTATGGCCTACGGAACGCCACCATTGAATCGGCACGGGTAATGTCGGCGAATGCAAATCGACTAGTTGATTTGGTATTCCATAGGGTAAATCTTTTGCACCTTCCACCGATGTAGAATCTATACCATCGATCACCAGCATACTTTCAAATGCAGTGCCTGTTAGAATTGACTGGCCGACAATTCGCTGATGCCAGGCGGTTATGTTGCCCGCTTTATCAATACCCGCCTGCAACTGGTGGTAATTCAACGGTCGGTAGTAACCTGCGTGCATATCGTCTTCGCGCGTCCATACGAGTTTAATCGGTACAGACAAACTGGAAGCTTTTGCAATTGCCGCGGCCTCCACGACATAATCACTTTTAGGATTTGCGCGACGTCCGAAAGAGCCTCCGGCCAACAATGTATTGATTTTTATTTTTTCAGGCGGCAAATCGACAATCGCTGCTACCGCATGCAAATCGCCGGTCTGTACTTGCGCTCCATACCATAGTTCACAAGAGTCTTTTTTCACCTGCACGACACAATTCATGGGCTCTAGTGCAGCGTGTGCGAGAAAGGGAAATTGAAATTCAGCTTTTAATACCTTATCTGCTTTACTTAAGGCGTTGTTTGTATCGCCAGTGGTAAATGCAACCGCTCCCGGCTTTTGCGCAAGCTGTTTGTACTCTGCAAATATTTCGTCGGTACTTTTGGTATATGCGTTGCTTTCATCCCATTCGATCTGTAACAGATCCCGTGCTTTTTTTGCGGTCCAGAAGTCTTTGGCGATTACGGCAACTCCCGAGTGTACTTGTACCACCTTGCGCACACCTTTCACCGCCATGGCTTTATCTGCATCGAATGACTTGACTACTGCACCAAATTTGGGTGGGTGTGCAATTAGCGCCGTCAGCAAGTCCGGCAACTGAATATCCTGGGTAAAAATCGCGGTTCCATTGGATTTCGATATACTGTCTACACGCGGCACATGTTTGCCGATTAACACAAAATCTTTTTTCTCCTTTAACGTAACTTTTTCAGGCACTGCCTGCTCCGCCGCAATTTCAGCCAATTCGCCAAATGTTGCCGACCGACTGGAATCCTGATGCGCCACGATTCCCCGCGTAACGGATAACGAGTCGACTGGAACATTCCACTTTTGCGCGGCAGCAGATTTCAGCATGTTTCGTGCGGCGGCCCCTGCATATCGCATTTGATAAAAGGAATTGGCAATGGCAGAACTGCCGCCAGTTCCTTGCACAGGCCCCCAATTCAGATTGTTATAGATTGCAGCATCCGCAGGAGCGCTCTCGACTCTTACTTGCGACCAATCAGCGTCTAGTTCTTCGGCCACCAGGGTCGACAGACCTGTATATGTACCTTGTCCAAACTCTATATGCTTGGAAATAACAGTAACGGTATTGTCCGCATTGATGCGCACAAATGCACTGGGGTCTTTAACATTAAACTCAGGTGTGGCGGCTACAGAATGCCCGGGGCCCGAGGCTGCTTCCTCTGCAACAGCCTGCCGAAAATATACGCCCAGGGTCAATCCCGTACCTGCTACTACGCCTAACTTTAAAAAAGTACGTCGACTTTCATTCACGAGAAATGGAATCGTCATGACTGCTCCTAACTAATGTTGTTTGCAGCTGCTTTGATCGCCGCACGTATTCGAACATAGGTTGCACAACGACAAATATTTCCGGACATCGCCGAATTAATATCGGCATCGCTAGGATTTTTATTGCCGGATAACAATGCGGTCGCTGCCATAATCTGGCCTGACTGACAATAACCACACTGCGGAACATCAAGTGTTTCCCAGGCATGTTGCACGGCGCGACTTTCTTTGGAATCCAGTCCTTCTATGGTAGTGATGTTGCTTCCCGCCACGGCAGATACAGGGGTTATACAAGATCGAATCGGTTGGCCATTCAGATGCACGGTACATGCGCCACATAACGCGCGGCCACACCCATACTTGGTACCCATGAGGCCTAGCGTATCCCGAATCACCCACAATAATGGAGTGTCATTGTCTACATCGACTTCATACGTTTCATTGTTAATTTTTAATTGCATCATAATTTCTCTGAACAAACTTCCGAGTATAGTACCGTCATTGTTTACTAACTCCAATGACAAGACTATGACAAGACAAGAAGACAAAAGATCATGCTTTGTACAGGTGAAAGCTGTACAAATTTTTATACTAATTGAGAAAGGTAATTTTAGTTATTGAAAACTAAGAAAATTTTTTTCACCGCAGCGCTTTAAGCGAACCGTATTAAAACGGGTGGTTATAAATACGCACAATTGCTGAGCCATTATCGGAGTTACCTCCGGATTACGCCATTAAATTACCGGATTCCAGCCACGCGATGACTAGGTAAATATAAATAATGTATTGGAAGTAATTCTAAAAATTATATTTCTTTTGCAACACCTGGTTAAAAGAACAAACATGTCCAACCTTGTTGCTTTATATTAAATTTTACAATGCACTGCTTTGGCTCAAAAATAGACAAAAAAGAAATCTATCTTGAAGATAGTTTTTCCATATTATGCAGCAATCGCTGCTCAATAATATTTAATAAATCCATAAGACTTTTTGCGATTTCTTTGGGGGTATTTTGCTCAATAATACTAATTTTTTCTTTTTCAATGAGCTTTGCAATCATTTCTTCGGTGATTTCGATCATTGAATAATTAGCTTCTTGCTTTAAAGCATTAACGATTCGGTCTTCAGTGGTTTTAAGGTATGCGATAGCAACTGTACCTTCTTCCTCACGTTCTAATTCATTATTCATTTTTGAATTCAATCTAGTTGGAATTTCTATTTGGCTAAACTAATACGTTGTTGATCTTCGTTAATTTCACTCTGTCTGGTCAACCACGAAATCGCTATTTCTCGATCGTCAAACACTTCAATAGTCCAATTTCCTTCACGCGGTACTGATTGCAAAATCTGCGTAGTTGATTGAGAAACTTTGTCGTAGGCAACAACCGCCATCGCATTTACTTGCTGAAAACTAGCTAATTGCACTTGTGCCTCAAAAGAATAAGTGCAAGGAAATATTTTGTTTAGAAGCACATACATTGGTGGTTGAATGTTCTTAAGCAACCAATCATGGTACTCAAACACCATATCCAGAGTTACCTCAACCCCTTGATTTACCACAAACTCAGCACAATTCTCGGAGAGCTTGGTGGCTATACAAAATGATAGTCGGTGAATATCAGGCATTTTGTTTAAATGGTATTGATATTAATCAAGCAAGAAGTCTGATCTGTTAAAGGTAAGTCTGTATTTCTTTGTGTTATCGACCAAAAGATCAATTCTTTTAATTCACATTACAGTGGAAATATTAGAAATATCTAATATAACGGGGTTATTTTGCTTGGTTCGAAGAATTATTTACAAAGACGGACTTCCCTAAAAATCCGGCGTAAAGACAGAGGAAATTGCCGAGATAAGCAGTTTTTCGGGATTCTTACAAGTAAACTTGGCGACTACACATCGTGTCGAGGCACCAATCAGACTTCAGGCTAGAATTTCTTTTGAATGCGATAATAGTAATTATCGCCAAACGCACTACACTCCACCAATTTGTTACCGGTTTCGTTACAGTAAGATTGAAAATCGGTCGCACAATACGGATCTGAAGTCACAACACGTAATACCTGCCCGGGAAACATCTTTTGCAATAATCTTTCTGTTCTCAAAACCGGGAAAGGAGTATTTAACTCGCGCGCATCCAATAACAGCTCATTTTTCATTGCTACTACTCCTTTTAACCGCAGGGTCTATCCGGTTAAACATATAACGGTGGATGCACTTTAAAGCAATTTTTTATAGATTAATATTCACTAATTCTTAGCTTATTCATAAGTAAAACATTATAGTAAAAATTTATTTATACGGCCTATAGGCGCCGGGCCACGCTCGCGGCTATCGGAAGTAATTAAGATATTCAAGCAATTGATTATTGAAAATCGATAGGGTTTCGCGACTTAGAATAGATTTAAATTTATATAAATGTACGCAGACATTCTTTAGTGCCGTTAAAAGTACCGCTATTCTGCCTATACCATTTACAGCGAATGAGATTATATTCCCAACGTGAAACATATCTAATATCGCTTCCCCATCCTGGCGTATTCCAGTATTTTCCTTTGGTAAAACCGAATTTGTTCGCACCCCGGCCGTCCTGATAGCGGCATTCCCAGTTATGCTTATTTTCTATCGTGCAATCCTGATATTCATCCAATAATCCGGCAACTTCACTAATTACCTTGTCCTCTCCCACACGAAACGTCACACGCATTACAGGTTGCCATCCGTCGCTTTGCTCAATTTTCGTCACTACATATCCGTAAACAGTCTGATCAGCGCCGCACGCGCATATAAAAACAAGCATTGTGCTTGCAATTAATAATTTCATTTTGCGACAGTTATTATACTTGGGTATTATCATCAGCATCACATCGAGTCTGGTTAAGTATAAATACTAGCTTCAATTGCATCCAAAAATTCTTTTGCAATAATTTGAGCATATTTATGGTCGGTATGCACATTATCATTCCATCGTCGACAATACATGCATATTTGTTCGGCGATAGAATTTTCCGAAGACTCGCCGAGCTTTTTCTTAAGCGCGAGTATTTGTGCGCCCAGGCCAACCAGGTATTCGGTCTTTTCGTTGAACCGCCCTTTCCATTCCTTATGTTTATTAAATTTTTCTACGCAAAATACCGAATCATTGTCGCCATTTACCGCAAGCTTAAGTTGCGGAACGAGCTGTTCTCTTAATTCACTCTCCAATAATTCCAGTTGCGTATATAATTTACTGCGCGTTACCATAGTTTATTCAATTCTTGTTTACGTGCGATGCTGAAAATTATCACAATCTCGTCAATTTCCGTAGATAGGTCGAAGACCTGCTGTTTAACCGAGCATTATCAAAATGACTTCTAGTAAATTACCGGAATTTATACTTTTATCCGAATTAATAGAAAAATTAAAAGATAAAGAATACTACCGTACTTTTGCAAAAACCTTGCTTATGACCGTAATGCCCGAAAATCCTGTGCCTGGTGACGACCAACTGGTAAAGGAAATGTTTCTATACTTCATTAACGACAAGCAGCTCAAGATTTATAGCCAGGGTATCGAAGTAGAATTTGAAGACATTGACAATGTATTTGCAGCTCTGGGCAACGAATCAGCTACCATTTCTGCACAAATGGTAAACCGGGATAATGACATTTTTGTAAAAGTAAAAGACCTTAAAAAACTCTACGCAAATAAATGCATTGTACTGCCGAATTCACTGTTTATTAACAAGACGTCGGCAATTAAACCCTGATCCTTGGCTCTTCACAAGAGTTCCCCTTGAACAACAGGTATGATACTACCGCCGACCTTTACTTTAACCAAGTTGTTTTGTTTCTGGCCACGTAACATTACCAGTGACGGCCGGTGAATTTCATGCCCTTGTTCTATTCTTATAGAAAACTCCGAATTCGGAAATACCTTATGCTCCAGCAGATAGGCACCTAAAAATGCAGCGCCGTTTCCGGTCGCTGGATCTTCCCGCACGCCATTGGCCTCAAAAAAGAAACGTGCACTCAAGTCGTTGTTTTTATGGCGAGTTTGATTACAGTAAATATATACCAATGGCGGCAGCCCTTGCTTTTTCAGGGGCGCGAACGCCTGCAGATTTAACTTGCCTTTCTTTAACGCATTTATCGAAGTTAATGGCACTAAAATCGCCGCTGTTTGAGCGGACACAACTTGCACAGGGAGATTGCTGTCTAAATCCTGCAGTTCCAATCCTAACGCGGAAGCAATAGATTCGCTCGCCACCGTTTCCTGGATCATCATTGGCGGTGCACGGAACCACGCAATTTCTTTATTTTCCTGCGCCTCAAATGCTACCGGTATTTGACCCACGGTAAGATTTAAATTTACCGACTCGTTGGATGAAGATGCAATATGATCTTTAACGATTTTAGCCGCTCCCAATACCGGGTGCCCGGCAAATACGATCTCCTTGGTAGGCGTAAAAATATTAACTCGATAACCGTTATTGCTTTCAGGAACCGGATGAATAAAGACTGTTTCAGAAAAATTCATTTCTGCTGCAATTTTCTGCATGGTCTCTTTGGACAAGGTGGACTCATCGACGACAACTGCCAACGGGTTTCCTGAATAAGGCTGTTCGGCAAAAACATCTACGATATAAAATTGCAATGCCATTCTTTTACTCAAGTATTCCGCGATTCAACATATTTTCCACTAACGGCTACTTAAATTGCCGAAGTTTTGTATTTGACGGTCAACACGCATTAACAAATTTTCTGCGACAGAATCTATTTCCGGTAAATTTTGCTTCAATTCCCGATGCACTTTCATCGTTAAATAATCCACTAACTTTGCGTAAGGCACGCAATTTTTTTCATTAATGCAATTAAAATAATGAACTACGCCATGTTCGACAACTTTCAGATCTGCTGTAACTTCGTCAACAAGTTCACGATTTGTATTTTCTTCCGACTTGCAAACAAGAGAAGTTTTATTCATTTGTTTAGCCATTTTCTCAAGCACGTGATTTCGCAAATACCTATTGTCACTGGTTTGCAAAAAGTTCACGTCTCTTTTTAGCATACAGATAGCGACGATACCGTAACAAAACGCGGTACAAGGGGTCAGCCAGGAACCGACAATTCCCTGATTCATGTCTTCCACCAGGTCGCTGTCAAATTCAGGAAGTGGTAAGGAATTCGTAATGATTTGATGTAATTCGTCCGTTATATCGTCGCAAACATTGCTTAAGTCTTCAGGTGTTAATGTTTTATAAATATCGTCGGCCAATAGGTCATCGCCAGTTTTTTGTTGAATCTTTGTAAAAAAACGAACAGCAATTGTAATAACGGCAAAAGTAAGAATTCCCGCCAACAGGGAATTCAGTACGATGATTAGCACCTCACCTACACTAAACCTTGCCCCAAGCCCATTGCTATAAATTTGCAACGCATAGGAAATAATTATAGTTCCTAACGCAAGCCAGTTGCGCACACGCTGGATTTGAGTGATGGTCACGGTCGAGAATTCCGTTTTAATTAGTGATCTGTTGGTGATAGATATAGCTTGCCGTCCAGGTAAAAACAAATAGGCCGGTTTTGATCGTTTACTGTTCAAGCGTATAACTTTTATTTATAGGGCTGATAACAAAAATAAAGAATTGAGTAGATATAGATTAATTCTTAGTAATATCACCAAATTATAACCAACTCTTATAGAGTCGATAACAATAAAGTCTTGGACGGGACGGACCCCATTCTTTTATAAAAGTACCAATATCAGGGATATAAAAAAATGGATTTTTGCCCCGTGCGTAGCCAAATAAAATTATAAGAAACACCAGGCATTTGAGGATGAGGAGAAAAGATCTATGTTCAAATTTAAACCCCTTTCGTACCTAGCAATTGTCGCACTTTGGACATTTTCTCAGGGAGCTGGAGCGGTAGGTCTGGCGAATGTACCCAATGCTCACCACAATCCGCACCATAATCTAGGCCCGGATGGAAGCAGCTTGGGAGCCGCAGTAAAGCAAAGCAAAGTTGATTTATGGCTGCGCTGGCGACTGGAAGATGTAGAAGACGATATTCCCGCGGCTTCTCCAATTGCAAATGCCGACAAAGCAAACATGCTGAGTATGCGAATTGCTGCCGGCCTTACCACTGCCCGTTGGCACGGATTTTATCTGCGCGCAGAAGGCGAATTTGCAACTCGCCTGACAGGCGACAACGCTTTTAACGTCGATAACGACCTTACCTTTCCGCCAGGACCAGTAGGCTCACGTGCGGCGGAAGGACACGCCATTATTCCCGACAGTAACTTTGCTGAATGGAATGAGGCATTTATCGGCTGGCGCTCCGGCACTTCCACGGACTGCGGCTTCATACCCGGCCCCTGTGACGGCAAGTATTCAGCGAAAGTAGGTCGTCAAACCATCATTTACGATAATCACCGCTGGGTGGGCGATGTTATCTGGCGTAATAACAACGTTTCGTTTGATGCGTTGCGTCTTGACGCAACTCCGTTTAAAAATTTCGGCATTTCCTACTCGTATTTACATCAGGCGAATCGCTTGTTTGGCGATGATTCTCCGTTTGATGAATGGCGATTCGAAAGTGCACACTTACTTAATCTTTCCTACACATTTCCCATCGGCAAACTCGTCGGCTACGCATATCTCCTCGACTTTGACGATAATAATCGCAGTCCTTTCCCGGAAGGTACTGGAGCCCTGGGAACAGGAGTTGTGCCTCCCGCTAATGCACCGCCGACTTTTATCTTTGACCATGAAGTCATCGGTGCACGATTCTTTGGCAAATACGAAATAAATGACCGACTTGATTTGCTTTATGACGTGGAATGG
>JANQOT010000082.1 GCA_028285655.1 Gammaproteobacteria bacterium
CCCTAATCACCACCGAGCGCTGGCCGCGGTTTCTAATTATGCGTTTCAAGTGGATTACTCTGATGTTGAAGTCATAGACGGTGGTATGCCAAGCATCGAGTGTTATTTTAAGCGTGCCGTTGAATTCAAGCCTGACGACAGTATCGTTCGACTCATTTATGGATCATTTCTGCATAGAAAAGGTCAATATGAGCTAGCCAAGTTGCAATACACTAAGGCGCTGGAAATCGACCCCGGATCTGCAGAAGCCCACTATAACCTTGGCCTTTATTACCATGACCGAGGAAACCTGAGCATGGCGGTTCAGCATGGACGAAAAGCATATGAATTAGGCTATCCTCTCCAGGGTTTAAAGAATAAACTGATCAAAAAGGGCGTTTGGGATAAAATTGTTTCCCAGAACTAGTATAATCGCCCACTTTTATAATCAATTAAAACGAGTGAAGACGGATGGTTGCATTGGAGCAGGTGCTGGACGTGCTGGCGGAGTCTCTTGACGGCGCATTACCAATAAACGAGTTAAACGAAGAGGCGCCATTGCTGGGTGCTATTCCCGAGCTGGATTCAATGGCTATCGTGGGTATTATTACTTCGATAGAGGAACGCTTCGGCATTATATTCGACGACGACGAACTGGATGCCGAAATGTTTGAAACTGTAGGCACACTGCGTAACCAGATTGTATCAAAAATGGAAAACTGAGCTTGTATAAGAGTGATTTTCGTTATTTATCGTCCTCTCATAAACTACCATTCTTCCTAGCACACTACTCTCCCGAAACCGGAAATTCAGGTAAGGCAGTAATTCTCGTTCCGCCATTTGCGGAAGAACTAAATCGCTCAAAAAGAATGTATGTGCTGTGTGCGCGGCAACTGGCGGCTGCCGGTATGGAGGTTTATTGTTTTGATTTTGTCGGCACCGGGGACAGTTACGGCGAATGGGGTTCGTTTTCCTGGTCCGACTGGCAACAAAATCTGGCGGATGTGTATCGGCATATTAAAGCCTCGGGAAGCGACGAAATTAGTGTGATCACACTGCGTCTGGGTGCGTTAATCGTGTCCGACGCCATCGCAGCCGGTCAATTGCAGTTTGATAAATGCCTGTTCTGGGACCCGGTTGAAGACGGCGAAATTTATGTTCGCCAGCTTATGCGTTTGAAAATTGCAGCCGCAATGTCAGAAGATGCGCAGGCATTGACGACTAAGGACGTCATGGCAGATATTGAAAATCACGGGTTTCTGGAGGTGGGTGGTTACCAAATTACAACAGACCTGCTGGATTCAATTCGACAGGCCAAGCTTGCAAAAAATATTGATACGCTGGTAAGTGCGACTCAGCTACACTGGATGGTGTTAAAGAACACCGGTCAAAGCAGCGCTGTAAACTATCCGCCAAGCGTGCCCGAAGCACTGCATAATCAAGTCAATATGCATACTGTGCAAGACACTCGTTTCTGGATGCAGCAGGAAGTCACCATTGCGCCAGTATTGTTAGACAAAACCGCCGAGCTGTTTACGCATGTCGAATGATTATTCCGAACAACCCGCGACATTTTCCTGCAATGGCCATTCATTGCATGGAATTTTTTCTATGCCGGAAAAGGAAGCGCGCACTGCGGTAATTATTGTGGTGGGAGGCCCGCAGTTTCGCGTAGGAAGTCATCGGCAGTTCGTGTTATTGGCCAGATATTTAGCGGAGCGCGGCATTATGGTGCTGCGTTTTGATTACAGCGGCATGGGGTACAGTGAAGGACCTGATAAAAATTTTTACGAAATAGACGACGATATAGCGGCAGCTATTGAGTTGGTAAATAAAACAAACCCGAATATCAAAAATATTTTTTTATGGGGGTTATGCGATGCGGCATCGGCGCTGGCCTTTTACGCATACCGTGATGCACGCATAAATGGACTGGTATTGCTAAACCCCTGGGTAAGAAGCGAGCACTCGCATTCAAAAATGTTATTGTCAGAATACTATCAGCGCCGCTTAACCGACTGGGCGAAATGGAAAGAGTTACTGGTGTCCCCTAAAAAAATTATTCAAGCAGTGATTTCTTTCGCAGGGGTATTGTTGAATATCGCAAAATCGTTATTTCAGTCTCGTTCTGAAAGTACGGCTGATTTGCATTTATCGCTGGAATACCGGAAAAACGAGATTGCCGACGCAATGTTTGAGGGACTGACACATTATCCCGGGAAACTTTGTTTTATTCTCAGCGGAAATGATTTAACTGCGGCAGAGTTTGAACAGGTGTTTGAAAATAGCGGCTGGTTAAACAATAAAGAAAATCAGGCGAAAACAACGGTGCATCGTATCGATCGTGCTACACATACCTTTTCTTCGGCTGAGTGGCGGGCGCGAGTAGAACAAATCACTTTGGAATTTGTGTCCTAAAATCATTTTTCAGCATTTATTCATTGGCGGTAGCTGATAGAAATATTTAACAGTGTGCCCGGGCTGTTAAATCCAATTGATTCCTGAATTCGTTTATTGAACAGATTCTCCACTTGTACGTTCAAATGCGTGTTTTTTGCCAGTTTGTGGCGTACGTTCACTGAAGCGGTCGTGTAATCGCCTATTTCAATGAGCCCGGTGGGGATCGAACTGTCAAAATAATCGCCGATATATCGAATGCCGAAAAACAGGGTAGTAGTATCCATAGGCCGATAGGATAAATTTGCAGTGTGTTGCCAGTCCGGACGTCTTCGTAATTCGACATCATCGCTGCGAACATCGGTATCGGTGTATATCGAATTAAATTGAAATTGCCAGTTACTGTTGATACTCCAGTCAAATTCCAGTTCTGCGCCTTTGGCGACAACTTCACCGCGGTTTACCGAAGAAAACGTTACGGCATCGAAATCGACCAGATCCTTGAATCGATTGTGAAATCCGGTAATGCGAATATCGGTGTCGGCAATATTGCGTATCGCGAATCCAAATTCATTATTGTTACTTCGCTCCGGGTCCAGATTCGGATTGCCGACTATTGGATTTGCCAGCGCGAACAAGCTCGGCAGTTTATATCCCTCGCTGGACGTAAAAAACAATTCAACTGTATTTAGCAAGAAATAACTGGACGAAACTCGAAATGAAGTTTCGCTGTCGAAATCGCGCGGCCGATCATAGCGTAGCCCGATATTTAGTTGCCAGTTGTCGCTAAGTTGCGTCTGGAATTCCGTGTAGGCGCTGGTCATTTCCTGAGTAATATCAAATTGGGTCGGTAGCAAAAAGCCAAAATCGATGGTTCCGTTTGCGCGTCCGGTTGCCCGCCAATACGAAGCACCGGCGATCAGGTCGGTGTCGCCGATTTCCTGCGACACCGATGCATCTACATCAAAGCGCCGGTATTTACTGCGCGTAAAGTTTGCCGGAACTCCCATTAGTGCTCCGGGAGCAATTCCGGGATTGTCGTCGGTTTCGCGGTGCTTCGACCAGGCAAATCGCATATTGGCAGCAGTGGTCGGCGTAAAAGAGGCTCTGCCCTGAGTGGCAAATAATAACTGCGATGAATCTCGATCTTGCAGGTTTCGCAATACCGCAAGCTCGTCGCCACCACTGTCTTCCGGAAAGCTTTTTGTGTTCGTGTCGGAGCTAAGGATCGAGCTTTGCCAGTTCGCACCAAGTAACTTGTATTGCGCTTTGGCAAGAAACTGAGTTCGACGCAGGTCATTGTCGCTGTCGGGGCTTTCGTAATCGCGCGTGCTGATATTTATTAATCCGGCGGCATCCTCATTACCTAAATTAAAAGTTGCGCTGGCTTCCGAGTTTCCTTCCGCGTCAAGCCCTCCCCGCAGGTTCATGCCGGTCTTCTGCCTGCTGCGTAATGTACGAATATGGACTACGCCGCTAATTGCATCACCGCCGTAAACCGCACTGATACCGCCGCGGTAAACTTGAATTTCCTCGATGATATTGACATCAATCTGGTTAAAGTCGAAACCGCCGCCGCGCGAGTTAGTCGGGTCGTTGACCGGAACGCCGTCAATCAGTACTAAAGTGAAATTGGTTTCTCCTCCGCGAATGGATAAAAAAGGGATTCCGCCTGCGCCGCCGCTTTGTTCTATATGGACCCCGGGCAACCAGCGTAGTAAGTCAACGGTAGAGCGCGGGCCCAAGGCGTCAATTTCTGTCCGTGAGATCCGTGAACTCGGAAAACTGCCGCTTTCAGCTAATCGGGACGCCGTTACCGTCAGTTCCGGCAGCTGATCATCGGCGGCATCGGCTGCCGATGTTCCGCTTATCAAGCAAATGACACAAACAAGCGGCCAGTAGTGGACGTATAAAAGTTTTGCAAATAAGAAAGGGTTCATAGTTATGACTATTTGCTTTGTGTGAAAATACAAGTGTGGAATGAGAATTACGTCATTTCTCAAAAATTGATCGACTTACAGCCTCCACCTATAATGCTCCAGGCTGTAATCGATGTGGAAACTCAAGCAAGTTAAGTTTCATATTAAAATTTTTATCGCGATAAGTAAAACGAGTTGCGTTACCAAGGGACGGAAGTATGCGTAGAACGTCAAATACAAAGTTAACTTTATTGCATGTTGTTTTACAGTTAATTGTAGTAACTGCATGTGTCTATGCGGGCTATAAAATAAGCCGTTCATTTCAGATTATTCCGTATTCGGTTCTGCCATTACCGCCTGTTTACATAAGTCCAAACGATTTAGTGGAAATTGTTTCCATCTTTTTTATCAGCCACCTTGGGTTTTACCTTTTCAGTGCCTGGATTTATCGTACTCCTGCATTAAGAGACAGTGCGCGCTTCGCCGGTGAATATATGTTTTACCTGTTGGGCTATACGACCGCCTCGCTTTATTTATTTTTGGCCACTACCATTAATTATGATGCGCAAATGGTTGCGGCTATTGGTTTGTTTGCCACCGTCGGGTTGGTAATTTTATTTGCCCTGTACGCGCTCGTGAGCAGTGGTTCGATCGGCCGATTGTTTTCGTCCCTGTTTATTGCACCATGGGCGATCGTAAAACGTTTGTTTTCTATCAGCGGGCTGTTAGTCATGCTGTATTTTGTGTCGCCGCTCGTGTTAGGTGTGGCATTTGTTGCTGATCGCGATACTGCAAACGTCATTACCCAGATTCGAATTTTCTTTAATCAGGAAGAAACCACCGACTGGGGATTGGTAAATGCGGTCGGCGATACTGTATTTGCGCAACCATTATTGGTGAAGCTGAATCCGGTTAAATCCGATGAGCTGCTGGTGCTGGAAAGGGCCGGTGTGCTTAAAAGAATCGACTACCCAAGCGGCGATAATATGCAAGTGGTGTTGGATATTGCGCAAAAACTGGGCGAGGTCGAATCCGAAAACGGTGCGCTGGGTTTTGCGTTTCATCCTGAGTTCGGTCAAGCTGAAAGCAGTAATGCCGGATTTATTTATCTGTACTACACCAACTACCGGGAAGACGGACAGACGAATTATCTTTCCAGATTCGACATCAGCAAAAATTCGGTAGCGGAAGTATTAAGCACCGAGCAGCATATACTGACCATGCATAGAGAATCTTCCGGATTTCATAACGGTGGCTCGGTCGAATTCGGGCCGGACGGTTATCTTTACATCGGTTTGGGTGAGGGTGTGCGGCTGCCGGAATTGTTTACATATGCTGATGTATTTCGAGCCGGGATTTTGCGCATCGACGTGGACTCCAAAGGCGGGCTTGCGCCTAGCCAGTTAAAAAACGGAGTCACCGCAAACTATACCGTGCCGGCAGATAACCCATTCGTGGACACTGACGCAATTCTGAACGAATACTGGGCGATCGGGTTGCGCAACCCATTTCGAATTTCGCACGATCCAAAAACCGGTCAACTCTGGGCCGGCGATGTCGGGTCTACCATCTGGGAAGAAGTGAATTTGATCGAAAAGGGTACCGACTATCAGTTTCCGGCTGTAGAAGGACGCGTGCCCATCCGCCATGAGGAACTAACGGACGAAGATAAGGAATGGACCGCCAGTGTGCCGGAAAACGTGCCGCAAAAAGGACCGGTGTATACCTATGAACATACTGCATACGACCGGGCGGTCATTGGTGGTGTAATTTATCGCGATGGACCATACGAAGAACTTGAAGGGCAATATGTATTTGCCGACAACTACTCCGCAAAAGTATTTTTATTAAGAACCGGACAGGAAACCGTCGACTCGGTCGAACGCATGACTACTGCCGATCAATTTGCGCAACGTGGTGTGAGTTCGGTAACGCAACTTTACAACGGCGATCTGATCGTTACAGTGCTTGGAGCCGCGTCAAGCCCCGGAGGGGAAGTATTACGTCTGGTTCGAGCGCACGAAGCCGCAATTAGCAATGCGAAAAAAGGACCGAAGAAACAGGAGGCAGCGACCGCCGATCAGGCTTTAATGGTGTACAACGCCGACGGCATGAAATCGTTATTTGTCGTAAATTGCGCGCGCTGTCACGGCATTAAAGGAGACGCCAAAGGCCCGGACAGCGAAAAACTGGGTGTGCCGGTGCCGGATATGACGACACCCGAATTTCATGCGTCCCGTGATGCGCAACAGCTTTACGACGTAATATATAAGGGTGGCGCAGCCGTGGGTCTCAGTCCGATGATGCCTCCCTGGGGTGGCTTTCTCAAGGATCAGGAAATCGAATTTATGGTGCGGTATATTCAGGAGCTTGAACGTAGCGAATAAAGTATTTGCATCCTTGCTGATTCAAGCAATGCCTCTGGCGTAATATTTTCTCCACACGTTTGCATGCAGACCTATGGGCTGGACCTTACATAAAGACAACCTGGCGACGATCGTTCAAACAAAATTGCAGTCCCGGCAGTATTGTCATGCAAATCATTTGTTCCTGGACAGCCCGTTTACGGTCGCAATGCTGAAGTATTTTCCCAATCC
>JANQOT010000103.1 GCA_028285655.1 Gammaproteobacteria bacterium
AACCGCAGGCGGCTGCGCTTAATTCGTACGAGGAACAAGGAACATGAGCAAAAAAGTAAAACTACGGGCTAGCCTGAAAGACGGAGTCACCACAGTCAAGGCGTTAATGACTCACCCGATGGAAACCGGGTCGCGTAAAGACAAAGAATCCGGAGAACTCGTGCCGGCACACTATATACAGGAAGTGGCAGTAACCCTGAACGGCGAGCAGGTCATCAATGCATACTGGGGCACCGGTATATCCAAAAACCCTTACTTGTCTTTCAAAATTAAAGGTGGCGCAGAAGGCGACACGGTTGCTTTAACCTGGAAAGATAATTTAGGCGAAACCGGAACCGGTGAGACTAAAGTCAAGCAGAAGTAGTCTATAAATTTAATGAATCGATTCGCTCGGCTTACGCGGTCGAGCGAATAACCAGCCGCCAATCAAGGCACTCAAAAACAATGGAAACGCTGCCGGAACCGGAATGGGGTTCAGCGGCTGATTAAAGCTTAGCGCATCAATCAGGAAATCGTATTCCAGCAAATCCGGAGTCCCCGGAAATTGAACACCGGGAGTGGTAATTTCAATTCTGGTAATCAACGCTCCCATCATCATCCCCGTCAGGGTAGTGGTATCGAAACCAAACAATGCCGACCCAAATTCCTGGTTGGAAGGTAATGTGCCGATACTGGTAGCCCCCGGATTCAATAAAACATCACCGTCAACACCGCTAAAGTAGCTAATGGAATACTCTGCCAATAGCGTATCCGGTGTGGTCGCCAGTCCATTTATTAAAATTCCCTGCACCGAAGTGACTGCTTCAGCTTCAGTAATCGAAATAGTAATGGCTTGGGACAAAGGAAATTCGTTAGTGGATGAATCGTTTTCGGGCACAGCATCGGAACTGGGGGCATTTGCCGTCGCATAGAATACCGACCCAACTGCAATACCCGCGACATCGGGAAACATTGTTCCGGTTTCAGTTGGATTTTGCAGCAACACGCCGCCAGAAAATCTAATACCACCCGTCATGCCAAATGCCGAAGCAGGCAAAGCCGTGTTTTCCAAAGTTTGAAAGCTTGGTGGGTTTTGGTCGGTGTTTGCCCCTTGAAAAGTTGAACTAAGCATTAAATCGTTAACTCCGCCAGCGCCAAAATTTTCGAAGTCGACGATTACGCCAGCATGCGTATTTGCGGCAATCAACCCAAGCAGAACAAACAAACTCGCTTTTATGTGACGTATAAAATTCATATGCTGATTTCTATTTATAAAATTTGTGTTTTTGGCTACAAACATTATGTGAACTGCTTAACGCTTTAGTTAAAAATAGAGGATAAAGGGTAGTTAAACCGGGACCGGCGGCATACCAATCAAACTTGCCGAATTTCTGCATTGCTCGTTACAACTTGCCCGTTAAACACCCTCGACCAGCGCAAACATAACGAACCCGCAATCACCGCTCCCAGCACCGCGGCGATTACATCGGTAATGTCTGGGTACCTGCCGACCACCCAGCCCTGGCAAAATTCCAGCGCGTAGGCCATGGCTCCTACTATTAAGACAATGAATATAAAGGCACTTTTCCTGTTTGAAAACACAAATTGCAAAATAAATCCCAACGGAAAATAAATCAGCAAAGTTTCCAGAAAGTTAGCCATTGCATTAAATGTAGAATCTCCGTAATAGTGCAAAAACGGGAATAAATTCATTGCGTTATGCTGATGAACAAAATCAAAGGGGGATAAGGTTTGAACAGAAGCCGCAATCGCAGTAATGAATATCGCAGGCAGCGCCCAAATTTTCGCCGCAATATTTCGAGGAATAATTAATGCAAACAGCCCGCCCAGAGAACAACCAATCACGATAACCAGCAAGTCCTGCGCAGTCGGCGCGCGAGAAACGACGATCAGTTGCGCAAATTCAAAAAACATTCCGATAGACGCACTTAACAGTATACCGGCTAATGGCCACACCACATTATTAACACTTCTTAGCCAGTACGCCGTAACCAAACCGAATAAAAAGAATCGAAATCCGACGACTAATTCGTCGCTTAATCTGGTCGTAAACTCCACCGGTGCGTGCAACATGCCCGACACTTTCGACCAGACAATGCCGACATCCAATGTGAAATCAAATGGCTGCAGGGAGCTGGCTGCGATCACAAAAAATGCAATTACAAACAAATAATAATGCTTGTTGTTAAAAGCACGCTGAAAAAAACCAAAGCGCATCATGCCGCTATATATTCCAAATACAAGCAATGCTGTCAGCGCACCTACAGCAGTACCGAATGTATTGCAAATTAAATCGGTGACGGACGTCGTTCGGTCGCGCGTGGTAAGTTGTAATAACTCAATATTCAGACTAATCACAAAACCAAAAAACACAACCAGAAACAGCGCAAAAAATTTGTGGCGAGTAAAAGACAATAACCCTAAAAATCCAAACGGCAGGAAGAAAAGGACATTTTGAACAACATCCGGAATGGAAGCGCGCGAACCATCGGGATCCACAAACGGCGTCCAGCTGATTTTCTCAATCTTACTCATTACAAAATCACTTTGTAATGAAATATCAAAGGGAATCAGCGCACCATAAAAAATAAATACCGTAAACAGCAACCACAAAATCCTGATGCCGTAAGTACTAATCGCTCGCGTATCATAAACCAGAGGCTCATTCATCGCATCAACGGTTTACTATTTTGTATTTAGAACTTTTAAAGGAGTGCTAAGTTAACCTGGAAACCGGTTTGCCCGCATTGGGATGGCTGCGCATCACACGGGGCTCTATTCGTCGCGCAATCGGTTTGTTGTTTTGAACATTATCTCGAGAAAATAATTTTGGAAATTTCGCAACACCGTAAAATAATATGCTGAATAGAATACCGCCCAGTAAACCGCATACCAATGCTTCAAGTGTAAACGGCATCCCCGGTGTGAACACTCGTGCAGTTTCTTTGGCAATACCGTAACGCATATTTAGCGACAAGTGCACAAGTTTGGAAAAAAACGGGCCGTGTTCAAGAACTTGCAGGTCAGATTTCAGTTGTTCGACCTGGTATTGATTTTCGCGAATTGTACCCGCCGTCTGTTTTACCGACTCGCGGCCACTGGCGTTAAATTCACTTATCAGCGCCTCCAGATCTCCGCCGTATTGATCGTTGGCTATATTCTGGTACTGCCGCAAATGCTCGGCCTGGGCCTGATGAAATCCTCCCAGGCGTTGCGTGTACTGATCGACGAAATGCGGTGCCTGCATAAATAGCAGCACACCGGCGGCGAATAAGATTCTGTCCAGTAGCCCCTTGATTATCACCATGGTTTTAACAGTCTCGTATGCGGGGTTAAATAAATGTAACCAATATAAAGCGCTGCTTATAAAACATTACGTTAGCGCAATTTGAACACACTTGGGACACTGAAATTAGTAAGCGGACGATTTTCGCGATGATAAGGGGTAATGACTTACCGGAACCCTACAAGTACCTTGAAATGGTGGTTTTCAACGTCGTTCGTTGCGGTCTGTTTTCGGTCGCGCCTGGTTTACCCGAATATTTCTACCCTGCATTTCACTGCCATCCAATGCTTTTATGGCCTCTTCGGCAGCAGACTGGTCGGACATTTCCACAAAGCCAAATCCCTTTGACCGACCTGAATATTTATCCGTAATTACAGATGCCTTATCGACTTCACCGAACCCGGAAAATGCATTTTTTAACTCTTCATCATCGACGCTATATGGCAGGTTGCCTACATATATATTCATTCCAACATCTCAACGCCGTGCATTGTAGACACTCACCCTATCGAATAACCAAGCACTCAAATTTATGCGACAGATACCGGCAACTACTTGCCGGATTTACCGGCATTTAAGCACTTAATGGAATAACCCACAAGCAAATAACGAGTTAGCGTAATGTATTAAGAAATTTTCCAGCTAATTCAATGGAATGCAAAAGCCATGCAAATATAATTGGGATTTACAACGCAGATAAAATGTCTGCCAGTGAAGTAATTTCCATATCTGCTTTGTATGGCAGACGTTCGGCCGTGCGACCGAATCGATTTACCCACACCGACCGAAATCCGTAAGAAACCGCACCGGCAATATCCCACGAATTGGAAGATAAAAAACAGATTTTGCTGCGCGGAATCCCCAATTGTTCTTCCACATATTCATACACCGCAGGAGAAGGTTTGTATGCCCGCACCTGTTCGGTCGAAAATATTCGATCCAGCAGATTATCGATTCCCGCGTGTTCAACCGCCGTGCGAAGAGACTGGGGTGCGCCGTTGGAAAGCACGGTAGTAGCAATGCCGTTATCCTTTAATGTGGTCAACGCCTCTTTGGTATCGTCATAACATTTTAGTTTTCCGTGAGCTTCCAGAATATTCTTTTTAATGCCTTCATCCGTAATGCCGTGCACGTCGCAGGCAAAGTCCAAAGCGTATTTGCGAATGGTTTCATAGCTTGTATAACGATCCATCAGACTTAACTGCGAAGAATACTGCAAACGTTTGCCGCGCCACAGCTTATAAATGACCAACGCCTTATCGCCCAACTGGTCACTATATTCCTCAAATGGCAAAAACGTATCTAGTAGAGTCCCGTACGCATTGAACACGCAAGCTTTTATTTTAGTCACTTAATTTTCTCCCGACATACGTTTATTTTTCCGTAACAATATTTTGTTCATCAACCACTGAGCCCTTATTCGGTAACCTGATTATTTGAGCGCCTGGGAAATGGTGGGTCGTGAGCGACTCGAACGCTCGACCAATTGGTTAAAAGCCAACTGCTCTACCAACTGAGCTAACGACCCATAGTGATCGCAATGAATTTGCTTGCGGATTAATACTCATTGGATGCATTTTTATGTGCATTCAAGCATCAAACTCGGCGACGAACATTATAACAAATCAAAATATTCTGCAATGTATGGCTGCTGCAACGAAATCCCCGGGATCAATCTCAAGCTTCTTTTCTAAAAGGGTTTAATAACTCAGTCAACCCGGCAAACAAAGCACCAAAAAACGATCTTTCATCCAGCATATGGTATTGAATCTTCATAGTGAGCGCGCTACCGAAAAAAATCATCGAAATTGCCAGAAACGAACCCAGGGCCAAAGTCGAAACACCGGTAACACCCTGCCCGATGGTGCAGCCAAACGACAGCACACCACCAAATCCCATTAATACCGCTCCGATTAGATGACTAACCATTTCCGACTTATTGCTGAATGTTTCAACTCTGAAACTGCGCGACACAATGGCATATATGAACGATCCCAATATCATGCCGAAGGTCACGGCGATGCCGAAATTAATCTGTGCACCGGTAAACGTCATCAGATAACTCAGCGTATTGCCGGTCGGACCAATAAACGTCAACCCCTGGGGTGCTATCGGATCGAAATCGTCCTGGCCTAAATAACCGGTGGCGAACCAGGCGGCGATCACGCATCCGCCAATCACCACTCCGGCAAGTATGTTGTCAAAGCTGGTACGAAACTCCCGGTGCTTGAATGCATACGCAATAAATGCCAGCCCCAGAATCAGCGCAACGATAATTTGCAATGTAGTGCTGTTAGCGATTCCGAATAACGCCGCGATCGCATCTGACATACTTTGCGAATTCATACCCACGTCCTGTAAATCGACACTGGGCTTATAGATATAGTTCAAACGGATTAAAGCGAATAAGCCACGCATGGTCATATACGCCGTGATTCCAAGCACAATGACTACGATCAGCGCCTTAAGATTGCCGCCGCCGACCCGCACCAGGTTACGCTGGCCGCATCCGGCCGCGAGTGTCATGCCGATACCAAACAAAAACCCGCCCAGCGCGTACGCCAGGTACACAAACTGGGTCGACAGGTACATGGATTGTTCCAGTTGCACATATCCCTGAATGCGCAAAAATTGCGTACCCAGTAATGCAATGCCGATACCCAGAAACCACGCCCCTAACCGGCCGTGTGATCCCATATTCATTACGTCACTAATGGCACCCATGGTGCAAAAGTGCGTTTTATTCCCAACAAAACCGAATACAAGAGCGATGCAAAAGCCCCAAATTGCTACGTAGTGAATATTTGAAAGATCTTCCATGAAGTCGCCGCTAGTTTTTGAAGGGCGCGATTATACCAATCCCACCGCCAAT
>JANQOT010000002.1 GCA_028285655.1 Gammaproteobacteria bacterium
ATGGTAGATCGGGATGTGTTTGACCCATGGTTACGCGATCGCGCAAAAGCGAATGGAGCTGACCTGCGAATCGGTAAATTTGTACGGCTGGATTATTGCGACGACGATACTGTAAATGTGCAGTACCAACCGGACGGCCAAAGCGGAAAAGACGCCATAGTAACGATAAACAGCCATGCATTAATCGGTGCGGACGGCGCCAAGTCGTCGGTTGCCGCGCAAGTTTTCCCGCAATCCAATCGAACGTCATATGTCGGCGCATATCATGAAGTGGTTCGTTCACCCGTCAAGCATAACGATGAGTTTGATGGGACGCGCTGTGACGTGTATTACCAGGGTAAGTTGTCCCCCGACTTTTATGGTTGGATATTTCCGCACGGCGAAACTACCAGTATCGGCGCGGGCTCGGCCACCAAAGGTTTCTCTGTAAGAGAAGCGGTTGCATTACTGCGAAAACAGGTCGATTTGGACGACGCCGAAACCGTGCGTCGAGAAGGTGCACCTATTCCGATGAAACCACTTACACGGTGGGATGACGGCCGCAACGTTTTATTGGCGGGAGATGCCGCGGGTGTTGTTGCTCCAGCTTCCGGTGAGGGAATTTATTATGCGATGACCGGCGGGCGAATCGCCGCTGAAACAATATCCGAATTTCTGCAATGCCAGGACGCACGCGTATTAAAACGCGCCCGTAAGCGATTCATGAAAAAACACGGCAAAGTATTCTGGGTGTTAGACATTATGCAACGCTTTTGGTACTGCAGCGATAAACGCCGTGAACGATTTGTCAGCATATGTCGCGATAAAGACGTTCAGCAGCTTACGTGGGAAGCGTACATGCATAAAAGATTAGTACGCGCAAAACCTCTAGCTCATGTGCGTATATTTTTTAAAGATCTGGCCCACTTAATGGGTATCGCGAAAACCTGAGGTAGTTTTACTTTGGATCAATTATTTGCGTCAGGTCGAATTATTGATCTACTTTTGATACTGGTTATCGGAGAGTTCGTAATATTTGTTTTATACCAGCGTATAAATCAACGCGGTATCGGTATATCTGGTATCACCGCAAATTTAATATCCGGCGCATTTTTACTTGTAGCAGTTCGACTTGCACTGGTACAAGCGTGGTGGGCCTGGATCGCATGTTGTCTGCTAATATCCTTTCTAGCCCATATCCTGGATATGACGCAGCGAACTAAAATCAGCCTATTGGATTTAAATCGGCAATAACTGTTCGCGCACCTATTACCAGGATGGCGCCATCATCACGCGATCGGGCGTATCATTTTTCTTAACTGGATGGAAATATAATTTAGCCAAAGTCATCGCGGCGAATCCACTTAATACTCCTCGCTTTAGCAAGGCAAAGGCACCGCCTTTCTTTTTAAGCGCCACGATCTCCAGATTTATTTCGCATAAGCGCTCCAGTCCTTTTTTAAACGACGGGTGCGTCACATCCAGCGTAAGCGGAAAAATTTGTTTGGAAATTTCCGAAGTGATATCAAAAACAGTGAAATCAAACTCTGTCGGGTCCATACCAAACGCTTCGTACAATTCCGGACGCGTATGATCTCTTACATACATTGTTGCGTAGACTGCAAGCAAAAAGAACCGCACCCACAGCTTATTAAGACCGCTTACCAAATGTGGATTAGAACGCATAATAAGAGCAAATGCTTCGCCATGACGATACTCGTCTTCACACCAGGCTAAAAACCATTTGAATATTGGATGAAAACATTTTTCAGGATGTCGTTCCAGGTGCCTGAAAATGGTAATGTAACGCGCATATCCTATTTTTTCAGATAAGTACGTCGCGTAAAAAATATACTTGGGCTTAAAGTACGTGTATTTTTTTGCTCTTTTCAGGAATCCAAGATCAACCGCCACACCCATATTATTAAGCGACTTGTTAATAAAGCCCGCGTGCCGCGCCTCGTCGCGCGCCATAAAGTTCATCAACTCTTTAATATCCGGGTTAGTCGTACGATCCCGAATTTCCTGATACAGCACACAGCCGGAATATTCGGCAGTAATGGAGCTGATTAAAAAATCCAGAAATTCCTCATGCATCGAGTCGGACATTTCCTTCACATCGTTCTCAAAATCCACCTCTTTGCGAAAATGTTCTCGATTTTTATCTGCCCGGAACTGACCCATCATTTCTTCCCATTCCTCTCTTACCGGAGAAATGTCGAGCTTGTCCATGGCCTTATAGTTCGTTCGATAAAATCTTGGACTGAGCAAACTCTCTTGACGGGCTTGCTGGGTGGAATCATTAGCGACTGTTGTTGCGGCACTCATGAGTAATTACCTCTTCTATATATCAGGATATTCAGCTAGTTTTTCTTGGACTCGACACCAGCCACAGGGGCCAGACGGTAATCCAAGTGTCATCTTTTCTTTACGCCTATTGTGTCAAGTTTTATTGACTTTAGTCAAGCTTTTAGTATCCTTAAATACCATAAAAATATTGTAGACTGGCTAGCCAGATTTGTTTCTTACCTGTTGATTTAAAAGAATTTTTTTCCAATAGAATTTAATACCGGAAATTGGTATGTTGCGGGTCTGATAAAAAGGAGAATTCAATGCTATACCACCTCAGCTACACCAGCACTCAGGCCCAGGACATGAATCCGGCAGACTTAAAAGCCATATTAGAAGAAGCGCGCAGCGCAAATGACAGGAACAACATCACGGGTTTATTGCTGCATCGGGACGACGCGTTTCTGCAAGTATTGGAAGGAGAGCAAGACCAGGTCTTGGCTACGTTTGTGCGAATTGAAAAAGATCGGCGCCATAAAGATGTAAAAGTGCTTTTTTCCGAACCATTGGAAAAGCGCGAATTCGATGATTGGTCTATGGCTTTTGTGAACCTGGACGGCATCGATATTAACGCAGTCCAGGGATTTTCGGATTTTATGATCGACAATACCCAGCCGCGCACATATTTAGAAGAAATATCTCGCGCCAAGAAAACCTTATTACTGTTTCGCGCAATGCATTAATTACCAAATTGCAGACAGAGCGCAGTGCAGGCAGTGTATCGAATTTGATTAGTTTAGTGATCCCAAAATTGCTCGAGCGCCTCGAATGTTTCTTTTGGCTTTTCCCACTGTGGAATTCCTAACGTAGGCGCTATGCGGGTGGCTTGCCAATGCTTACATTGACTTAAGACTTCGGGTAGCAAATCAAATGAGACATTTGGATCTTTGTCATAAATAACCAGTACCGGCCCGGATAATTTACAATAATATTTTTCACAAACATTTGAAGTAAACAGTTGACCAGATAAAAAATAATATGGGGCATGCTTGGCATTCGGCTGATGTGAAGTTGCATAAGCGTATTCAACCATCTCTTCCGGCACGTCCCCGACATAATTACGATTTAAAAAAAACCGAATAGATTTTCTTGAGGTAAGCAGGCTGAATAATAAATTACCAACCGGCGGCGCACTTATTATCAGACGAATATATTCTGTAATAGCGCCAGTTGGCGGAGTTCGTTGGCTTAGCCCCGTGGGCGAAATCATGGCCAGCGAATGTATAAGTTTGGCGTTTTCAACAGCGAATATGGCTGCAAATTCCGAACTCAAGGAAAATGTAACAAGATCGCAAGACTCCTGTATTACATCATTCACAAAACTGTTTATTACCGAGGCATAGAACATGGGAGAGTATCGTCGCTTGCTTCGATCAGAAAATCCAAATCCGGGCAGGTCCAGAGCATACACGGGTCGATGCACGCGATAGTGATCAAACAGCGGCTTCATTTCATGCGCGCTGGGCGCGGCATTTATACTATGAACAAGACAAAGCGGCCGACCGGTATTCGATGTATCAGCATAATAACTAATCCTGCAACCATCCTGCATACAAAATTCAGATCGAGACGCTTTAATTGGTTCTTGCATAAATCCATATTACATCATTTTATATATTGTAAATAGAATAATATATAATGCGTCATGAATAATGAAATCGACCTGTATTGACTTGGATTGAAATAATTTTTGTGTTGGTGTTGATATCGTAATTAATACAGTTTTTACTTTGAGTGTGTATTTGTACTTAATTTTAAAATTAAAAGGAAATTCCTGTTTTGTCATTATCATTTCCATTTTCTGCAATAGTTGGCCAAGAAGAAATGAAACGTGCGCTAATGATCGCAGCAGTCGATCATTCGGTTGGAGGAGTATTAGTATTCGGAGACCGCGGCACCGGAAAATCTACAACGATTCGCGCTCTGGCTTCATTAATGCCAAAAATGAAAGTAGTTAGCGGATGTCAGTATAATTGCGATCCGGAAGAAAGCGCACAATCACTTTGCGAGCAGTGTCAAAGCCCGAAAAAATATGGCGAATTGAAATCGCGCTTAACTCCGGTCCCGGTAGTTGATTTACCATTGGGCGCGACCGAAGACCGCATATTGGGCGCACTGGATCTGGAACGCGCGTTGACCAAAGGCGAAAAAGTATTTGAGCCCGGGTTGCTTGCACGCGCGCATCGCGGTTTTTTATATATCGATGAAGTGAATTTGCTGGAAGACCACCTGGTCGATTCTTTACTGGACGTAGCCGCATCAGGCGAAAACGTTATCGAACGCGAAGGATTAAGTGTACGCCATCCCGCACGCTTTGTATTAATTGGAAGCGGAAATCCTGAAGAAGGCGAACTTCGACCACAATTGCTCGACCGATTTGGTCTGTCAGTAGAGGTTAAAACACCGGATGAAATCAGCACTCGGGTTAAAATTATAAAACTTCGAGATGAATATGAAAGCGACCCCCAATCCTTTATAAAAAAATGGAAACGCAAAGACGGCCAAATAAGGCAGCGCATTAACAAAGCACGTGAAGCCATCTCTTCAGTCGATGTGCCTGACGACATAGTCGAAAAGACTGCTAAGTTATGCGCTCAATTGGGAACCGATGGACTACGCGGTGAACTCACTTTGATTCGTTCTGCCCGTGTACTTGCGGCGTTGGACAATCGCACCAAGGTAACAACAGAGCATATAAAAGAAATGTCGTTGTGCGCATTGCGTCATCGGCTACGCCGGGATCCACTTGAGGAAGCAGGCTCTTCTAACCGTGTCTTGCGTGCGGTAGAAGAACTTTTATAACCATGCAATCCGCAAACGACCAACACTTTAACGCATGGAACAATGCGGTAATGGCGGCTGCGATGATATGTATAGACCCCACTCTTATGTCGGGAATCGTAGTTCGGTCACACGCGGGACCGGTACGCGACAAATGGATGCATCTCGTACGCAGCTGGATGCCAAAGCAATTTCCTGTCGTGCAATTACCACTTAACGTGTCCGAAGACCGGTTGCTGGGCGGACTGGATTTGGCCGCCACTTTGCACACCGGAAGACCGGTAGTCGAAAAAGGATTGTTAGTACGCGCAAACGGCGGCGTAATCGTGCTATCCATGGCCGAGCGTTGCAACTCCACGGTTATAGCCTGCCTGGGCACCGCATTAGACAACAACGAAGTTCGTGTCGAACGCGACGGTATTTC
>JANQOT010000120.1 GCA_028285655.1 Gammaproteobacteria bacterium
GCCCAAACCTGCTGCTCCAGACTGTCTTCACGACCGTCGTGAAATAAAATATCGTAATGTGCAACATTATAAATTGTTGGACTATTGCGTTTTACGCTACGTCCTTCAATACCCACCGCAGTTTTAATTTCGTTGCTGGTGAAACCCTGTTCCGGTATATGGCAGATTGCACACGAGAAGGTATCGTTTAATGAAAGTCGGCGGTCGTAAAATAACAAGCGACCTAACTGGACTTTTTCATACGTAATCGGATTATCCGCAGGAATCTTTATTTTCGGCAGCCCTAACTGCTCTTCTTCAACGTACCGCATCAAATCTGCTTTTTTTCCTTTGCGCGCTGTAACGCTCAAAGAATTGGTAACATAATCTTCGCTCTCGTAGCCCTGCTTTCTATCGCCGGAACCGAAAATGGCATCCTCATTAATTTCGCTATCGCTCGCACTGGATGTCGCGCCAGCGGGAAACAACAATACAACGGCAACAACTAAACACCCGATTGCAATCAAAGATAAATTTAAATGGCCGCGAATCATTTAATTGTTACCAATAGCAAGCTAACTGTTTCGCTCTTCCATCAACAATGTTTTGACATCACTGATCAGGGAATCTTCGTGTAAAAACCCGGCACTGTACTGCGATCTTTTAACACCGTCTTTGTCAATTAGAAACACACGCAGGATATGCGCAAAACTCCCTGTAAAATTACCGTCCTCGTCGTATTCCTGGTTTACGTACTGGCCGAATCCCTCAACGATGGGAGCCAGTTCCTGCTGCGATTCTGTAGTTAAAAACTGCCATTCAAGATCGCCGTAGTCTTTACTGCCTTGCCCGTAAAATTTCATGACTTCGGGTGTATCGTATTCAGGATCAAAGCTTAAACTTACCAGCCGTAACTGATCTTCCAGCTCGGGATCATCTTGTAACGCCTGCTTGAGTTTATAAAACACCGCCGTCACCAGGGGGCATCCGTTCAAATCAGAACACTTGGTGAATATAAAGCTCAGGATCACAATCTTGTCGCCGTAAAAATCAGACAATCGTTTCGACAATCCTTCATCCGTAAGCACGTTTCCATCTGCCGCTTTACCTATAGGCGGCAATTCGTACGTACCCGGGACCGGAGGATCAAATTTCATAGCACCCCAGCCGGCGGCCGGGATTAACACACTGTCTTCGTGACTGACAACTTCGATCGGGGCAGTTGCAACTTTGTTTCGATCACTGTTGCATGCATACAAGAATATCAGCGATGCAATAACCAATAACTGTAATGTACGTTTCATCTAATTAACCGTTATACAAACAAAGGGCCGCCAACGAGGGCGGCCCTTAAATTTTCTAGCTAGACGTATTTAGCTTTACGCCGCGCCTAAGTCTCGTTAATTACTTCTCTACTTGAGACAACATTGTGTCGCCAGAGTTCGGCTTTTGAGAATACAAGGAGTAAGCACCGAAGCGCATTTGATGCGCACGACCTAACTTCAGCTTGTAAAAATCAACCGTAAACTGGTGAATCAGTTTCTTGCCGTTCCAGTGGTACAGCTTCAACCATTGCTCGTCGTCTTTACCGGTTTTATCCCAGTTACCGAGAAGCGATGTCGTGAAGTAGGCACGCTTGCCGTCCCAGCTTTGGGAAATCATATTAACCTGCGAACCAACTTGCATTTCGTACAGTTGCTCGGGGTTGTGTGGATCCGAGATATCGAAGTAACGGGTCTTGCCGTCCATGAATGTTTGCACCCACAAGCCTTTGTCGTCGGCAGTGATGGAAATATCTACAGGTAATGGAACTTTAGACGGATCACCGATATCGGCAACGTCCGCTGCGTGCCACTCACCCTCGTCGTCTTCATAAATCAACCAGATTTTTGAAGTCAATGCCGTGGTGGTGAAGCAGTAGTTGTTATGTGCAGACCAGGCACAACGAATTTCCAGCGGCGCACCGGGAACATCAAATACTTTCTTGGGCTTACGCGTATGCAAGTCCCACAGTACCATGGTGTTTCCGAATCGTTTCATTGCTTCGGTATCCGCCAGCATTTGGCCAAAGTCCATCATGTAATTCGACCAGCCGGTGAATGAAGACGTCAGCATAATATTTCGGCGCGGAAGTGCGCGTACATCGTAACCGTATCCGTCTGCCAGATTACCTGCTTTTTCTGCACCGCGAAGATTGTCGTCGGTCGGGAACCAATGCGCTGCCACAAACTCGCCTTCATTGGTGTATTCCGCCATGCCAGTACGTCCGCCGTGGTCGGTATTATTTGATAATGCCGTAACCATAATACGCCCGGGTAACGCGTAAAAAGTGTGAGGGCCTACCATGCCGCCGGTATTTTCTACAAAGTCGGTAATTACTTTGTGTAATTTCGGCTCGCGAGGATTGGAATGTACGTCGAAAATAAAGATTTTGTTACTATCCAAACCGCCTGCCCACAAAAAGCGACGGTCGTCAGACAGACCGGAATGATGCGCTTCATTACGTCCGCCAACTGAGAGAATATGGACTACTTCGCCGTAATCATCGGCATCCGGATTCACAGAGACAGTTACCAACTTGTCCTGTTCATCGCCCAAGCCCTCAACGCCTAATGTCCATACATATACATAGTCCTCTTGGCCTACAATTTTGGCCATATAGGGCGACATGCATGTTTCATCGGCTTGTACAGATGCAGGCTGAAAACCACCTACAAGCGCTGTCGCGCCGACAATAGCGGAAACTACTGCCCCTTTCGCCCATTTAAATGGAAACATATTTTTCATGCGTTAACTCCATTAGTTTTTTTGAGAATAAAGTTTTAATTTCTAACCCGGGCCGATCTTACTTACCCAAATTATGAAAACTATTCGTCCACAGACGAGCAAACCAATTTCCGGTTCGATGTGCGACATTATGCCGCATCTATAGCGACTATCAAGCTTTCCTATACTT
>JANQOT010000157.1 GCA_028285655.1 Gammaproteobacteria bacterium
GGGTCAGATAAAATAATAATTGCTGTTTTCATAATATATTCTCCAAAAAGTGATTTAAAGTTGAGTCACAATTGAATTGTGATAGCTGAATTATGAAAACTGAAAAAGAATTGATAAATACTGTGCATGCTATTTCTTAACTTCAATATATGGAACAATTAGAATTTTATGCAATATAGTTCAGATTAAAAACCAGATCAATTTGTTCGTCATTAATTTTGACAAGCGTTGGCTTTCCATAGTTAAATAATATTTGAATGGGCACTGAAGTAATAAAACAAGATTGAGCCAACTCTGGAAACCGATCGACATTAGCTTTTACTACTTCTATGTTGTTAAATTAATCGAGAAAAAGTATTTCAGAATACGCTATTGAGATCGGCATAGAGCGTTCCAGTCAGAATAGAGATTAAACAGAACAGTCCGTATATAGTTCAGCACATACTTCTTAAAATCATTTGCTGTAATTTTTTTTATAATAAACATTATTAATTCCGGTTTTAATCAAGCTAACGGCAGAAAAATACTTGCGAGCGATTATATTCCTCGTTCGCAGTATGCCGATTGTAGTTAAATAAAAAGGTGTAAATACAATCGCAAATAATATTAAAATATAGAATCCGGCTAACGCTAATACGCTAAACAATGCAATGTAAAGAATTATATTTGCTGTTTTCATTGTCTGCGTCTCAAATTCATTATCTTAATCGAATCTTCGAGATGCTAAGCAATGCCAATTCACATCGTTCTTTTTCAACGATCGCAATATCATTGGCGCTACTTTCTAAGTCCATTTGGTATACTCTATCGATTAAAGATAGCACTGCGTGCTGTTCACCATAGCTTTGGCTTTGCTCTAAGTATTTGTCGATTAAATCAAACTCAGTCATACCATTGTTTCTATTTTCTGCAACCGCATGAGCTACATTACTTACCCATTCACAGTACTCGAAGTTTGCATGTGCCTTGTTGACTGAAAATCCAACATTTAAAAAAGCGATTAGTAAAATTAGTGTTTTCATCAGGTTTTCCCCGTATTTAATTTAATAAACGTCCCTGTTCAAATTACTTCCCTGTGTAATATCAATATCAAGCATTTCGACGCAAATATCTAATGAAGTTGGGTCGACCAGCTAAGACATCATCATTACCTTCGTAAGAGTGTCTAAACTTGTTGGTGTCAACCATGGCATCATCCTGAGTATAAGACTCAAATTTTTCGGTTGGTCCTTGTACGTTAATCGTAGATTGTTCCACTTGCGTATTGACCCAATCATTTGCGTTCATGTGTTTTTGCACATTGTCGATGCTTAGACCGCCTGCCATTGCATAGCCGGAGGCAACGAAAAGTACGAGAGTTGCTATTGCTTTCATTTCAGTTCTCCTAAATAAAGAGTTTTAAATTTAGAATGCAAATGCATTCTGCTTAGTTCTCACAGAACAACTGTGATGTGAGGAATTATCGAGATGAAAGCGAGTTGAATAAATGGAGCAGTGATTATTTCACTACTTCAAAAAGTGGAGTAATCTGGGTAGAGGAGGTAACAGACGTATTTTTAAAAAATTAAGTGGTTGATTTATATGCGACTTATTGCGGCAGTGGTAGGGAATTTGGTAATCGAAACATTCTCACGACCCACCGTTCAACATGTGGATACAGATCTAGCGATACTCCACCTTCGTGAGAGAGTGCTATATAGGGAAAGCAGGCAATATCGGCAATAGTGGGATGCCCTAATTCAAGCCAATCTCGATCTTGTAAATGATCGTTCATAATTTTTAGTATTCTGTCGCTGTTTATTCTCGCAATATCAATATCAAGATCAAACTGTAATTTATCGTGTAAACGTGCGTCATTAGGGCCGCGAGCGATTTCATTGCAGGCTGTAAAGAGCCAGACCATTACTTTCGCCATATCGCGTGTAGATTGGGGCAGCCATTGTTCATTTCCATATTCCTTGGCCAAATAAATTAAAATTGCCTGGGAATCACGCAATATAAAACCATTATCGTCAAGGACAGGGAGCTCTCCAAGTGGATTAAGCTGCAGAAACTTAGGTTGGTTTGCTTCTCCTTTTAACAGATCTACATTGATGATTTCACAATCCAGATTTAAAAAAGAAAGGAATAAGCGAATTTTATAACAATTTCCGGATACTGCATGACTGTACAGTTTCATAGCATTATTCCCCAAGCTGTAAATAAGTTAAGTCCAATAGAATTTTTGCTCTCATTTTCTTAAATATAGTGATCTCAAATTCTAGTTTTAGTGAGATCGGCTGTAATCCAGAATATCCCGCAAATATTCGGTCATCCAATCTACAAATAATCGTGTACGAGTCGCCAGAAATTTCGGTTGAGGATAGATGATGCTTACTGGATATGGATCTGGTTCATACTCGGTGAGAACATGTTTTAATTTATTTTGTTTTACATATGGAGCAGCCTGATAGGAAAGAAACATGCCAAAACCGAGTCCGGCAGCACATGAATCGACTGTTGCAGCGGTGTCATTACAAATAATTTGCCCATGAATCGCCACTGACTGTGGTTTATTTTTTTTATAAAAAGTCCAATGTTTTGCTGACCAAATGCCCGTATGTCGTGTGCATTTGGATTTAGATATATCTTCCGGCTTGGAAGGAACACCTACTTCTTTTAAAAATTCAGGACTCGCACAAACAACTCTTCGTATTTGACCTACGGGAACTGCGATCATGGAAGAGTCTTCTAGTTCGCCGATGCGAATGGCAACATCAAAGCCTTCGTCCACAATGTTTACCAAACGATCGAGAAGAACCAGGTCAATTTCAACTTTTTCGTAGCGCTGCGCAAAACTAATGACCGCAGGATTTACGTGACGACGCCCAAACAGGACGGGTGCTGTTACGCGTAAAGTACCAATGGGCTCATCGTGTTCTTCAGAAAGTTCATTTTCCGCTTCGTCTATTTCACTCAAAATATGTCGACAACGCTCCAGATAGTGCTGTCCTTCACGCGTTAGTGAAATTTTACGAGTTGTTCGATTGATTAAGCGAATGCCTAAATGATCTTCCAGAGAGGCTAGCATTCTCACGATAGACGGTAATGATTTGTCTAATGCATCTGCAGCAGCCGTTAAACTGCCGCTATCGACAATCTGCACAAAAGTCTTCATCGCGATCAACTTGTCCATATCAAAAGATTACTCCAACAAATGAAATAGTGAAATAGTTTTCACGGCATTTAATAAATAAACGCATAGCTCCATAGTGCGTACAGCTACCTAGACGTAGTCCTGGAAACAAAACTTTTATGTATTTTTAATTCAATTGTAAGGAGATAACATCATGAAAATTAAGTTGATTCTTTTAGCAGTAGCATTCTGGATGGGTTTGATCGTAACGGCATCTGCGAATATCGCTACCAGTACGACCGGGGTACAAGGATATGATCTGGTGTCGTACCACACCTCACAAGGACCCGTCCGTGGAAGTGGGCATTACACCTCAGTTCACGATGATGTGACCTATCTTTTTATTTCCAAAGAAAACAAACAGGCATTTGATCAGAATCCTGATAAATACTTGCCCGCTTACGGAGGGTACTGCGCATTCGGAGTGTCTGTAGGCAAAAAATTTGTCGGTGATCCTGAAGTTTGGAAAATTGTAGACGGCCGACTTTTCTTGAATCTTGATCAAAAAATTCAAAAGGAATGGTCCAAGGATATTCCTGGAAGAATAAAGTTGGCAGATCAAAAATGGCCTAAAATTAAAGACAAATCACCTGCAGAACTATAAAATTGATAATGCGGCCTTTTTCTAAAAGGCCGCTTTTCAACTTTTATTACTTCGAAATGAATTCTACTGATTAATGGTAAGTATGAATCAGTATATTAAAGTTCGCTTGCAGCGTTTATGCGTGGTTGTTTTGCCGAGATCGATACAACATTGGTAGTCAACATCGTGTGCTGGTACTTGCGAATAATCGTGCGTCGTATGCGAGACAATGAGTCTCTGATAGCAGTTTTGCCATCGATATTTTCGGCAAATGCATGGTAAGTTTCTTTTTGTGCACCTCCATATCCCTGAAATTCGCAGCAAAAGCATTTCAGGTTTTTTCGACTACTGGAAGATTGCAAATAAAAATTGACATAAGCAAATTTAATATTTGCTAATACGGGTGTCAGTATTAAATGAAGCTGCTTGTCGAGAATTGGTTCCCATTCAGCTTTTAGTTGAGGTTCAATATTAAAACGTATCATAATTTACTCGTATCTTTCGGGATTATTCTCATCCTGTAATAGGATATTCAAATTCGAATGAAAAAAAAGTAATTATTATTTGCATAAAAGATCGAGAAATCCGAATAGTTTGCGAAAGTTTGAACATGCTCACACCGCCGGTATCATTCGATTTTTCCGTATATTGAATAAAAATAAATCGACTTTATTTGTCTTAATAATATTTGTAACGTTTAGGCTCAAGAAAAGCGGAAACAAGGAATATGTCAGTGGCAAGTCGTAAAAGAGTAGTAAGCAATTTTTTACACAACGTTTCGACACCATGTAAAGCGATGGTTCTGGCTGCGTTATTCTTGGCAGCTACGGCTGTCAGCGGAGCGGGCATTTCCATTGAGCAATTTTCCTATGAGGATCATGAAAGTAACTATAATGTGAGTTATTACCAATTTGTTATGAACAGAGAATTTATTCCGATGGAGCCATCTTTTCTGATCGACAACTTAATTCGAGCAGATGAAAATTGCTCCCAGTATATTTCTTTATTGGAACTATGGTCCTCGTGCGCCCCCGGTTACTATGACCCGAATCTAATATCGGAGACAAACGATCAAAAAGGATTTAACTTTATTGCAGCAGATGTAAATCAATTAGGCTGAAAACATTTCGGTATCCTGGTGTATCGGTAAACGTGGTAGGGGTATTTAAATTGAGTTCATCTTTCTCGTTGGTATTTATGCTTAAAGAGGTGGTTAAAAAAGTATGAAAGTGCAATCAGTGCAACAACTTAATAGTCCAGCCAAGTCGAGGACTAATTATCTCAATAGTAGATTTAAACAGTTGCCTAGACAAAACACGCGTGGTACGAAATTCAACTATCGTCAGTATTTTATAGAAGTGGCAAATATTCAAAGAAACCGGTTTTCATAAAAACATAGGTTTAAAAATTACACGCTTGAATTGTGATCAATGATAATCTGCAATAACGGGCAGTTACGATTGGTAACCTAGAGAGATAATCAGCTTATTTCGTATATAAAGTCAATATTTATCGACTGGATATTGGAAGTAAAAAATAATATTGTTATAACTACACTAGACGTTGTCTCCCTAAAGTGTGCATAGTGACAAGTGGCAATCACAGCCAGCGATACCCGCCTTCGCTGGCTTTTTTATTTAAGCAGCTTTCCCGCCAAGTGTGATCACTTAAAAGGTCAGAATATCTATATTCTTATGATTTTTGAAGTAACGGATTAAAATTTTGTAGGTGTCTAGGTCGAACATTGGTTCCTCGTTCTCAAATAATCTTAACTGATTCAGTTCAGATTCATTGTGTACAGTCCCTAAATAACACCAGTTTTCAAACAAATGTATATCGATATGTTTGCCCGAAAAAGAAGATTCTCGAATACCAATTCTTCCCTCGTAAGGCCAGGCTTGATTTTTTAGCGGACTTATTGCTTCAATAAATCTGATTCGATGTTGGAGTATAGACTCTTTGCCTATACAGGCGCCTTTACAGTACTTTAACTGATAACCGAAACAGGCACCTTTGCCTTTTTCAAGACCTAATGTTTTTAAGCACAAAAAATGTTCTCTTGCGATAGTTTCCAGCATATCTCGTGCTTTTCGTTTTGTTTTAAAGAGCCCGTAATAATTTTCCATGTTCACTGGATCTAAATTACTTGAGGTAACGATCAGTGGTTTAGATTCAATGTCAGAATTATCTAGCTGAATAGTTGAAAGACTGTCATATCGTCTCAGACGACGATTGTACGCGGGCAATAGTTTCTTTATTAATCTGGCCTCCTTCAGTAGAGCCCCTAGTTCGCCGGCAGTTCTAATATGTTTAATAGATACGATATTTTGACAAATCTTCATATCGGTGGACGAGCTATGGTCTCCTGCAAAATGAGATAGTACACGGTCGCGAATATTTATACTTTTCCCCACATAGAGCGGTATATGCTTGCTATCGTAGAAAATATACACTCCCGGGCTCTCTGGTAATGAATCAATATCGTCTTCGCATAATCCTATAGGCAGGCTTGATCTCTTGAGTAGTTTTGTTATGACTTCATCAACTTGATTGGAAGGCAGGGTTTTATAAAGCGACTGCATAAACTCTAATAATACCCGGGCATCGCCCAAAGCACGGTGACGCATACTGCAGCTAATTTGATGGCGCTGCATAATGCTATCAAGGTTATGTCGCTTGTATTTTGGGAACAGATTTCGTGACAGTTTTACTGTACAAAGCACAGGCAATCGAAATTTCTGCTCACAGCGTCTGAATTCATTTTTCAAAAATCCATAATCAAATCGAGCATTGTGTGCAATAAAAATAGAATCGGCCAATCGATTATAAATTTCTTTGTAAATATCGTTGAATGTGGGTAAATCGCTTACCATTTCATCGGTAATGCCGGTAAGGTTTTGAATATGAGCCGGAATGGAGGTTAATGGATTAATTAAACTACTCCACTCAGAGACAAGCTCCCCCGACCTTAAGGTAATTATTCCTATCTCTGTTATTCGATCGAATGTGGCATTACCGCCGGTAGTCTCGATGTCTACGAAAACGGCGTTTTCTCTAAGCAAGCTTGCATCTCGGTAAATTGGTAAATGTTCAGTCGCCTTCTAGCCGCTATATACCCATGATTAGCACTTTTTTCGTTAACCGTTTAGATTCTGATAAAAGCTACTTTTGCAGAGCTTCTTCAAGAGTGGAAATAAGGTTTTCATTGTATGGTTTAGTACGAGGGCTGAAGTCAGTAATAATTTTACCATCTCGACCGATCAGATACTTGTGGAAATTCCACTTCGGATACGTGCCAGAAACCTTTGCTAACTCCTTGAAAAATGGATGTGCATTTTTCTTCTTGACGGAAATTTTCTCAAACATCGGAAAATTAACGCCATAGGTTAATCGGCAGAATTTTACAATTTCCTCTTCCGTGCCCGGTTCCTGGCCAAAAAAGTCGTTTGACGGGAAACCAATAACCACCAGTCCTTGATCTTTGTACTCGCTGTATAGTTTTTCTAAACCCTCGTACTGCGGCGTATTCCCGCATTTTGAAGCTGTGTTTACGACTAATATAACGTTACCGCTGTAAGCGTCACATAAATTAATCGAGTTTTCGGTGGCTAAAGTTCTAAAGTCAAAATTTAGCAAATTCGATTCGCAAGCCATAGAAGTATTCATTCCTGCAATAAAAAGTAGAAGTAATAGTATTCTCATATTCGTCTCATATTCGTAGAACGCTTAGTTATGATCTAGACTCCGATTATCAAAGATCAACAATTCAAATCAAATTAAAATTAATTAATGTCATATATTAAGCAGATTGTACTGTACAAAACGACAGTAATTTACTTCAATGCTTTATTCGCGGTTATCACATTCTCTTTTGTTTGATTTTCATTGTAGATATGTAAATTTTACTCGTGCTTTGTTAATCCGTACATCGTAATTACTAGTGAAAGAATTACCATGAAAGTAACGATACACCGGGTTACAAAATACTGTTTTGATATAACTCTGACCGAGTAAAGCTTCGCATCGATCGCTAATAAAATAGTAAATAAGATGACATAAACGGCTAAAGTGAACTTGATGGTGGCCAGTAAAAATGTAGACCAGGCAATTAATGCGATGAAAATACTCGACAGCAATAAATTTAGCATGCGAGAATTTTCGACACTTATATATTGACCCCAATGAATACCAGACATAAATGCGACGATTACTAAGCCATAAGAATTAACAAAATACGTTAAATCTCCTACAAGAATAAGCTGTAATTGGCCTAATGCAATCATTATGGCGGCTACTAGAAAAGGCGCGATGCCTAAGTAAGCCAGCCAAGCGTATAATCTAGACTCAATCATTATAGTACAGACCAAACTGTGTTAAATTGCTATATGCATTTATGTTGAAAATTTTAAATTAAAGAATATTAATTATGGTTTATGCTCGACTGGCATATCCTTTTTTAGCATTTAACACGGCTGAAAAGTTTTTTCTGAATAAGCTATACATCAGTCTGTCAGCCAGTTGCGGGTCGACTCCCAACATTCCGCTTCTAATAGCGCAGACCATAGTAAGCGCCTGTAAAATATCTCCATCTTTCAAGTTTTCACACAACTTCACTTGAGAGCTAATCGTTTTCAATATTTCAGTGACCAATACAGAAATATTTTGAGCAGAACTGGTTTCTTCGTGTAAAGAAAACTCAATTTCACGGCTCTCTCCACGATCTGTTACGGTCGTAAATATCAATTTTTCCATTGTTGATCCAGTCTG
>JANQOT010000201.1 GCA_028285655.1 Gammaproteobacteria bacterium
TTATTCACTACAATATCGACGATGTCGCCGCTGCCGACCAACTGATAGAGCATGCTGAGGCCGTGTGAGGCGGCATCGACTAACATTTGCGGTCCGCGACTTTGCGGGCTCAGGTGCATGGCGAAATGTTCAACCATACCAGGTTGAGCGAATGCGGACGGATACAGCCGATGAAAATCGCGCAAGGTATACGGCCACTGCGTATTGACGTGAATATAACGCTGTTGCTGCCGGGCCAGTTCCAGTATTGCGGATATTTGTTGCCGGTACGAACTGTATTCGCGACTGGTATTCGACGGCCACCAAAGCGGTTTTTCGCAAAATATGTGCAGGCCGTGTGCCAGCGCCTGCTGCAGATAATGCAAATGGGTGTCCGGCGGTGAACTGATTACGGCGATATCGATGGGCTGCTGATCGATTAATGCATCCAGGCTTTCGTAACCTTGTGTTTGAATGCCGAATTGACTGTGCAAACTGTCCACCGCATCGGCGATAGAGCTCGAAGTGGTTCCGACGATGCCGCTAATGTTGTGGCCTAGCGCATGCAGGTCTCTGGCAATAAATGGGCCGGTGCCCTGATGGCGTCGAGCCGCGCCGACAATACCGACCTTATACGACATGGCGGGATACAGTGAATATGCAATTCATGTGGATTCGGCGAATAGTATGCTTATACTGGGCGTATTCAATCGGCACGAAAGAGACCATTATTTTAGCATGCAGGATTTAGCGCTGCCCGCAGAAATAGAAGTACGCAAAAAGCTCGGAAGAGGTCGGCGGTCGGAAGTGTATCTGGCCCGTTACCAGGAGCAGGTGGTAGTGGTGAAAGTATACAAACCCGATTTTATCGAGAAGTATCGTCAGCGCTACGGAGTAGACATCGGCGAGTTCGAATTCGAGCGTAATAGCAAAGCATACAGTTCAAATTTAATGGCGCCGTATATTGCAAGACCGTACCGTTTGTTGCGTGCCGAAGAGGGCTTTACGCCGGCGCTTGTTCAGGAATATGTGGACGGTGTATGGCTGCTGGATCTAATGAAGCGGCTGCGGTGTTTGCCGGAAGAAATACTGGAAGCGGGTTACCTGATTGTCAGTGAAGCGGCGAAACTGAATCTGTACGACCTCGACATCAGTCCCGGTAATATTCAGGTATTGCAGAATAACGACGGCAAATGGTTTCCAAAGCTGTATGATTTTAATTTAATGCCGCAATATCTGCAGCCGCCCAATCCGTTCATGCGACTGGGCTTTGCGCTGGGGTTGCGCAGTAAAAACCATCGCGACTTTCGCAGTTTAAAACAATGGGAAAGACTGGGCCGGCAAGCGGCGCTGTAAAGGAATAGTATGGATACGAACAGAACGAATGATTTACCCAAATGGCTATGGCTATGGTTGCCGCTGGCGGTGGCCTTGTTTCCTTATATTATGCGTTTTATTAATCCCGATACCGACCGGTTTGTGTTCGGCGAACAGGGAATCATCGAAAATTACACTTTTGTGGTTTTATTTATTGCCATCGTATTAGGTATTCGCGCCATTTTGCGCATGCGGTCGTTTAAGTTTCCTTTTATTCGCGTCTGGATGGCATTACTGGTTCTGGGTTGTATTTATTATGCGGGCGAGGAAATCAGTTGGGGGCAACACTGGTTTGGCTGGGTGACTCCGGAAAACTGGCAAAATGTTAACGATCAGGGCGAAACCAATTTGCATAACACCAGTGCTTTGCTGGACCAGGTGCCGAGAAATTTGCTGACCATTGCTGCGGTAGTGGGCGGCATTCTGGTTCCCTTGTTTTTATTACTGCGCAATCGAGTATTGCGACAAGACAGTTTCTTTTACTGGTTATGGCCGACTTATGTCAATATTCCAGCCTGTTTTCTGGCGATTGCGGTCAGCCTGCATGAAAAAGCTTACAAGCTATTTGATACCACTGTACCGTTTTTGCTGGATATTCGTGCAGGTGAAACTAAAGAGTGTATGTTGGCGATGTTTTTGTTTATGTATATTGCTTCTTTTTATAAACGCCTATGTGGAAGTGCTGATTTATCCTGATACTTTGTTAAAAAATGGTTCAAAATACTCATGTACTATCGTGTACACTCCGTTTTTTCACCATTTTTTGTCGCGTCTCAGTCGCTTGCGCTGATAAATCAGCACTTCCTATTGATTTTTTATCTAGTAACTTTGATACGATTTTTCCTCGACCAAGGCAGAACCGGAACGCAAATTAATTTCTTTTTTCAGCGCCGCGCGTAAATCATTTTGTTTATACACGGATCTTGCCAGCTCGATAAATTCCTGGTCAAAGGAGTTTGCTGATTCTTTTTCGCGGATTTTATCTTCGATTTCCCATAGTGCGGAATTGACGGCTTTCAATTTTTCGCATAACTCTTTCAGATCCGTTGCCGGATCTTGTGTATTTTTCCAAATGGATTCCAGTTCCGTTAGCTCGCGATTTATATTTTCCAGTTTTTGCGCATCCGTAATTTTTTCCTGTTTGATTTTAAGAATGCTGATTTTGTCGAGTAACTCACCTACCGATGTGGGGACTAGTGGTTGTTGCAAAAGAATCTCCTTAGCCGTTTTGGTTTTGCATGAATTGATCGAGCTTGATTATAACGTCATTTGCTTCGATTAAATCCATAATTCCCGCTTGCTCGATTTTAGTTCCCCATTTTAGATCATCCGGTGTTTTTCCAAACGCTGTTTGAGCGGCTTCAGCGTATTTGTCCACACAATGCATCTGACTTAAATAGGGGCCGCTGCGTTTGCTGTTGCTGGCCGCATGCAATCCAATGACCGGAGTATTTACGCAGGTCGCGATATGAGCAGGACCCGAATCCGGAGACACCAGAATGGTAACCTGTCGAATAATGGCCAACAGTTGTTTAAGCGTATCTTTGCCGATTAAGTTAATCGGCGTATGGTTTAGCAGTCGACTGATGTTGTCACCGTATTCCAGTTCCAGTTGGCTGGGTCCGCCCAGTAAAACCGTTTGCATTCGGTACTTGTCATGCGCGTAGTTGGCGACTTCGGCGTATCCTCGAACTGACCAGTTGCGTAATGTATGGCTGGAACACGGACTGATTGCAAGCAGCGGAACGCCGGCGGGCAGATGCTTGGCCGCAAATTGCTCGGCTTCGGCCGGAATCGGAATACTCCAGTCCAGCGTTTTATGGGGTATGCCGATGCGTTCGACGAACCGGAAAAACGAGTCCAGCACATGTTCCTTGGCCGGTTCAATGCGTTCGTTAATCACCAGCCCATGCAAATCTTTGGAGCGTTGCCGGTCATAACCGATTTTTCGTTTGGCTCGCAGCAGCGCGGTAAGAATATTGGCGCGCAGCGAAACCTGCGCGGCGAAGACTGCATCGAACGATCTTTTATTCAATTGATGCAGAACATCGGTATAAGCGCGCAGGCCCAGGTTCTTGTCGAACTGGATAAATTCCACATTTTTCAGATCGCCCAATAAGCGGTATTCGGTTTTACCGATTATCCAGGTGATTTTTATATTCGGGCGAAATTTTTGGATACTATGTATGATGGGAACCATGTGAGTCACATCGCCGATTGCGGATAAACGCACTATACACAGCGAATCTATATCTGCAGGCATGCTCATACTTTATCGGGACAGTAGACGACGCAAAACATTATGCAATTGCACGAGATCGCCAGAAAAAACCAGAAAATCTGGGTATGCGACGACGTAATGCCCGATTTTCGACGAAACTGGTTTGATATTCAACGCGCCGATGGTTCGCATGCATGGTCAAAAAAGCAGGGTGGCAGACAAGCTGTAAAAAAATTTGCGGTTAATAATCGCCAATATGTGTTGCGCCATTATTGCCGTGGCGGAGTTCCCGCCCATATTACTAAAGATCGATTTATATTTCGCGGCTGGCAGGCCACGCGCGCATATCGTGAGATAAAAATGCTGCTTGAAATGAGCCAGCTGGGATTGCCGGTACCGTTTCCGGTGGCGGCCAGATGTAATGCCGGTCGAATCACTTATTCGGCCGATATTATTATGGTGGAAATACCCGACTCGGAGTCGCTGGCGGCAATTTTGACCGAACGCAAGCTCACTCCTGAAGAGTGGCATTCAGTCGGTGCGACGATTCGACGTTTTCACCGCCTGGGTATTCAGCATGTCGATTTAAACGCAAATAATATTTTGATTGGTCCCGATGGAAATATTCATTTAATCGACTTTGATCGTTGTACGCGCAGGCCGTATAAAAAAAGCTGGGCGCTGGCGGGAATATCACGATTACGGCGCTCATTAAAAAAACTAAAACGGGCAAACGACGATTTATTTTATGAACCGTCTGAATTTAATAACTTGCTGGATGGTTATCACGAGTGATCGTGAATGAATTGCAAAATAATTTGTGTATATCGTTTCAGTATTTGTTGCTTTGATTGAACATACTGTTGTGCGTTTTCGCCGAATTGTTTGCGTAACGGTTTATTGTTTGCAAGTTCGTTCACTTTTTGCATTAAATCGGCAGCGTCTTTTACAACAATAATTCCTTTGGCATCCACCAGCTCATCTACGATTGCGGTGAAGTTCTGGTAGTGAGGTCCGGTAATAATACATTTGTGCATACGTGCGGGCTCGAGCATATTGTGTCCGCCCAGCGGAATCAAAGAGCCGCCCATAAACACCAGGTCGGCGTGCGCCATGAATGGCGCTAATTCGCCAAGGGTATCGATTACATATACCTGATCCAGGCGCTGGAATGCAGAGTGTTTGGAATGCAGTATGTAATCCAGTCCGACGCTTTCAATTTGTTTGCATACCTCTTTACTTCGCTGTGGATGGCGAATTGCGATCACCAGACCCAATGCATCGGGTTTATTTTGCATCCATTGGTGAATAATCTGTAATTCCTCGTCTGCATGCGTGGATGCGCAAAGCAGATAGGGAAAGGTCAATGGTTTGGCAAGATCGGTAATTTCAATTGCCGGTAAAGCAAACTTTAGATTGTCCAGTACCGCAACCTTGTCCGGATCTGCTCCCAGCTCTATGAATCTTTGGGCATTCTCCTCGCTGCTGGCGATTACGCGGCTAACGCAGCCTAACGCACGGCGATAGTTGGTATGCAGGAAATGTGGCGCATTAAGTGTTTTGTCGCCGATTCTGCCATTCACGATTGCGATGGAAATATTTTTATTGTGTGCCGTCAGAAATAAGTTTGGCCATAATTCTGTTTCAAATATCAGGCATACGCCGGGTGAAAATACGGACAGTAATCTCGAGTAAAAAATGCGGTAATCCAGTGGCAGAAAGACGATGGCGGTATTATCCAGGCCGGCGCTTTGCAGTGTTTGGTAACCGGTGACGGTATTGGTGCTTACCAGCAGTGTTCGGTTTTGTGCCTGCAATTGTTTTAACAGTGGTAATGCAGTGTTTATTTCGCCGACAGAAGCACAGTGGCACCAAATGGAACACGAGCGGTTTTCTTGCCGTGAATATATTCCCAATCTTTGTCGCAGATATCGCAGCTTGCGGTATTTGAGTGCAACGAACAGGGTGAACAGTAGCGCGGCCGGAAATAAGATCCAGCCAGTGATTCGATAAGTTAGCGTTGAGTGTGGAAAGGTTTTGGGCATTGCGCCCTAGAGATTACTCTAACCAATCATCAATTTGTAGTAGGTCGTCACCGCTTAGCATGCCGGCGGATCGCTTTAAACGCAAAGTGTCCAGCAAGTAGTCGTAACGCGAACGCGCATAATCCCGTTGTGCTTCAAAAACCGAACGTAGTGCCAGCAATACATCTACCGAAGTGCGCGTGCCGACTTCGAAACCGGCTTCCGTTGCCTCGGCGGCGACTTCTGCTGATTCCACTGCTTTTTTAAATGCGGACACGCGGCTGATACCGGCCACTACTTTGTGAAATGCATCGCGCGTATCGCGTATGGTTTCACGGCGAATGCGTTCATGCGATTCCAGTGCAGCCTGATAAAGGTACTGGCTTTCTTTGGTGCGGTAATGCGTGCGGCCACCTTCAAAAATCGGCAAATTCAGTTCCAGGCCGATGCGCGAATCTTCGGTTTTTCTGGAGCCGGTCAGGCCGCCGGAATCGGAGTCATTGTAACTTGCGACAATATCCACAGTCGGTAGATGTTGAGATTTGTTCAGCGCGATCTGTTGCTGGGCGATTTTGGTATCGTATTCATTAATAAGCAGCGCCAGGTTTTGATTAAGCGCAGTTTCGATCCAGTCCTGCACATCGTTGGGTTCGGGATTCTGTAACTGTACACGGTTGGATAAAGTATCCAGATCATCAACGCGGCTACCGGTAATCACCGCCAACGCATCCAGCGTCAGTTCGTGTGCGATTTGCGCTTCAATTTCGCGCGCTACCGCACGGTCGTACGACGACTGTGCTTCTTTAACATCGGTGATGGGAACCAGGCCGACTTCAAATCGTTTTTCGGCCTGCTCGCGTTGCCTGTTGATGGCATTTTTCTCCGCTTCGGCAAAGCGCAAAGTATCCTGCGCCGCCAGTACATTGAAATAAGCTTCGACGACGCGAATGATTAAATCCTGTTTCGAGGCATCCAGCTCCACCTTGGCTTTTGCAACCGTGTTTTTAGCCTGTCGTAGCTGTACGTAAAAATTATGGTTGTATAAAGGTTGTGTCAGCCGCAAAGAATAGCCGTGCGAATTAAAATTCACATCGGCGCCGGAAACGCCAAAGGTCTGGCCTTCGGTTTCCAGTGTATTGTCGGAAGTTTCGGCGCTGGCGCTGATCTGCGGCAGCAGCGACGCGCGAGCAATCGGTCGCGCCTGAATGGAGGCATTGTAATTTGCTTCGGCTTCGCGAATTTCGGTGTCCTGGGCTTTGGAAAGCTGGTACACGTCGACCAGGCCGTTGGCATAGAGAGCAGGCGCGAAACCAGATAAAAGCCCGGTAAATACGGCGACGAATAGTTTATTTCGATAGTTCATTTTTTGATCTGATGTAACAAATCCTTGCCATTCGCGTAATGGCGATGGTCTAGTTATCGGGAGATACAGAATTTTGTTTAGAGTACTGTAAATCAGTACGTTGGCATAGCGGGATCGACGCGTTTCGCCCATTCGTCGATACCGCCTGACAGGTTGATTACGCGGGTAAAGTCGTTATTTGCCAGATAAGCGGCAACGGCTCTGCTGCGAATTCCGTGGTGGCATATGACGACGATTTCCTGGTCCGGATCCAGGTCTTGCATCGCCTGCGGAATCTGCCGCATGGGTACCAGCACCGAACCGTCGAGGTGGCACTTTTCAAATTCCCAGGGCTCG
>JANQOT010000211.1 GCA_028285655.1 Gammaproteobacteria bacterium
ATCTGTATTCGTTGGTTAACTCTATGGTGTACACAATACGCGCCCTTTGTATCTGGCGAATTTCTATAATCCCCTTTTTTGTTTCATTTGTTTCAGTGGTGGCCTGCTGTCGTGGTGCTGAAATAAACCGATTACTCCCTTTTATTTCAGTGAGTTACATTGAAGATGCCTAGCTTTTCAGGCGGTCCAGCACAAATCGATCGATCCATGGGCTGGTCAAATCGGGCGCCAGAAACCCGCAGTGACCCCCGTGTTCGGTATTCAAAACAGTCAGATAGCGGCTGGCGGCCAGATGTTTTTGATCCCGCCAGGGAATAATCGGATCGTCTCGCGCCAGCACAATATGACTCGGTGCATGCAGGGTGCTGAGGCGCTCTTGCGTAATCGCGTAGCCGTTCAAGTAGTCTTCCAGACAGTCGAATCCTGCGTAGCGTGTGGCCAGGTCAGCAGTGGCTTCGCGCAAACTGCGAAACGCCTTGAAAGTTTCTTTGTTGTATATATTCGGGAAGGCCGCTACTTTTTTGTAAAAGGCTGTTCGCCAGCGCTGCATAAAATAATTGCGGTACACCAAAAAAGAATTTTCCAGCGCAAGCAAAGTATTCACAGGGCTCATGACCGGGCAAAAGGCGATGGTGCGATGCAGCGGTAATTGATCTTGTGTCGTGAATGCATTCACGCGCAAGGCAAAATTTCCTCCCAGCGAAAACCCTGCCATCGAGAATAATGATTGCGGAAATTCGGATTTAATCTGAATGCATGCATCAATGACTTCCTGAATTCGGCAGGAATGAAACAATTCTTCATTTAAGTGCTGGCTGTCTCCATGGTCGCGCAAATTGAGTCGAACCACATGGTAGCCTTGATCGAATAAAAATTTTCCCAACGACAATAAATACAAGGAGTCCGCACATCCCAGCCAACCGTGCAGCAGAATAATTAACGGTGCGTCTGCATGGCGCTGCCGGTTAATGAGTGCCGACAAGCGAATTGACTCGCCGGCGCTGACAATATGCGCTTGTGCCAGTTTTCTGAACTGTGCGCTCTGGCGGTGAGCGACCAGTTTGCGCGCAGGCGAGCTGGCCAGGATGCTATTAGTGTGTCCATTGCGTAACACACCTTTGGCAACATAAGGTGTCATTCACTGCGGGGAAACTAGGCAGCTTTGGATAAGGCCTGTTCCAGGTCGGCAATAATATCGTCGATATGTTCGATGCCGATAGACAACCGTACCAGGTCTTCGCTTACGCCGGCGGCTTTTAATTCATCGGCTGATAATTGCCGGTGCGTGGTGCTGGCCGGATGGCAGGCGAGTGATTTCGCATCGCCGATATTTACCAATCGAACCACCAGATTTAAGGCATCGATAAATTTGGCGCCGGCGGCGGCACCGCCTTTAATGCCAAAACTTAATATCGCCGATGCGCGGCCGCCCAGATAGCGGTCAACCAGTTTTTTATCCGGATGACTGTCGAGACCGGCATACCGCACCCAGGTAACTGATTTGTGTTGCTCCAGAAAATGAGCGACGGCCAGCGCATTTTCGCAATGGCGGTCCATGCGTACCGGTAGAGTTTCGATCCCCTGTAACACCAGAAAACTGTTGAACGGTGAAATTGCCGAACCCATATTGCGCAGCGGCACGACGCGGACGCGACCGATATAGGCGGCCGGTCCCAGTGCTTCGGTGTATACCACGCCGTGGTAAGAAGGATCCGGTTCGTTCAGCATCGGAAATCGATCGGCGTGCTCGGCCCAGGGGAACGTTCCGGAGTCGACCACCACGCCGCCTATGGTGGTGCCGTGTCCGCCCATATATTTCGTCAATGAGTGCA
>JANQOT010000239.1 GCA_028285655.1 Gammaproteobacteria bacterium
GGTTCAGACGCAACAACGTTTTGAATAACTCACGTCTTGTTATAGAGTTCGACATATAATTTTAAAAAATTCTAAACTGAGCGGGATAACTAACGGAAATTTTAAAGTGTTACCATTTTCTTCAAGAAGCAGCGCTGTAATTGGGATCGATATTAGCTCGACCTCCGTAAAAGTATTGGAACTTTCTTCCAGTGGCTCAGGATACCGTATAGAGCACCATGGTGTAGAGCCCTTACCGGCCAACTGTATAACAGAAAAAGTTATTTCTGACGTAGATGCGGTTGGCGAAACCATTCGTAAAGTCGTCAAACGTTCAGGTTCAAAAGCGAAAAATTGTGCTTTGGCCGTTGCCGGATCTGCAGTTATTACCAAAGTCATTACCATGCCCTCGTCCTTGTCGGATCAAGACATGGAAGCGCAAATTCAAATTGAAGCGGACCAGTATATTCCTTACGCGCTGGAAGAAGTTAATCTCGACTTTAATGTTCTGGGACCCACCGAGGGCAACCCGGAAACCGTAGATGTATTGCTGGCAGCGTCACGCAGTGAAAACGTTGAAATGCGGGTAGCGGCCGCGGAAGTTGCCGGTATCACTCCAATTGTAGTGGACGTGGAAGCGTATGCGATTGAAAACGTTTATCCGTTACTGGTGGATCAGGTACCGGATCAGGGGGCAGATAAAACCGTTGGCATTCTTGATATTGGCGCAACTATGACCAGTCTTAATGTCGTTCAAAACGGCAGCATGATTTATACCCGCGAACAACCTTTCGGCGGTAAACAGCTTACGGAAGAAATCATGCATCAGTACGGCTTAACTTATGAAGAAGCCGGTCTGGCAAAAAAAGAAGGCGGGTTACCAGACAACTACATTACTGACCTGCTGGAACCGTTTAAAGTTACTGCGGCTCAACAGGCAAACCGTTTTCTGCAATTTTTTTATTCTGCCAGCCAACACTCGACAGTAGACCACATTGTGCTTGCCGGTGGTTGTGCATCGATTCCCGGCTTAGATGAAAAGATTCAAAATGAATTGGGAATTTCTGTCTCTATCGCCAACCCTTTCAGCCATATTTCGCTGGGCTCAAAGGTTAATCCACAGGCGTTGGGAAATGATGCCCCAGCTTTATTAATTGCCTGCGGGCTTGCGTTAAGAGCATTTGATTAAAAACTATGGCTAAAATTAATTTACTACCCTGGCGCGAGACTCAGCGCAAAGAAAAACAGCAAGAGTTTCTGGTCATGCTTGCGGGCGGCGCCGCGATCGCTGTACTTGCGGTTATCCTGGTTCATTTTCAAGTGCACAATATGATTAAAGGCCAGGAGAGACGTAACACGTATCTAACCAATGAAATTAAGATTCTTGATGACAGAATCAAGGAAATTAAAAAGCTGGATGCTACTCGCCGCGCACTGATCGAGCGCATGGAAGTGATTCAAAATTTGCAGGCCACTCGGCCTGGAGTCGTACACTTGTTTGACGAAATAGAATCTACTTTGCCTGAAGGCTTGCACTTGAGCAGTCTGTCTCAATCCGGCAATAAAATTCAGATTACCGGTAAAGCGGAATCAAATGCGCGTGTATCTACGTATATGCGTAATATTGAAAAATCTGATTGGATCGCTAATCCAAAATTAAGCGTTATCTCCACCAGTGAAAACGACGGCCAGCGCCTGAGCGAATTTTCACTTAGCGCGGATCAAACCAACCCAAGTATTGACGAAGACGAGGGTTAATTAGAATGGATTTTTTATCAGATTTAAAAAACGTAGACTTTAATAACATTGGCACTGCTCCGTTACCCGTTAAAGTGGTAGTTGTTGTATTTGTCGCTGCATTGATCATTGGCGCAGGTTTTTATTTTGACACCAAAGGTCAACTTGCAGACCTTGAAAAGCGTGAAGCAAAAGAAGTAGAGCTGAAACAAACTTTCGAGTCAAAAGCGAAAAAAGCGGCAAATCTCGAAGAATATAAGGAACAACTGGAAGAAATGCGACGCACATTCGGCACATTGCTACGCCAGCTGCCGAGCAAAACCGAAATTCCGGCACTAATCGTGGACATCTCTCAAACCGGATTAGCGAGTGGCCTGGAAATATTGTTATTCAAACCCGGCAGCGAAGTCGCAAAAGAATTTTATGCGGAAAAACCGATCGAGCTAGTAATGAAGGGTGATTACCACCAGTTTGGTTTGTTTGCGAGCGAAGTTGCAGCACTGCCGCGTATCGTTACTTTACATAATATTAAGCTACAACCCGGTAAAGATGGTGAATCTAAAATGACGATGAATGCTCTCGCCAAAACCTACCGTTACCTTGATGACGAACAAGAGTAAAAGTCAACTATGATTACAATGACTAATAATGTAACAAACTGTATTGCATTTATGCGCGTAATTGCGTGTGTATTGTTGTTTTCTCTAGTTGCCGGTTGTTCAGGAAATTTGTCCGATCTGGAAGCATGGGTTGAAGAAGTTAAATCACGTCCACAAGAAGGGATTGAACCATTACCGGAAATTATGCCGTACAAGGCGCACACATATGTTAAAGGTTCTAAACGCGATCCGTTTGATACCAGTATTTTTCGTCCGCAGGTCGCGAGCGTAGCGAAGAAAGCAATTTCTGCGATTAGTCCTGACCCGAATCGAGTGCCCGAGTACCTGGAAAGCTTCCCTCTGGATACTTTGCGTATGGTTGGAACCATGAGTCAAAACGCGCAAAACTGGGCGTTGATCAAAACACCGGATAACACCATTCAGCGAGTGTTAACCGGGAATTATCTTGGCCAGAATAATGGCAAGATTATAGAAGTAACGAATGATGGAGTAGAACTTGTTGAAATTATTCCGGATGGATTTGGTGGTTGGCGTGAACGCGAATCGTCAATTGCGTTAAGTGAATAGCAACTTCATTTAACACAAAATGGAACTTTGATATTTGAGAAAATGCCATGAATAACGATCAATTTAATATAAACATTTTAATGGAGCGGTGAATACTATGAACATATTGCAAACTTGTTATTGCAGGGTTTCATTAAAAAGTACGCTGCGACACACTCTTCTAGGAATAACGTTATTGTTATTTTCCGGGCTTGTATTGGCTGAAAGTAAATTAACCGATATCAAAGTTGCTGCCCTACCCGATGATCAAGTGGAAATTGTGTTGGAATTTGATTCTGCTCCGGGCGAACCATTGTCTTTTACCACAGATAACCCGGCGCGCATTGCATTGGATTTTGCAAATACTGGAATTGATTTAAAACAACGCTTTCAAGACATTAATATCGGACCAACAAAAACCATTAGTTCTGTCCAATCCAAAGGTCGTACTCGAGTAGTAGTTAACTTGAGTACACTACAAGAGTACCAGACGATCAGAAAAGGAAATAGCTACGTATTACGAATTGGAGAAGGCGATCAACTGCAGGTTGCCAGTTCGCCCGCATCTACAAATGTCGGCAAACCAACTGCCGGTTCAACCCGTAGTTCAGGTAATAACATTAATAATATCGATTTCCGTCGTGGAGACAATAATGCAGGACGTGTATTAGTCAGTCTCTCCAATCCGGACACACCTGTGAGCTTAATCGAGCAGGGTGGAAGAATTGTGATCGACTTTAACGATGCTCGTTTAGCAAAAGAGCTGCAAAAACGCTTTGATGTCACCGACTTTGCTACACCGGTTCAATTGATTGAAGCCTTTCCGCAAGGTAACAACGTACGTGTCATCGTCCAACCGGATGGAAATCTGGAGTTCGAGCATTTGGCCTACCAGTCGGACAATTTGTATGTGCTGGAAGTGCGCGAGATTCCGGAAGAAGTCATCGAAGCAAGACGTCGTGACACCTACGAGGGTGAGCGCCTGTCCCTGAATTTCCAGAACATTGAAGTTCGCTCAGTATTACAGCTAATCGCCGACTTTACAGGATTGAATCTGGTCGTCAGCGACTCTGTTGGCGGCTCTCTCACATTACGACTAAAGAATGTTCCATGGGATCAGGCTTTGGATATTATTCTGAAAACCAAAGGTCTGGGCATGCGTGAAAATGGTAATGTCATTTATATCGCACCTAACGAAGAAATTGCCGCTCGCGAAAAACTAGAACTGGAATCTCAGCAACAGGTAGAAGAACTTGCTCCGTTGCGCTCCGAGTTCATGGAAATCAACTACGCGCGTGCTACCGATATTGCTTCATTACTGAAAGACGCTGATAACACATTGTTATCAGAGCGCGGACAGGTTAGCGTGGATGAACGCACAAATACCTTACTGATCCAGGATACTGCATTTAAATTAAACGAAATTCGTCGCCTGGTCGATCGCCTGGACATTCCAGTTAAACAGGTGTTAATTGAATCCCGTATCGTGATTGCCAACGACGATTTCAGCAAAGATCTCGGCGTGAAATTCGGCGTAAATAACATTGATTCTCGAGACTTGTTCAGCGGAAGTACAGCCGATATTACTACCGGTAATTTGAATGCGCTGGAACCATTAACCGCCGGTGATCCGATTCCGATCGAAGATACGTTAAACGTTAACTTACCGGTTGCAGACCCAGCGGGCCAAATTGCGCTGGCCTTTGCCAAGTTGCCGTTCGGGTTTTTGATCGATCTGGAATTATCAGCGGCACAGGCAGAAAGTCGTGCTGAAGTAATTTCCAATCCGCGTGTCATAACATCGAACCAGAACACTGCACGGATTGAGCAAGGTACGGAAATTCCATATTTATCTGCTACCTCCAGTGGTGCTACAGACGTTGAATTCAAAAAAGCTGTTCTGGCGTTGGAAGTTACACCGCAAATAACTCCGGACGACCGTATCGCCATGAATCTCGCAGTCAATAGTGACAGCGTCGGACAGGAGTTCGCTGGAATCCCCAGTATCGACACTCGAGAAGTCACTACCGATGTTTTGGTCGACAATGGCCAAACAGTAGTACTCGGCGGAATCTATGAGGAAAACTCCACCGTATCCAATACGCGGGTTCCTTTCTTCTCAGACATTCCGTTAGTAGGGCGCTTATTTAGAACCGATAGCGTGACAAACGACAAATCAGAATTACTGATTTTCATTACCCCCAAGATTATCGACGAGCAATTAACACTTACACGATAATCGTCCATTCATTTTGAAAATAAAAAAGCCCCGCATCAGCGGGGCTTTTTGTTTAGAATAGCTTTATTCTAAATTTTTATTATTTACCGGGTATATGCCGCAAAACATTTTTTTGGTTGGCCCCATGGGCGCTGGAAAAACTTCGATTGGAAAACGGTTATCCAGGCGGCTAAAGCGAGAATTTATTGATAGTGACCGCGTACTTGAAGATCGTACCGGCGTCGCGATTGCTACAATTTTTGAGTTAGAAGGCGAAGATGGCTTTCGAGATCGCGAAACAAATATTCTACGCGAATTGGCCAAATCAAAACACGCTGTTATCGCTACCGGTGGCGGTATAGTAGTGCGTGAAATTAACAGACCAATACTCAAAGAAAACGGGACTATCGTATATTTACAAGCTTCGGTCGATACGCAACTAAAACGCACGCGGCATGACAAAAAGCGCCCCCTGCTTCAAACCGACAATCGACGTGATAAACTGCTGGCTTTAGCCGAACAACGCAACCCTATTTATGAGGAACTAGCAGATATCGTCATTCACACCGATAGTCAAAGTATCAGCAGCTCGCTGTCTCAAATCATCAAACAATTAAAGTAAAGAATCGTTATTCACTAATGACGGAAGTACAAACATTAACTGTAAACCTTGGTTCACGATCGTATCCTATCTATATAGGCGAAGGTATTCTGGGTCAAGGCAAATTAATCAAGTCTCACTCACCCGGGCGGCAACTAGTTGTAATCAGTAACGAGGTTGTTGCGCCGCTTTATCTTGAATCCTTGCTTAAAGGTATTAATCAAGCTGAAATTGAAACGATCATTCTCCCGGATGGAGAGCAGTACAAATCTATCGCTACCTTAGAAAATATTTTTGACCAACTACTATCGGCACATTGCTCCCGCGATGTCACTTTGATTGCGCTTGGCGGAGGTGTAATCGGGGATATTACCGGATTTGCTGCTGCCTGTTATCAACGAGGCGTAAATTTTATTCAGGTGCCAACGACGTTACTAGCTCAGGTTGATTCGTCAGTCGGCGGTAAAACCGGTGTAAATCATCCACTGGGTAAAAACATGATTGGTGCATTTCACCAGCCCAACTGCGTAATTGCCGACACCGGCACCCTGAAAACATTACCCCCGCGGGAACTAAGCGCCGGACTGGCAGAAGTCGTCAAGTATGGATTAATAACGGACCAACCATTTTTTTTGTGGCTGGAAAAAAATATGCCGCGCTTGCTCAAGCTCGAACCTGATTCGATTACCTACGCAATTGAACAATCTTGTCGATGCAAGGCACAGGTGGTTGCGGCTGACGAGCTTGAGCAAAGCGGCCAGCGAGCACTTTTGAATTTAGGCCACACTTTCGGGCATGCGATCGAGACCGGCCTGGGATACGGCAAGTGGCTGCATGGTGAAGCTGTTGCCTGTGGCATGGTGATGGCCGCCGAATTTTCGGCGCGATTGGGCTGGATCGGTGCTGCACAAGTTAAGAAAGTATCAGCGTTACTTGCAAGCGCCCGGTTACCGGTAAAAGTGCCGAAAGAGTTGTCCGCTGATCGTTTTCTGGAGTTAATGGCGTTAGATAAAAAAGTCAAAGATGGAAAACTAAGATTAGTTTTGCTAAAAGATATAGGTAAAGCCATATTGACCGACGATGTTGATCTTACGTTACTTCACAGCACCATTACCGAGCTGGCTCAAACCGATTAGTCATGTCTACTTCTAAAGCGTATGTGGAGAATGCAATTGTCGATTCCAGTCGCCTGGCAAATTATGCGGTAATCCAGGAGACTTCACCGGGTAGAAGATTCTCCGAGCCCAGTTGCCAAACTCGAACGGAGTTCCAGCGCGATCGCGATCGAGTTATTCATAGCACGGCGTTTCGTCGTTTGGAGTATAAAACCCAGGTTTTTATAAATCATGAAGGGGACCTATACCGAACCAGGCTGACCCACACGCTGGAAGTCGCCCAAATTGCTCGTTCAATTGCGCGTGCACTGCGTTTAAATGAAGATTTAACCGAAGCTATTGCATTGGCCCACGACTTAGGCCATACCGCTTTTGGTCATGCCGGCCAGGATGCCTTACATGAATGTATGCAGGATTTTGGAGGATTTGAACATAATTTTCAGTCCTTACGCGTTGTCGACAAACTAGAAGAAAAATACCCTGATTACAATGGCTTGAACCTGATGTTTGATACTCGCGAAGGCATCCTCAAGCATTGCTCTTTAAAGAATGCGCGCAGCATGGGTGCCCTGGGAAAACGTTTTATCGACCGCACCCAACCCAGCCTCGAGGCTCAACTAACAAATATTGCAGATGAAATCGCTTATAATAATCACGATGTCGATGACGGCTTACGATCGGGCTTAATTACAATTAAACAGCTTCGTGGGGTAGAATTATTCGATCAGCATTATGTTGACGTTAATAAACGATTTGGCGAGCTTACCGAAAAAAGAAAAACTCACGAGGTCGTCCGTAGAATTATTAACGAACTTGTATGCGACCTGATCGGTCAAACCAAACAAAATCTGAATCTTCATAATATTTCGTCATTAGAAGACGTGCGAAGTTTAAATATTCCATTAGCCAGTTTCAGTCCGGAGGTTAAATCGAAAAATTCCGCGCTTAAATCTTTTTTAAACAAAAATTTATATCAACATGCGCAAGTTGACCGAATGAGCACAAATGCCAAAATGATGATCACCGAGTTATTTAAGCAATTTTTTAATTCGCCCGACCTTTTGCCCGATGAACACCGGGAAACTGCTTATATTAAAGAAAAAATTAATGGCGCTTCGGGTGTGGCTCGAGTAATTTCTGACTACATTGCCGGCATGACAGATCGTTATGCACAAACTGAATATAATCGCATTACTAATCATAACCGCCCTACCGAATAAAACATAAATGAGCGAAAACGACACAGATTTAGAAGCGAATGGAATTAATGAAGATCAGCTAAACAAATTAGGGCTGAGTGAACATCCGTTTACCGAGCACGCCGGAGATGCTTATTTATACAGCGATGACCAGCTGGAAATGACCTCCAACATTATTATGGAGTACTTGACCAACCCTTCCACAACAATTGTTTTAGTCGGCGAAGAAGGTGTCGGAAAAACCACGTACCTGCGAAAAGTTTTACGCCTCGGATACCAGCAATACCAGTTTTGTACCTTGCGCGCACGCGAAGGTATGAACTTTGCCGATGTCGAAACAAAAATTAAACAGCGCTGGGTAGTGCCACAAACGAGTGAAAGATCGGTTGATGATCTGTCTATAGAAAATTATGTCATTACTTACCTGCGCGAACACACCCATGCTGTCCTTATCATTGACGATGCGGATCTTTTGGACGTCGCAACCCTGGATCGATTGTTTACACTTAAGCATAGAATTGCTTTAGCCTGCCCATCCGGCCTTGGCTTGATACTGGCTGGCGAAAACAAACTTAAACTGAATATTTCAGAGTTAGAAGATACCAACCCTGCGTGTACACAGGTTTACCAGAT
>JANQOT010000004.1 GCA_028285655.1 Gammaproteobacteria bacterium
CCAGTTCACCAAAACCTACCTCCTCCAACACCCCCTCGAAAAAGTGTACACCTACTGGATATCCAGCAATACACTAGTCCCACCCGTAATAAAAATCGAAATCGAACCCTGGGTCGGTGGGATTTACCGTCTGAATCTGATCGGCAATGCGGTCATGGAAGGAAAGTTTTTCCAGGTTTCCAACAATAAAGCGTTGAGCTATTCCTGGCAGTGGGTGGGCGACGAGGAAATTACCCAGGTAGATGTACAGTTTCATGTGCACGAATCCGGCACCGAAGTACAGATAAAACACGGTGAGTTTTTAACGGAACAATCATTACATCAACATGCACAGGGTTGGGACAATTACATCAAGGGGTTTAGAGCATTTTTGAAATCAAAGTAAACTAAACAGGGTCAAATTCGAGTGAATCTTTTGTTTATTCGAGTCTAATCATGTTTATTGGTAAAATCAGCGTAATGAAAGCCCACTTACTAGTTATTTTCCTGATCGGTGCGATGATCCATGCGGCCAATGTTGCGGCCGACCAAGCCGTATTCGCCGGCGGCTGTTTCTGGTGTATGGAATCCGATTTTGAAAAACTCGAAGGAGTGACCGATGTAATTTCGGGGTTTACCGGTGGTACGGTCGAGAACCCGACCTACAAGGGCAACCATGACGGTCATTACGAGGCGGTGGAAGTGACCTATGACCCGGAAGTGGTCAGTTATAAAGAGTTGCTGGAATATTTTTGGATCAATATCGATCCGTTCGATGCGCGCGGACAGTTCTGCGACAAGGGGCATAGTTATTTAAGCGCGATTTTCGTGGCCAACGCGACCGAGCGAAAACTGGCCGAGGAGTCGAAACAAAAAGTGATTGCAAACTTTCCCGATCAAACCGTGGTGACACCGATTCTGGATGCGGGCACTTTTTATCCGGTTAAGGGCGACGAGGAATTTCACCAGGACTATTACAAGAAAAGTCCCTTACGTTATAAATTCTACCGCTGGAATTGCGGCCGCGATCAGCGTTTGCAGGAAATCTGGTCGGGGCAGAAAGTGTTTTAATTGCAAGTCTATGAATACCGCGCAACCAAGCTATGCAAATCATCGAGCTGAAACCGGCGCACTTGAATTTCGGCATCTGCCGTTGTCGGACTATAGTGAAATTCACCAGAAAATGCGTATATTCACGGATGAACGCAATGACGACACGTGCGATCAAGTCTGGTTTGTGCAGCATACGCCGGTGTTTACGCTGGGGCGCAACCAGTCGCGGCAAAATATTCTGATGCCGTCCGAAATTCCGGTGGTGCAGTCCGACCGTGGCGGCGACGTGACTTATCATGGGCCGGGGCAATTGGTAATTTATTGTCTGTTTGATTTACAGCGTATGCAGTTAGGTGTAAAAGCATTAGTGGCGGGGCTGGAAGAAATGTTTATTCGCTACCTGGCAAACTTTAATATAAGCGGGCAACGACTGCCGAATGCCCCCGGCGTGTATGTCGAAAACAAAAAAATTGCCTCACTGGGGTTGCGTGTACGACGCGGTTGTTCGTTTCATGGCCTGGCGATTAATGTCGATATGGATTTAACGCCGTTTACGTACATTCATCCCTGCGGGTTAAAAGACATGCAAGTCACGCAACTGGCGAATCTGGGCATCACGCGTAATTGCGAGCAAGTGGCAACGGAAATTTCAACCTTAATCGAGCAACAGTTTTATTCATGAACGTCGGTGGCAAACAACGTGGTGCGGACAAGGTTTCGCGAATTCCGGTCAAGGTGGATGTCGACCAGGAAGTGTTACGTAAGCCGGACTGGATTCGTATCAAAATTTCCAATTCGGCCAGAGTGACGCAGCTCAAGAACACCATTAAAGAAAACGGTTTATACACCGTATGCGAAGAAGCCTCCTGCCCCAATTTAAATGAATGCTACGGGCACGGCACCGCGACTTTCATGATTCTCGGCGATGTGTGTACGCGTCGTTGTCCGTTTTGCGATGTGGCGCATGGCCGCCCGGAAGTGCCGGACCGGCAGGAACCGCGCAAGCTGGCCGAAACCATCAAGTTAATGCAGTTGCGCTACGTGGTCATTACCTCGGTGGACCGCGACGATCTGCGCGACGGCGGCGGTGACCATTTTCAACAGTGCATTCAGCAAGTGCGTGCACTGAATCCGGGAATTGTGGTTGAAGTGCTGGTGCCGGATTTTCGCGGACGGATGGAAAAAGCGCTGACGGCCTTAGAAAAAAACCTGCCGGATGTGTTTAATCATAATCTCGAATCCGTACCGCGCCTGTACAAGGCCGTGCGTCCCGGTGCCGACTATGCCTGGTCGTTAAAACTGTTGCAGGAATTCAAACGCGCGCACCCGGACATTCCAACCAAATCAGGTTTAATGCTGGGGTTGGGCGAAGAACTCGACGAAATTCGCCAGGTCATGCGCGACCTGCGTGAACACGATTGCGATATGCTGACGCTGGGGCAATATTTGCAACCGAGCAAACACCATCTGCCGGTGCGGCGTTACGTGACTCCGGAAGAATTTGAACAGTTACGCGTTGAAGGTGAAGCAATGGGATTTTCCAGTGTGGCCAGTGGACCGTTGGTGCGGTCTTCTTACCATGCGGACCAGCAGGCTGCAGATATTAGTTAATTTTTAACTTGTGTTTGTGCTCTTTAGTAGTGTCTGCTCGATGTATTGGTTTTGTTCGATTATTATCATGCTCTCTTTGATACTTTTCTTTGATCGGTCAAAGAAAAGTATCCAAAAGAAAGACCGCCACCAATGCCTTGTCCTTACGGATTCCTTCCATGCTCGTTGTTGTCTGCGCGCCGTTCAAAAGAATCTTCCACGATTCCTTGAACTAAAAATCACATCCCTGTGATTTTTACGCGGCCATCAACTCGCATGTCAGCAAAGCATTGAAGTGGTATAAACCGCACCAATCAATCGAGTCTGATTTATTTGCTAATTACTTTACTTTTTATGAAAAGTCTTTAAAGCGTATTTCTATTTGTTCATTCTTTCGCCTTTTAAGGCGAAAGGTTCACTTAACCTATGGAATAGCAGGAAGAAAAACAAATTGAATCACACAACAGACAACGCATACTTGTTTGCTTCATGCAGACGGCCACCCGTTCCTATATCAAACCACGTTCCACTAAATACTTCAGCGGTAATGGTCTGGTCTTTAATGCTCTTTCGCAAAACCTCAACCAATGGAAAGATGCGTTGCTCATGGGTAAAAAGTTTCGGGTGATAATAGCCTACGCCGCTATAGGTATAACGCTGTTGTCCCGGCAGGTTCAATTCTTCTGCGGTAAAGTCGCCGTCGGGATGGTGTTCGGGGTTTGCCACCATAATCAAATGCACCAGCGCGCGGTTTAAATCCAATTGAGCATCGAAAGGAACGTCGCAGTAAATATCGGCATTCACCACCAGAAACGGATCGTCACCCAGCAATGGCAGTGCATTTGCGATACCGCCGCCGGTTTCCAGGGCTTGTTCGCCTTCGTCGGAATAAACAATCGGAATATTAAAGCGTGTACCGTCGCCAAGACGGTCACGAATTTTTTCACCCAGATGCGCGGTGTTGATCACAACAGATTCAAAACCGGCGGCTGCAATGTTTTTAATATGCCGTTCGACCAGGGTTTCGCCGCCCACACGCACCAGCGGTTTCGGTAGTTTATCCGTCAGAGGTTTTAGTCGAACGCCGCGGCCGGCGGCAAGAATCATTGCCTGCATAATGTTATTTCAGTTGTTGGAGAAAAGAGTGAAACGCGTGCAGCTCGTCATAAGTTGCGCTGATCTGTGTAACATATTCGAGCGTGCGCGGAATGTCGTTTAAGTAAGCCGGTTTGCCGTCACGGTAGTTCAGGCGACAAAAAATTCCCGTGGCTTTCAGGTGGCGTTGCACGCCCATCAAATCGAACCAACGGCGAAAAAGATTTTTGTCGCACGCACGCGCCTCGGGGCTGCTCGAACGAAACTCCTCAACCCATTGATCGATTTTTTCCAGCGGCCATGCGATGTAACAGTCGCGCAATAGCGAAACCAGATCATAGGTAACCGGGCCGTGCACCGCATCCTGAAAATCGATAATACCAAGCGTGTTGTTTTCCAGCAGCATAAGATTTCTGGAGTGGTAATCCCGGTGTACGAAAACTTGCGGTTGTTGCAATGCATTGTCTTCCAGAAGCTGGTAAGTGGAAGCAAGCATGGTTCGAGTATTGTCGTCGATATCAATGTCAAGATGTTTGCCCAGATACCAGTCGCTGAACAAATGCATTTCGCGTTGCAATAACTCGCTATCGTAAGCAGGCAATGATTGCGGGTCGATAGATTGCATGTTTACCAGCGACTGCAGAGCATGCTTATATAATGTGTCGGCGGTATTTTCGTTTAACGCATCGAGCAGCAATTGATCGCCGAAGTCCTGCAAAACAAAAAAACCGTGTTGCATCGATGCGTGAAAAATTTTCGGTACCATGACGCGGTGTTGTAATAACAGCTCGGTTACCGCAACAAACGGCTGGTTGTCTTCCTTGGTCGGCGGCGCATCGACCGCGATCAATGATGTGTCGTTGCAATGGAAACGGAAATAGCGGCGGAAACTGGCATCGCCCGAAACTGGTGCAAGCGTAATATTTTGCCCGGAATAAATGTCTACTAACCAGTGCAGCAGTTGTTGCCGGCGATTGTCGGAAATGTTGTTCATATCGACAGGCTTATGCAATCGTCTTTAATTATCAAGGGCTTAGATGAATTTTGGTCGGTAATTCAGGATCTTGTGCAAGCGTAAATTGGTAAATGGTATAGTAGCTTCATGCAGTAATCATTTGCATGTATCATTTTGATTGGCGGTAAAATTTATACTAATTCAAGTTCTGCCGATATGCTCAGCAGGTCGATAATAAATTCAAATTCACTCTTTACACGGCATGAGATTACATCATGTTGGAGGACTACATGAAAGCATCTGAACTATTTATCAAGTGTCTGGAAAACGAGGGAGTCGAGTATATATTCGGCATTCCGGGAGAAGAGAATCTGGATGTCATGGACGCTCTGCTGGACAGCAAGATTAAATTTATTACGACCAGGCACGAGCAGGGCGGGGCTTTTATGGCGGATGTCTATGGCCGCCTTACCGGCAAGGCCGGAGTATGTCTGGCCACACTGGGACCGGGCGCGACCAATCTGGTGACCGGTTTTGCCGATGCCGATATGGACCGCGCGCCGATCGTGGCAATCGCCGGGCAGGGAGCCACCACGCGGATGCACAAAGAAAGTCATCAGGTGCTGGATCTGGTGAACTTGTTTGACCCGATATCAAAGTACAGTGTAC
>JANQOT010000007.1 GCA_028285655.1 Gammaproteobacteria bacterium
ATTGCTACCACGATCATTAATTCGATCAGGGTAAAACCTTGTTGTGCTTTCTTCATGAGAATGACTCCTAGTTCATGAGTTTGGTTAATTTCTAGTCACAACCACGCTTCCTTGCGCCCGCCTTCTCACCTCGAACTCCGGAACGATGGTCAGATTGTCAATCAATCTACACAAATATATTCAGCTTCCGTGCCAATTTGGCCGGTAGCCGAATAAATCCACGCAAAACAGTACGTTGTTTCAATGCCATATTCCTATATTAGGTGGATGAAAGGCGAAAATTTCGTTTTAGATGGTCAAATTTGGTCGTTTCTGACCAAGTTTGTCAGTCTAGATTGAGCTTTTTCAGACGATAACGCAGCTGCCGAAATGAAATTCCCAGCAGCTTGGCGGCCGCGGTTTTGTTCCAGCGGGTCTTTTCCAGGGCGGCGACAATTGCTTGTTTTTCCTTGTTTTCGAGATAATCTTCCAATTGGTCCTGGGAGAAAGAAATAGACGAGTCGTTGGGTGAATCCTGGATATCGGTAACCGTAGTCGCCTGTTCGGGCAAATCGACATCGGTCATTTCGATGGAGCCGTTTTCGCATAACGCCGCGGCGCGCTCCAGTATATTTTCAAGTTCCCGGATATTACCCGGGTAGGCGTAGTCAGACAGCTTTGCTAAAGCAGCTTGTTCTATTGAAATCTTATCCAGCCCGTAGTTTTTCGCAATTTTGTCCAGCATAAATTCTGACAGTAATTTAAGATCATCAAGGCGTTCGCGTAATGGAGGCACGGTGAGTTCGATAACGTTAATTCGGTAGAATAAATCCTGGCGAAATGTGCCTTGCTCTACTTCATTGCTTAAATTTTTATGCGTGGCGCTTAAAATGCGCACATCCACTTGAATTTCTGAATGCCCGCCTACCGGTTTTATTGCACGTTCTTGAATCGCACGTAATAGTTTTACTTGCATATGCAAGGGCAGCTCTGCAATTTCATCTAAAAACAAAGTGCCTCCTTGTGCGGCTTCGAATAAGCCCTGTTTGTCGCTAACAGCACCCGTAAAGCTTCCTTTAACGTGACCGAAAAATTCACTTTCCATCAATTCTGTGGGAATTGCACCGCAGTTAACGGGGACAAAAGGAAAATCGTTGCGCGGGCCGAGCGAATGTATTTCGCGTGCCACCAGTTCTTTGCCAACACCGGATTCTCCGCGAATATATACAGGAGCCTGGCTGCGGGCTAATTTTTGAATTTTTTGTTTTAGTGCGGCCATAACGCCAGATTCACCAATTAATCGTGAATCGTCAGTTGTCGGTGCGCCAGAAGAAATTTGTTCCGTTGTTAGTTTAAGTGCACCATCTACCAGATGGCGCAATAATTTCAAGTCAATGGGTTTAGAAACAAAATCAAATGCTCCGGCTTTTAACGCTTGTATAGCAGTGTCCATGCTGCCGTAAGCTGTAATCATCGCAACCGGCGTGGCCGGGTTATTTTCCTGAATATAACGAACCAGGTCTATGCCATTTCCGTCTGGTAAACGCATATCGGTGAGACATAGATCAAAAGAATGTTTTGCAAGCAGATTTTTTGCATCCGAAATATTGGCCGCAGCACTGGTTTCCAGCTGCATTCTGCTGAGCGTAATCTCAAGCAATTCCCGTATATCGGCTTCGTCGTCGACGATGAGAATATGTCTTACCATAACAATTATTTCAATTACTAATCCGGGTGGTGGGGAAAACGTACACGAAAGCAACTTCCGCCGCCCGGGTTAGCGATGTAATTTAATTCGCCGCCGTTGCTAAGACAAAGCTCGCGTGAAATATATAAGCCCAAACCGGTTCCCGTGTTACTCGTAGTATAAAATGGTTCAAACAATTTGTCTTGATCAGCAGCGCTGATACCAGGCCCCGTATCTATTATATCCAGGTATTTCGCTTTAGTAGAACCGTCAGAGTATCCTTTCATGGTGATTATGGGGTGCGAACCGTTGGCGGCGGCGTATTTAATTGCATTAGCACAAAGATTCCATAAAATCTGGTGAAGATGATTAATATCAAATGATACTGTAAGTGTATCCGGTTTAATTTCAATTTGGTTCCAACCGGGTTCCAGCGAGTGGACTTCACCAAACTCGACTACAAATTGATTTAACCAATGGCTAAGAGCGATGTTTTCTAAAGATAGATTATCTTTTCTGGATAATCGTAATACGTTTTGAATAACTTCATTTAGGCGATTGGATTGCAAATGAATAATGTCGGCAAGTCGTTTATTGTCATCGTTTAATGTATCGGATTCCTCCAGCAACTGGGCGGCATGACTGATTGCCCCCAGAGGATTTCTTATTTCATGCGCGATACTTGCAGTGAGTCGTCCCAGCGATGCAAGTTTGGAATCCTGAACCTGTCGATTAATCTCAGAAGTGTCCGATAAATATATTACTGAGCCGCGGTCTTCAGATCTTGAACCGACTTTCGTAATTCTGATTCGAACCGGCGATTGATTTTCGCGTTCCAGGCTAAATGAATTTTTATCGTTACGTAAAAACTCGGAAGCGATCCATTCTTGATGAATGGTAGAAAGCCCTCTAGATGCCTGTAGAAGCGAGACCTGATTGGTGGCTTTAGGCAGACCTAATAGTTCTGCAGCAGCTCTATTCATAAGCTTTATCGAGCTGTCTTCATCAACTACAATTATTCCAGAATCGATTCGATTAATTAAATGTTCATTGAGTTGGGCCAGATTTGCTAAATCGATCCCGCGTTTCTCTGCCAGGGCAGCGCTTTCTGACGCTCTTTTGGCTAAAGTGATTGCCAGAAAAGCCGTGGCAAACAATGCTATACCCAGCAATCCGGCTTGTGTAAAAGCGGTATTTAAAATTACGTCGGTAATATCGCCGTAAAGCTCCTGAAAAATCAAAGCGACAGTGCCGTAAGCAGCAAATAGCAATGCGGTTCTGCCGGGCAGTAGCAGAGCAGCTCCGGCAATGGGCGCGATTATCAAAGTTCCCCAGCCGCTGCTTACACCGCCTGCCAGTAGAGTAAACCACGCGATGCTAATCACATCGACAAGCGCATTAACATGTACTTGGTTTTTAAGGCTTATAATATTTTGTTGGATTAAAAACCAGGCGCCAATAGAATAGATTAAATAGAATGCGCTTAAAAAAAAGTAAATATTTGTGGGTTGGTGTTGTGAAAACGCATTTATATGAATAAAGTTAAAACTGAATAGCAAGGCAGCAATAGCCAGTCTGTACGCATTTAGCAATTGCAACGAGCGGAATTGTAATGACGAACTTTGATCGCCTTTGCGGCGCAGCGGATGCTTGTTTTGACGTGTACTTGCCATTTTGAAGTGTAAACAAAGCACAGGAGGCTGTTATAGTAGCAAGGATTTAAAGATTTAGCATTTTTTGAGTTTTGATACGTATACGGGTGAAATAGTTGTCTAATAAATTAATAAAAATTGCAGTTGCTCAATTGAACTTTATAGTGGGAGATATTGAGGGAAATTGTAAGAAAGTTCGTCAATCAATTAATAGTGCGAAACATCGGCATGGCGCTCATTGTGTTGTATTCACGGAGCTTGCGGTCACTGGCTATCCGCCGGAAGACTTATTATTTCGTTCTAAAATTCTAGCTCGCATCGATTCGGCCCTGACTTCGATTATCGAAGAGACAGAAGGAATCACTGTAATACTGGGAACGCCATGGGAACAGAATGGTAATCTATATAATGCTGCTTTGATTATACGGGACAAATCTATACAAGCGAAATATTTTAAGCAAGTGCTGCCTAACTTTGATGAGTTTGATGAAAAGCGATATTTTTCTGCGGGTGATCAGTCGTGTGTTTTTCGTTTAAAAGACATTTCCGTTGGAATTACAATTTGTGAAGATATTTGGCAATTTGAACCTGCGAGTGCTGCCAGGCAATCGGGCGCAGAACTTCTAATCAATATTAATGCCAGTCCTTATTATGCAGGCAAACAGCAGGAGCGGGAAAATCAAGTTAAAAAACGAATCGAGGAAAATGATTTTCCGGTTATTTATGTCAATCAGTTGGGAGGGCAGGACGAACTCGTGTTCGACGGATGTTCGTTTGCAATGAATCGAGAGGGGGTTACGCTTTATCGCGCGCCGGAATGCAGAGAACAAGAATACATTCTCGAATATGATGTCGATGCGCGTGATATTTGCGGCGATGAGGTGATGCCTTCATGCGTCGATATTAATGAATCTATTTACAATATTCTTACATTTGGCTTGCAGGAGTATGTAGGTAAAAACAAGTTTGATGGCAGTGTGATTGGCTTGTCCGGCGGGATTGACTCTGCATTGGTGCTGACATTAGCGGTGGACGCGTTGGGGCCGGAAAAAGTACATGCGGTAATGATGCCATCACGTTATACCTCACAAATGAGCCTGGAGGATGCGCAAACTCTCGCAAATAACTTAAATGTAGAATATTCGGTTATAAGTATTGAAGAAATTTACACCTCTTTTCTTCGGGCTTTGCAAGAATTGTTTGCAAATTCCTCGGCGGATACAACCGAGGAAAATATTCAGGCGCGAATACGCGGTGTGTTATTAATGGCAATATCCAATAAGTTTAATTATATGGTAATTTCCACGGGGAACAAAAGTGAAATGGCGGTGGGGTATGCTACTTTGTATGGTGATATGGCGGGTGGCTTTGCACCACTTAAAGATGTGCCAAAAATGCGCGTATTTGAATTGGCGAAGTTTCGTAATAAAAATAAGCGCGTCATACCACAAAGGATTATTGATCGCCCGCCTAGTGCAGAGTTAGCACCCGATCAAAAAGACGAAGATAGTCTGCCGCCATACGAGATATTGGACGAAATTCTGGAATTATTTGTGGAACAGGACATAGCGCGGGAACAGATCATCGAGCGCGGATTTGACAGTGACACAGTTGCCAATGTGATTCGTATGGTATTTCGCAATGAATACAAACGTCGTCAGGCCCCGCCCGGTGTAAAAATTACCAAGCGTGCATTTGGAAAAGATCGACGTTATCCAATTACTTCCGGAGTGCTAAATTACCTCAACGATACTTAATTGCAGTAATAGGTTCTTAAGCGCAATTTTTCAAGCACGCGTTGCCAGGTATTGTTGGCGCAACTAACTTCTTCGGTAGCATACTTGGGGTCCAGCAAAGTGCCGTCATTACTTATGTAGTTAGCGGCATAGATTTTATTTGCATCCACTGCTAAATCTTCTATGCCTAATTGGCGATAGGCTAACTCCAGAATATACACCGCTTGAGGCATGGCAGGTGCACCCTGATATTTTTTCATAACGTACTGTGCGCGATTGGCTGCAGCAACATAAGCGCCTCGGCGCATATAAAAGTCGGCTACAGCAAGTTCATGTTCTGCTAGTTCGTTGCGTAAATATATCATGCGTTGTTTAGCATCATCTGCGTATTCACTATCAGGAAATTTTTCAATCAAAGATTTGAATACTTCGAATGAAGCCAGCAAGGGGGCCGGATCTTTATCGGAAGGGTTGCGAGGCAATACTATATTGAGAAAGGTCTTGCCTTTATCGAATAATGAAATTCCTTTTATGTAATACGCATAGTCAATATTGGGATGTTGCGGATTAAGCCGAATAAAACGATCGGCACTGGCGACTGCAGAATCTATATTCGATTGTCGATAGTAGACATAGGCTAGCTCTAATTGCGCCTGTTGAGCATAGCGCCCGAACGGGTAACGAGATTCGAGCAAATTATAGCTTGCAATCGCATCTTCGAATCGATTCGCTGTCATTTCAGCATTAGCTCTTCGGTATAGCTGTCTGGCAGAAATATCCTCACTAATTTCAGGCTCTTTCTCTTCGTCATCGCCCCCTATAAATGGAATATAGCTACAGCCCGCACCATGCAGACATAGTAAACTAAGTAAAATCAAGCAAATGAAGCGATGCAGCATAACGAGATTCTGTAAAATTTTGCCGTAGTATACCTTACGCCGACCGTTGTAAGCCAAAATGTCTGAGCCTGCCAAGTTATTAGTGGATATTCCAATCGAACACTCCGGGTGGCGGCTTGATCGATCTTTGGCCACTTTGTTGCCGGAATTTTCACGCGCGCGCTTGCAGGATTGGATTGCAAAAAAATTAGTTACCGTTGACGGTAGTGTTTATTCGCAACGGCATATCGTGAATGGGGGAGAAAGCGTAGAGATTCTGCCGATTGAAAACAACCTTAATCAGGAAAACAAGGCAGAAAACATTACGCTGAATATTGTTCATGAGGATGATCATTTACTCGTATTGAATAAACCTGCCGGATTAGTTGTGCATCCTGGAGCAGGCAATCGTAGCGGCACCTTGCTTAATGCTCTTCTTTACCATGACCGTCAATTTTCATCGCTTCCACGTGCGGGGATTATTCATCGACTGGATAAAGACACCAGTGGGCTGATTGTCGTTGCACGGTCTTTGATTGCACACACGGCCTTAACTGAACAAATGCAAAGTCGCAATATTCATCGTCATTATTACGCGGTCGTACGAGGTCAGATGATATCCGGTGGAACGATTGATCAAGCTATAGGTCGACATCCACACGATCGAGTGAAAATGGCGGTTTCGGCAAAAGGCAAGCCGGCTGTAACTCACTATAAAATTCTGGAGAAATTTTCTTCTCATACATGGGTCGAAGTGCAATTAGAGACCGGCAGAACACATCAAATCAGAGTGCACTTCGCGGCACTTAGCCACCCGCTGGTGGGTGATGCCACATACGGCCAGCGTGTACAGCGAGTGGCGAATGTTTCTTCCGAGTTTAATGATTTTCTGAGTGATTTCCCTCGTCAGGCTTTACATGCTCATCAATTAATATTGCAACATCCGGTAACAGGACAAGAACTTGAATGCAATGCACCATTACCGAACGATATGGAATGTTTGCTTAAAATGTTGCGACAACATTCAAAAGTGTAATGCTTCGGGAAATCACTCCGGATTGGCCACTGCAGGATCGAGTATCCGCGCTGACGACCACCAGAAACGGTGGTGTTAGCGTGTCGCCCTACGACACATTAAATCTGGCGTTACATGTCGGCGATCAAGAGCCGCGAGTAATTGCCAATCGCACGATGCTGCGCGAGCGGTTGCAGTTAGCACAGGAACCCAAATGGCTGCAACAAACACATAGCAATAAAGTTGTCGATGCCGCTAAGGTGCATGCCGATGCCGTCATTGCAGATGCATCATATACCACCGAACCCGACGTGGCTTGTGCGGTTCTGACAGCCGATTGTTTGCCCATCGTATTTTCAGATGAAAGTGGCGCTTGTGTCGGAATTGCGCATGCGGGTTGGCGAGGCCTTTTACAGGGTATTATTCAGAGCACGGTAGCTGCCATGTCAACGTGTTCTCCACCCGCCTACGCGTGGCTGGGGCCTGCAATCGGGCCGCAGGCATTTGAAGTGGGTGATGATGTTTATTTACCGTACACACGACAAAATGCGGCATTTGAAGAGGCATTTACGGCCATCGGGCCGGGGAAGTGGAGGCTTGATATCTATCGAGCGGCAAAGATTGTGCTGGCAGCGGCCGATATATTCAGTGTGTATGGCGGGGACTATTGCACCTATTCGGATGACGAGTATTTCTACTCATACCGTCGTTCTCATTGCACGGGCAGAATAGCGACGCTGGTTTGGATTAAATGACTTGAATTCATTCCAACTCAGCCCCAGATAAAGGAAATGTAGGGCTTAGAGAATAACTAGATGAGAACAGATAAATTAACGACCGCATTCCAGGCTGTGTTGCAAGATGCGCAGTCGCTGGCTGTGCAAAATAGCCATCAAATGATGGAACCGGTGCATGTAATGCTGGCCATGTTGCAGCATCAGGGTAGCGGTGTCCGTAATATTTACGGTACTTCGGGAATCGACATAAACAAACTTGAATCTGAGTGTCAGTCGATGCTGGGCTCATTGCCTAAAGTCACAGGCGCCGGTGGCGAAGTACATGTATCTTCCGGTTTGGCAGGAATA
>JANQOT010000015.1 GCA_028285655.1 Gammaproteobacteria bacterium
GGCGATATTGATTTTAGTGTTAATCGCCTATTCCATGTCGCAAGGCAGTTTTTGGCTGGGCGTGGAATTTTTATTTACTCCCGACTTTTCAAAAATAAACCAGGAAGTTTTACTGGATGCCATGGGGCAGGCGTTTTTCTCGCTCAGTTTGGGTATGGGTGCCATTATGATTTACGGGTCGTATCTGCCGCAAAGGGCGTCCATAGGAAAAACCAGTATCGCGGTTGCGGTTGCAGACACTTCAGTAGCTATATGCGCGGGTTTGGCGATATTTCCAATTGTCTTTGCATATCAGCTTGAAGCGGCTCAGGGGCCCGGATTGATATTTAATACTTTGCCGCTGGCATTTGGGCAAATGCCGGGTGGCGTCTTTTTCGGCACGTTATTTTTCGTACTTTTGGTTTTTGCTGCGTGGACTTCTTCTATTTCGCTGATAGAACCGGCAGTTGCCTGGCTGGTGGAGAAAAAAGGTCTGACTCGATTTAGGGCCAGCGTTGTCTGTGGTTTCGTTACCTGGTTTGTGGGATTGGGAACCGTTTTTTCATTTAATATATGGGAATCGTATAAATTATTCGGCAAAACGTTTTTTGACTTACTGGATTTTTTAACCGCCAATATTATGTTGCCGTTAGGAGGGTTGTTTATTGCAATTTTTGTTGGCTGGGTAATGCGTAACAGTTCGGTGAAAGATGAAATAGCGATGGAAAGTCCGGTTTATTTTGGCGTCTGGAAGTTTCTGGTGAAGTTTGTCACTCCGGTAGGCGTGTTCTTGATTTTTTTGCGGGTATTAGGAATTATTTAGACCAGTGCCTAAAGTTACGCGTAATGCCATTGTGCCTTTTTCGGCGGCACAAATGTATGAACTGGTAAATGCAGTAGATGATTACCCTGCATTTGTTCCATGGTGTAGTGCAAGTACCAGTGACCAGGTTTCGGAAGAACAAAAAACTGCGACATTATTTTTTACGCGCGGCGCGCTGAAAACTTCCTTTACTACGAAAAACACTTTAACTCCAAATGAGTGTATAGATATGCAACTGGAAGACGGCCCTTTTCGTCATTTGCACGGTGTATGGAAGTTCGTCAATATTGACGACGCGGGTTGCAGAGTCGAACTCGAGCTGGATTTTGAACTAAGCAATCGAGTATTGAAACTTGCGCTGGAGGCGTTTTTTAATCAAATAACGGATCGGCTGGTCAACGCTTTTGTAAAGCGTGCCGAGCAGGTTTATACTTGAAGTCGAATTATTTTGACCGGGTACTTTAGTAACTAATGCGAGTTGAAGTTGTTTATATAACCCGGACGGAAGAGTTTATCCGTACGCTGGAAATTTCTTCAGGAACTACTGTGGAAACTGCAATTCGCAACTCCGGTGTACTCGAGCGGTATGCAGAGATTTCTCTGGAGCAAGGTAAGTTCGGCGTCTATGGAAAAATGGTATCGTTAGATGCCGAGTTGTGCGAAGGAGACCGTGTTGAAATATACCAGTCTCTGTTGATGGATCCGATGGAGGCGCGCCGACTTCGCGCAGAACAAAATATAGATCGTTCCTGATTGCGGTACTAGGATTGTTCCGCTTCGGAATCTGTATTTTCTTCGGACGTGGTTTCCGCCTGCTCCGCGGGAGGAGCTTCTATTTGATTTTTAATAATTTCAGAAACATTGTCTCCGTTGAAGTAAAGAGTCAAATGGCGTCGTTCCCGTTCCCCGTAGCCGGGAATAAAATAATAAACGTAATCCCAGCGATCCGGATGAAAAATATCCGCTACCATTGGTGTGCCCAATAAAAATTTCACCTGGTCTCTGGTCATGCCCACTTTAAGCATTTCTACATTTTCGAAATCAACGGCATTCCCTTGTTGCACATCTATTTTATAAACGGTAAACAATTTGCCGCTGCACCCGCCGAGTCCGATGATCAACGCCGAGATAAGTATGGTGTAAACAGTTTTACGCATTACGGTCTTTTTGGCTTTTGATAACAATGTCGAAGAAGTTTAGCAGAGAATAATTTACTGGACATTAGCTTCCAGCATTTCCTGTGCATGCAAAAACGTATTTTCAGTAAGCTTAACTCCACCCAGCATGCGCGCAATTTCGCTTATGCGCTCGGACCGGTCCAGGTAATCAACTGCAGAGACCGTGTCTGAAGTATCCGAGTATTTATTTACGCGGTAGTGATGGTGCGCATTGGCCGCTACCTGGGCCAGGTGGGTAATACACATCACCTGCCGATGGGCGCCGATATTGCGCAATTCCCGTCCCACAACTTCGGCAACGGCGCCACCCACGCCGGCGTCCACTTCGTCAAAAATCAAAACCGGAACATCGAGCTTATCTACCGCGATCATTTGTATCGCCAGACTGATCCTGGACAATTCGCCGCCCGACGCTACTTGCGACAGCGGCAGCATTTTTTGCCCCGGATTGGTTTGTACGCACAATGCTATTGTGTCCAGCCCATGTTGAGTGGGCGCATTGTTTTGCTCGTGTTCTACTCGAATTTCTACCTGCGCTTTTTCCATACCCAGATTTTTTAATGCCTTGGTGATTCCTGCTGCCAGTTTTTTTGCAGCAGTTGTTCGTTTCGTGCTGACTTCATTGGCAATCAGGCGATACTCCGATTCCAGATTTTCAATCAGGGTTTGCAGCGCATCGAGATCGTACTCGGGCCGGGTAAGTTCCTGCAACTGGGCGCTTAATTTTTCATGCAGTGTAAAAATTTCATTTGCGGGAATTTTATGCTTGCGCGATATCTGATCGATGTTTACCAATCGTTGCTCGATATTGGCAAGTTCTTCGGTATTCACTTCTACTGCATTTGCATAGTCTCGCAGCTCGTTGGCACATTCGTTTATGATTGTATAGGCCTCTTCCAGTGAAGAATGAATGCCGGACAGGTTTTTATCCGTTTCCAGCAGAGCGCCGATTTCGGCCTGAGTCACGCCCAGCTGGCTGTAGATGTCCGAGCCGTCATCGTTTTTCAATTTTTGACTGGCTAACAGTGTGGACTGTTGCAACTGGTCCGCGTTCGCCAGTTGTTTGTGTTTTTGTTCCAGTTGTTCGTATTCATTTTCTGCCAGCCCCAATTGTTCCAGTTCTTCAATCTGGTAGCGCAGTAATTCGATGGTGGAGGTAATATCCTTGGAGTCACCGCTTACTCGCTCGAAAGTTTCTTTATGTTCGCGCCACTGCTTGTACAGATTGCGTAACTGGAGTAGCTGATTAGTATTTTTGGCAAACTGGTCGATTAGATCGCGTTGCGTTGCCGTGTGCATTAATGCCTGGTGCGCGTGTTGTCCGTAAATATTAATAATGCGTTCGCCGAGCTCCTTTAAGGTCTTTAACGGAACGGGAACATTATTTATGTATGCACGAGATTTTCCGTCTCTACGTATAACGCGGCGAAGAATGCAGTCATTATCGACATCAAAATCATGCGCCAGCAGCCATTGTGCGCTTGCCGAATCCGGTGATGCTTCAACCAGCAAGATAATTTCGGCCGAATCTTTTTCGGATCGAATGGAATTGATATCGGCGCGGTCTCCCAGAACCAGCCCGATTGCATCGATGATGATGGATTTGCCTGCGCCGGTTTCACCGGTAAGTACGCTCAAGCCGTCAAAAAACTCCAGTTCGAGTTGATCAATGATCGCGAAGTTTCGAATATGCAACGACTTCAACATGTTACGGTTGCTGGCTCCAGTTCAGTTTTTTACGCAGAACATTAAAGAATGAATAACTTTTCGGTTGTAACAATTTTAACGGATAGGGCGCACGTTCGATGACAATACAATCGCCCCCGATTATTTCAGTATTCATTTGTCCGTCAATCGAGGCCAGGCCCGGACGCTCATTGTGTTGAGAATAGACAATTTCTATGCAGCTGTTTTCATCGACTGCAATAGGGCGATTACTCAGGGTATGCGGACAAATCGGTACCAGCAGAGTCGCGGCGACATTGGGGTGCACAATCGGTCCGCCGCCGGAAAGCGCGTAAGCAGTTGAGCCCGTCGGAGTGGATACAATTAAACCGTCTGCACGTAAAGCATTTAAATATTCGCCGTTAATGCGAGTTTCCAGTTCGATCATACGAACAACATCACGTGCGTGTACTACCACATCATTAACCGCCAGGCATTGCGCCAGTTGCTGGTCGCCTCGCGTAAGTCTGGCGGAAAGCACGGTACGATTTTCCTGGTAATAATCGCCGCTCAGTACTTCACCCAGATCCTGGCGCATATTTTCGGGCAGAATGTCGGTGAGAAAGCCCAACCGCCCGCGGTTAATGCCGACGATCGGAATATCATGCTCAACCATGGAGTGTGCGGCCGCCAGTAGCGAGCCGTCACCGCCCACGACAATAGCGAGATCGATTTCGGTATGCATATCGGCGACGTCGACACAGGGAGCGTCGGAATCGTTTACACAGTGTTGGGCGGTCTGGTCGACACGAATTTCCACCCCTTTTTCGCGTAAAAATTCGTGCAAGCTGCGGACGGTTTCGAACACGAGCTTGTCGTTCGATTTGGCAATTATGCCTACGGATTTAAACTGATTACTCATGGAATATCGCCGCTAATCATGGAAAACCTTAAATCAGGTCGCAGCTTACAGCGAAACAGTTGGCAGTCCAATTTTGTCTTGTAGTAATATTGGCACTCCGGGCATAAGAGTGCCAACTATATTGTTTAGAATTTAATCACATGAACAGGATGAATTGCTTGTATGGATAATCAGCTCGATGAACGTAGCCGGCACTTATTCAGGGTATTGGTTCAGAATTACATCGACGATGGGCAGCCGGTCGGTTCCCGCACGCTGGCTCGTTTGTCCGACCTGGAAGTTAGCCCGGCTACCGTGCGTAATATTATGTCCGATCTGGAAACGATGGGATATTTGCACTCACCGCACACTTCCGCCGGGCGTGTGCCGACTGCACAGGGCTATCGTCTGTTCGTGGATACGCTGATCGAAGTCAAGCCGTTGAATTCCACGGTGGTGACCGGGCTTAAACAGAAGCTGGTCGAGCCGGAGCTGAACCAGCAGTTACTGGTTGAGACGGCATCCAGTTTATTGTCTTCCCTGACACAAATGGCCGGCGTAGTCACGGTTCCTCAGCAGCACAAGGCTGCTTTCAGGCAAATCGAATTTTTAAATTTGTCCGACCGGCGCGTGCTGGCGATTTTAGTTGTTGACCAGAAAGAAGTGCAAAACCGCATTATTCATCTGGATCGCGAGTATTCCAGTAGCGAGCTACGCGAAGCGGCAAATTATTTAAATGATTTATTGGCCGGCCGCACATTGCAAAGTGTGCGCAAGTTATTGCTAAAAGAACTCGATCGTGTGCGACAGGATATGAATGAACTGATGCGTACCGCGATTACCTTAGGAGAAAAAATATTTTCAGAAGAAGAGCAGCCGCAAACCAATTATATTGTGGACGGACAAATTAACCTGATGGAATTTGAAGAATTGTCCGATATCGAAAAGTTGCGCAGCTTGTTTGAAGCTTTTAGTCAAAAGAAAGAAATTCTGCATTTGCTGGACCGGTGTATTTGTGCCAGTGGAGTGCAGTTGTTTATCGGTAACGAATCGGGTTACGAAGTACTGGATGATTGTAGTATTGTATCGGCGCCGTACGTCATGAATGAGGATGTGAAAGGCGTATTGGCCGTCGTGGGACCGACACGAATGGCCTATGATCGCGTCATTCCGATTGTCGATGTAACCGCCCGCTTGCTGAGCGAAGCCTTGAATTCGCAATAAGCGGCCCCAATTCAACAACTATTTGAAGCAGCAATTTTAGTCGTAGCAGGAGTGCGAACCTATGTCAGACCAGCCTGAACCGCAGCCGGAAGCATCCGAGCAAGCGTTTGCGGATACCCTGGAACAACCAAGGAAAGAACCGGCAGAAGCAGCGCCCGCTGCTGAAGATTTGCAAGCTAAACTGGCGGAAGCGCTGGAAAAAGCCGACCATAACTGGGAATTATATTTGCGTGCGCAAGCTGATCTCGAAAATGCGCGCCGGCGAGCGGATCGCGACGTCGAAAAAGCGCATAAATTTGCGCTGGAAGAATTTGCCCAGGAATTACTGGGTGTCAAAGACAGCCTGGAGCTGGGATTAGGCGCTGAAGACGCAAATGCCGAAAAGCTCAGAGAAGGCAGTGCCTTAACGCTAAAAATGCTCACACAGGCGATGGAGAAATTTGCGATTCAAACTCTGGATCCGCTGGGCGAGGAGTTTGACCCGAATTTGCATCAGGCCATGACCACGCAGGAATCGGCCGAGCATGCTCCGAATACGGTCATTGCGGTGATGCAGAAAGGGTACTTGCTGAATGATCGATTATTGCGGCCGGCGATGGTGGTTGTTTCCAAGGCGGCTGACTAGCAAACTCGAATGTATTTGATACTGGGTTAAAAACCTCAAATCGCGGAGCGCCATGGCAGCAAATTCTGTGTAATCTCCGCTTTTCGCCGGTTTTTGCCCGGGCTCGTTCGGGTAGGTCGATCAATCAAAGCTTTCCGAACGTTGCTCAAGCGGAAATTTTTGGTCTGATTTTGCTTATACCCTTGAAATTTTAGGAATTGGCCTAAATATTCGAGAAATACGAATTATTTATACGAAATTTATATTTTGGAGTAGGAAAGATGGGAAAAATCATCGGGATTGACTTAGGCACGACCAATTCATGCGTTGCGGTAATGGATGGCGGTTCCGCCAAGGTGATCGAAAACAGCGAAGGGGACCGTACTACCCCCTCAATCGTCGCTTTTGCGGATGGAGAAGAGGTGCTGGTTGGTCAGGCTGCCAAACGTCAGTCGGTAACCAATCCTGAAAATACGTTCTTTGCAGTCAAGCGCCTGATCGGGCGTCGATTCGAAGAAGACGCCGTGCAAAAAGATATCAAGCTGGTGCCGTACAAAATCGTCAAGGCAGACAATGGCGATGCCTGGCTGGAAGCCAACGGCAAGAAAATGGCGCCGCCGGAAATTTCTGCGCGTGTGCTAATGAAAATGAAGAAAACGGCGGAAGAGTATCTCGGCGAGGAAATCACCGAGGCGGTTATTACCGTGCCGGCATATTTTAATGATTCGCAACGCCAGGCGACCAAGGACGCGGGTAAAATTGCCGGACTGGATGTGAAGCGAATTATCAATGAGCCGACCGCGGCGGCGCTTGCCTACGGAATGGACAAGCAGCGCGGTGACCGCAAGATTGCAGTATACGATCTGGGTGGCGGTACCTTTGATATCTCCATTATAGAAATCGCAGAAATCGACGGCGAACATCAGTTTGAAGTGTTATCGACCAACGGTGACACATTCCTTGGCGGCGAAGATTTCGATATGCGTCTGATTGATTATCTTGCAGATGAATTCAAGAAGGATCAGGGCGTGGATCTGCATAACGATCCGCTGGCTTTGCAGCGATTAAAAGAAGCTGCGGAAAAAGCCAAAATCGAACTGTCTTCCGCGCAGCAAACCGAAGTGAATTTACCCTACATCACGGCAGACCAGACCGGGCCGAAACACTTAAATATCAAGGTAACCCGGGCCAAGCTGGAGTCGCTGGTAGATGATTTGGTGAAACGTACGATCGAGCCGTGCAAGCTGGCACTAAAAGATGCCGGTCTTACCGCCTCTGAAATCGACGATGTGATTTTAGTCGGTGGCCAGATTCGTATGCCGAAAGTTCAGGAAGAGGTGCAGGCATTTTTTGGTAAAGAGCCGCGCAAAGACGTTAATCCGGATGAAGCCGTCGCGATGGGTGCGGCCATTCAGGCCGGCGTGCTGGGTGGCGATGTTAAAGATGTGTTGTTACTGGATGTAACGCCGCTATCGTTGGGGATTGAAACCCTGGGCGGTGTGATGACCAAGTTAATCGATAAAAACACCACCATTCCGACGACTGCATCACAAGTATTTTCCACTGCGGAAGACAATCAAACGGCGGTAACCGTGCATGTGTTGCAGGGTGAAAGAGAACAAGCCACCGCCAACAAGTCGCTGGGTCGTTTTGATCTGGCGGATATTCCGCCGGCGGCAAGAGGCATTCCGCAGATCGAAGTCAGTTTCGATATCGATGCGAACGGAATATTGAATGTGTCGGCAAAAGACAAGGCCACAGGCAAAGAGCAATCGATTGTGATTAAAGCTTCCAGTGGTTTATCGGATGACGAAATCGACAAGATGGTCAAGGACGCCGAAGCGCATGCCGAAGAAGATCGCAAATTCCAGGAATTGGTCGGTGCGCGTAACCAGGCGGACGGCATGATTCACGCGACTGAAAAATCTCTGAGCGAAATGGGCGATAAAGTCGACGCTGCAGAAAAAGAGCGTATCGAATCTGCAATCAAGGATTTGCGAGCAGTGCTTGATGCCGATGACAAGGCGGAGATCGAGTCCAAAACGCAAGCCCTGGCAGAAGCGTCCAGCAAGCTGGCCGAACAGATGTATGCCGATGCGAATGCAAACGCCGGTGGTGAAGCGGATAGTTCGGCCGAAGCCGGCAATGCAAACAACGAAGATGTTGTAGACGCAGAGTTCGAAGAAGTAAAAGAAAACAAGTCTTAATTCTAGAGGTCAAGAATAAGCTAAAAAGTCCGGAGTCATAAGTCTCGCGTTACCGCAACTCTATTTAATAGTTTTGCGGGCGAGACTTCTTCGGACTTTGTTGTATGTAGCGTAAGGAAACTGGTTTAGTTATACATGGCAAAACGAGACTATTACGAAGTATTGGGTGTGTCCCGCGACGTCAGTGACGCTGACCTTAAAAAAGCGTATCGACGTCTGGCGATGAAATACCATCCCGACCGCAATACCGGTAATGAAGAGGCCGAGCTGAAATTCAAGGAAGCCAAAGAAGCTTACGATGTTTTGTCCGACGGCCAGAAAAAGGCGGCATACGATCAATTCGGACACGCCGGTGTCGAACAGGGCGGATTTTCATCCGCGGGTGCTGCCGACTTCGGCGATATTTTCGGCGATATTTTCGGCGATATTTTCGGTGGCGGCGGACGGGGAGGCGGCCGTGCCAGAGCTTATCGCGGTGCCGACCTGCAATACAATCTAGAGCTGTCGCTGGAAGAAGCCGTATTCGGTACCGAAACCAATATTGAAATCGCCAGTCGGCAAAGTTGTGATACCTGCTCCGGCAGCGGTGCCAAGCCGGGAACTTCGCTGGAAACATGCC
>JANQOT010000044.1 GCA_028285655.1 Gammaproteobacteria bacterium
CGTAGCGGGGTCGCGCAGCGACGAGGTAGGCGGTGGTCTGAAAATCTCGATTTTCAGGAATCGAGTCGACAGCAACAGGCTGTTGTAATCAACATACGGCCAGGTAGCTCAGTTGGTAGAGCAGTGGACTGAAAATCCTCGTGTCGGCAGTTCGATTCTGCCCCTGGCCACCACACATGCGACTGGGTATTAGTCGCAAATTAAGTATGGCGCAGCCATTCCCTAAAATAATCAATTAAACGTGCGGATATTGCCTGCAAATTATTGGTCACGAAGTGACACCTTATTTTTTATAAATTAAGTACTAAACGCAAATAGATAGTTGTGTAAGCGACACCTGTCACTAATACCCCTGATCCACTAAATTTTGTTTGCCCTTTGACGGGCGAACGTAGTCAGATGAAATTTTTCGCGGCGGCAGTTTAGATTTTTTTGGAGTAAGATCCTGGTATGGAATCGATTGTAATAAATGACTTATACAATTCAGGCGTGCCCGTTTTTTATTGTCTGCCTGAATGACATACCATGGCGATTCTTTAGTATCAGTGTGCGTAAACATTGCATCTTTCGCCTTTGAGTATTCCACCCAGCGATCACGCGCCTGTAAATCCATCGGACTAAGTTTCCATCGTTTGGTGGGTTCGTCGAGACGCGATTGAAAACGTTTTTCCTGTTCCTGCATGCTGACCGAAAACCAGTACTTTCGAAGAATAATTCCGGAATCCAGCAGCATTTGTTCAAACAGAGGGCAGTCTTTCAGAAACGAGTGATACTCATCATCGGTACAAAATCCCATGACGCGTTCGACACCTGCGCGGTTATACCAGCTGCGGTCGAATAACATTATTTCACCGGCTGCGGGAAGCTGGCTTGCATAGCGTTGGAAATACCATTGAGTGCGCTCACGTTCGGTGGGTGTGGCTAGCGCGACTACGTGGCAGACACGCGGGTTGAGGTGCTGGGTGATACGCTTAATCACGCCCCCTTTTCCGGCCGCATCGCGACCCTCAAATACCACTACAATTTTGGCGCCGGTTTGCTTTACCCATTCCTGCAGCTTAATCAGCTCGTGTTGTAGCCTGAGTAATTCTGTTTCGTATAGCTTTTTTGTGAGTTTTTTAATTTTTTCCGGTGATGGATGACGCCCGACCATAGTTGAGTCCTGTTGGTAATTCGACGTGATTTAACTTGTATGAGTAAACTAGTTCATCGGCCGCTGGCGAAAGTTCTTAACGTACACAAAACCGTTTATAATTAGCTCTGCATAATCAATAACTTAAATAAAGCATGATATGGCGTCAGAACCTGAAAAACTGTTGAAAAAACACCAACAACTGACTCATTCGGAAATGATGAAAGTGACGTCGCACGTACAGCGGGAAACCCCCGAGTGGTACATTAATACCATTATGGTGGAGGGTTGCGAGGCTCCGTTCCGGTTTAAGCGGAAAAAGCTCTATAAAAATCTAAAGGGACAACGCGTAAATCTTACTTTTTATCCGGAAGTGGAACATGTCGCCGGCTTGGAAATGGAAATAATGAAAGTAGTCAGAATAAAAATATCCTGAACGAAGCTTCGTTTGAGAAAATCTCAGGTATTAACTTTTTCTGCAATCTGTTCACCTCGAACAACGAAGTAAACACTGCTTAACACACAGGCCAGCGAAATAAAATAAAACTCTTTGTTAATAAAATATGGTGTGCAAAAAGCCATTGCCACACCGGCGGTTTGTAAAAATGCAATCCTTTGCATGTTAAATCCTTTTCTGTTTGTTCCCGGCTTTAAATTTATCTAATGCGTGCACGCTTGCTTGAAAATGTACTTGGTACCGCGGAATTTTTCTTGCCGTATTTCACATTAGCGGTTTGCAGAGGCTGGACCGCGAGCGACATTAAGATAATCGGTAGCAGACCGGCTACCGGCGGTCTCATCGCCGACAATTAAAGTCGATTGTCAGCTAATAAAAGTAAGTTGTTGTTATTGAGAATCACGCCCGAAATTGCTCAAGTACTGCTGTTCTTTGTGAGAGATCCATCACATTTTCGATTTACTCGATTGCTATCTTTAGGATGCAACAGAACCACTAGCAGTAAACCTTGGGGCGTGATTATGCAGGAAGTGTTTTTTCCTTACTTTGTCGCATTTGTAGCAGCATTACTATTTATTACCTATCTGGACGTGTCGTCAGGCGGTAATATTTTTCTTTGGTTGGTGCAGTAAGTTTTGATCAATAAAACAAAAGCGTAATTCAGTACAGGCAACTTGGATCTAGACTGTACGTTATCAGGATTCGCTTTCGGTTAGTTCGTCTTCTTCGTATTTTTCCAGCTCGGCATTTTGCATCGAATAACCTGCAAATCCGTATTCGCTGGATACGCTTTCGGTTTTAAGAGTGCCGACGACCCAGACAGCATAGTCCAGCCATTCCTGTTGCAACGGTTCAGGCGAAGTAATATGTACGATTTGATTTGCCGGCGGCGGCGGTACATGGATACATGCACCGTAATACGGAACGAGTAAAAAACTGGAGAAGGTTTCTGAATCGAAATCAAAGTCCAGTGGAACGACGAAGCCCGCTAGCTTAATATATTCACCGTTTAACGCCGTTACAATCGGTGCCGAACTGAGTAATGTTTTCAATTCTTCATACGCAGTTTGCGCTTCCTCGGAATTATCGTCGAAACTAAATAAATCTTGCGTGCGTGCCGCATTCTTGGCAGTTTCTTCAATCAGGGATTCCACATATCCGGGAGGCATAAGCTGGTCCCATTCCATCACTCGCGGTTCCTTCGACCATGCGTTGGCGTTAAAAACCAGCGTAAAACAAATAATGATTAAGTGAACTACGATAATTCGATTCATGTCCGTATTGTTAACCCGTCCTGTAAGGTTTTGTTGTACGCCTTGCGTGCAGGGACCAGGGCAATCAGCAAGCCACCCAGCAAAATTGTAGCGAGTAATAGCCATTGGAACAACGACGGCGGCATAAGTTCGATACTCAAGCCAAAAGAGCTTTCAAGTAACGGGTTTACCAGGGTTAGCACCAGATAGAGTAATAACAAGCCCAGTGCGATGCCTGCGGACACCAGTAAGCCGGACTCTGTTACCAGTAGCATAAAAATGGAGCGAGGAGACGCACCGACTGAACGAAGTACAGCAATTTCGCGGCGGCGTTCATTTAAATTAGTCAATATAATCGACACCATGCCCAGTAAGCTGGTAATCACCACAAATGCAGCGATTAAAAATAATATTTTTTCAACCATACCGACCACTTTCCATAGCTCGAGCAACGTTACGCCGGGAAGAATCGCCAGCAGTGGTTCTTTTTTATATTCATTGATTGCGCGTTGAATATTGAAAATATCATGCTTGTTTTGTAAACCCAATAAAAACGCGGTAATAGTTTTCGGCTGCAAGTCATGTTGTTCTATATCGTCGGCGTTGACCACCGTGCCGTCGTGAACGCCGTGCTCCCAGCCGATGTGCACGGCTTCCAATCCATGCAGGTGAACTAAAATACTATCGTCAATCGGGGTGCCGGTCGGTGCAAGCGTACCGGTAACGGTAAAGGGTAGATTATCGTGTTCGACTAAACTTACGTTGCCCATACCGTGAGCGATAATGATTTGATCTTGCACTTGATACTTCAGTCTGGCGGCGACGTTGGCACCCAGCACACAATCGAAAACATTTTTAAACTCCTCCCCTTTTGCGAAGTTTAAACTTTTACGCTTGCCATGACGGTAATATTTAAAAAAATCTGTTGTCGTGCCGACAACGCGAAATCCCTTATGCGAGTCCCCCAACGAAACAGGGATGCTCCACTGAATACGCGGGTGGCCGGAAATTTTCTGGTAACTTTGCCAGGAAACGTTGTTTGTCGCGTTACCTAAATGAAAAATGGTATACAGAAGTAACTGCACCGAGCCGCTGCGAGCTCCGACAATAAGATCAGTGTCGGAAATAGTATTGACGAAATTTTGTTTTGCCTGTACGCGTACAGTGTCGACGCCTAGCAGCAGCATGACACTTACGGCAAGCGAGAATATAGTCAAGCCAATGCTTAACTTGCGAAATCGCAGACTTTTTATGGCTAGGCTGAATAATTTAAATTTCATATTCGGCGATTGCGATTAATATCTTCAAACGACAGTACCCGGTCAAAATCTGCAGCCAACGACCGGTCATGGCTGACAAAGATTATTGCGCTGCCGGATTTTTGGAGTTCCTGAAATAACAAGGTAACAAACCCGAGTTTTGCATCGGCATCCAATGAAGAGGTCGGTTCATCTGCAATAATGATTTCAGGCGATCCCAGCAATGCTCTGGCCGCCGCAACGCGTTGCTGTTGTCCGGTACTAAGCTCGGTAACATTACGACTGGCGATATCCGGGTCAGTCAATCCAAGCGACTGGAGCAGACGATTTGATTCCTGTTCCGGTGATTTTTTTTCAACTTCGATTCGGCTGTTTCTGCGAACCGAAAACGAGCAGGGAAGGGTAATATTTTCAATAACACTAAGATAAGGTATGAGATTAAATTGCTGGAAAATAATTCCAAAATGATCTGCGCGGTATTGATCACGCGTTGCCGGTTTTTTTTCGAATAAGTTCTCTCCCAGTATTTCAACCTTTCCCTTATTCGGTGAAAGAACTCCGGTAATTAAATTCAGTAATGTGGATTTTCCGCTGCCACTGGGACCGTGAATAAATAATTTTTCGCCTTTTTGTAAACAAAGGGCGGGGATATCGATTGCATACTCGGAATTTGAGGGCCATTGAAAAGCAACATCTGTTAGTCGGATGCACTCCGAGGGCATGGTCATTTATGCAAGGTGATCGTACGGTTGTCGTGTGTCACAGTAAAAGTGCGTTGTTCGCTGCTGGAAACGTATTGAACCGCTATTTTTTCAATACTGGAGTATTTTTCAAGTAGTTTAAAAGTGAGCTTTATGTTCGAGCTGCAATGCAACTCGTAGACGCCATTTACGTCTGAATGTTCGATATCATGGTGATCGTTGTGGTCGTGCTTATCATGGTGGTCGGCATGGTCTTCCCCGTCATGGTGGTCCGCATGGTCGTTTTCGGGCAAGTTTTCACTATCGACAGAGACATTTTGCACTGCGCAGGCAGGGTCGGTCGTCAGTACATTGGCAAAATCTTCCAGATAGAGCAGGTTGCTTATTACCGCTTCGGTCTCTTGTTCGTTTTTTGGGATATGCTCAAATCCGAATACGTCTTTGGAGGCGAGGGTCAGACGAACAATCATTACGCCGTCCGCATAAGAAATGCTGGCGTTGGCGTGTCCATGAACATGTGCGGCGTGATCTTCAAACGCGATTTCATCGTGGTCATGTTCGTCGTGGTGGTGATGCTCGTCGCCCGCGAACACTGTAAACGGTAAAAAAAAGATCAACAGCAGAGAAATAATTTTCATAGTTTATACTTTTGCAGGGCATTGCCGGTTTAATTTGCGCGTCGCCAGCACATTTAGTACATGGCCAACGGCATGAACGACTCCACCGCTTACCGTAACAATGGTTTCACCGCTATGCGGCATTACATGATGACTTATCAAGTATTCTGCAAACAGGGCGACGCCCACCAGAATCGAAAGCCCTATACTCGCCACTACCAGCGGTAAAACTTGGCGGTGAAATCGATACCCCATTGCCAGTGCAATTACACTTACCGGCAAAATAAACAGTAAAATAAACTGATGAAACCAGAACTCATGCAACTGGTGTCCGTGCTGTATGGTCACCGCCAGTAACGGAATCAAGCTCGCCACAAGCGGTAAGGCAATACAATGTATCGCACAGATGCCGGACAGCAATATCGCAAAACGATCAAAATGAGCTTGCATGGTAAATACCGCTATTTGGCGCAATTCGCGCAAATACCGTGAATTTCTACGTTGGTTTGATTGGGAATGAATCCCTGCTTGCGGCTGGTTTCGCTTAGCGTTTTATTCAGCCTGGGTTCGCACAGCTCTTCGACTTCGTGGCAACGGTCGCAGACCAGAAATTTGCTGTCCATTTCATCATGCTCGACTTCACATCCGATATAACCGTTGCTGCTTTCGATTCGATGAATCAAGTGATTTTCCATCAAAAACTGCAGCGCGCGGTAAACCGTCGGCGGTTTTTCAATGTGTCCCTCGGTACTCAGTTGTGCCAGCAAGTCATAAGCTTTTATGGGTTTATGACTTTGCCAAATCAGTTCCAGCACACGTCTTCGAATCGGCGTAAGCCGACTGCCGTGTTTACTGCAGACCTTCTCAGCCCTCTTCAGGGCATCTTTTACACACTTACTATGTCGATGATTTTTACGCATATACGGGCTTCAAATAGCTGTAATGTTATATTGTAACAGTATTCTTGATTTTGGCGAGTATCGCGCGCATGGGGCGGTGGTCCGGCTCCGCAGCCAGGCGAACCCAGAGAGATAAATCCAGAATTTCGTTACGGTTTTGTTCCCTGAATGTTCAATTTTGCCCGCAGTTGCAGTAAATTAGTTACTTGAAATAACCATAATTAGAAAAGCGGAGGAAACAAATGAGGCTAAGCATAACCACGGCAATATTGGCCGCAATCGTATTATCGCTGAGCAGTTCGCTGGCGATATCTTCAGAAAAATCACTATATGAACGCATCGGCGGCGAAAAGAAAGTACGTGCCATTGTGGAAGATATATGGAATAACCACAGCGCCAATCCAATTGTTAAAGATCGATTCGCCAAGAGCAATCCGGTGTATGTCAAGCAAATGGTGTTTGAGATTTTTGCGGCTGCGACGGGTGCGACCGATGTCAAATACCATGGCAAGGATATGAAGACTGCTCATGCTGGTATGAATATTAGTGAAATGGAATTTAATGCCGTGGTGGACGATGTATTAGCGGCATGTGCTGCTCACGGTGTAGAGCAACAGGAGCTGAATGAGATTTTGGCAATTCTGTGGTCGGTCAGAAAAGATATTGTAAATTCTCATATTATTACCGACACGCTGGTAAAAGCAGATTCGCAACAGTCGAGCTCGAGTTCCGGCTCTTATGCGTCGGGTAGCGACGATCAGGACCTGGAGCACTGCCTGAAAAGTCACGATTGCTAGCCGGCACCGGACTCCGCATTAAACCGACAGGCCCCGAGTATGCAGGGGCCTGTTCGTATTTTAAGCTTCAGATTGCTGTCACGTTACAGGTTAGGGCGATATGAATTGGTTCCTGGCAATAATTGCGACTGTCGTTTCCTATACTTTATTTTCCTATTTCGGCCTACGAACGGGCGCAGCCGCATCTTTTCAGCATGCGTTACTTGCTCCGGTCGCCAGTATTATTAATTTCGGGTTGATACTCTTTGGTAGTGCCGGCTTTGGCGTCGCCACTTACTACGCGCTTAAAAGCTCACCTTTTGCAATTACGGCTGTTATTTCGATAGGACTGATTGTGTCGTTTGTATTTTCTTCCCTGTTTGCCGACGGTCGCGTTACTGTAACCCGTTTACTGGGGCTGGGGGTAATAGTCGCCGGTGTATGGTTGCTCAGATAAGTTTTAATTCTAGTTTCAGTTTTTTATTTACAGTTTGGAGTACATAATGACAACGAAAGCGACTGCATTGCTTATCGGTGGATTCTTGCCTGCGTTAATCTACGGTGGTTCGGCCCTGTTTCAAAAACTGAGCACCAGTATAGGGATCAGTATTTCAGCTTACCTGATTGCCGTTGGAATCGGTGTAGGGGTCGCCGGCATAGGTTTTTATTTTTTTGATCACTCGACGCCGTTTTCGTTAAAGGCAGGCGGTTATGCCGGAATATTTGGATTGACATGGGGCGTCGCAAGCGGGTTGGTTGCGTATGCCTTGCTTCATCTCAACGCGCCGATTGCACAACTGGTTCCTCTGTATAATATGAATACTTTAGTAGCGGTGTTACTTGCATTGGTAGTTTTCAGTGAATGGCAGGAGTTACATGTTGTTAAATTACTGCTTGGAACAGCGTTAATAGTGGCAGGCGCAATTTTTGTCGCAAATGCGTAAGTTGTTTTTATTAATTCATGTATAAAAAGTGGATCGACGAATAACCGGGTTTCA
>JANQOT010000047.1 GCA_028285655.1 Gammaproteobacteria bacterium
AGCGAGTTGAAAATAATCCCTTCTTTAATGGGGCATTTCGCCATGCTGGGTGTATTTGAAGAAGATTTTACGGCGATAAATCGCGTATATGCCGAGCTGCTTGCCGCTTAGCGATATACGGTATACAAGCGCTGGAATATCGTCGATCCGATGGTATACTGCGCCCCCGATTAAAAAGTGAAAGGTAAATATGTTTGGTACCCGAGACAGTGTCGAGCAAGTGGAAGAGGGCAACGAGCTCGCGCCCAAGTTTGATCAAGACGGCCTGATTCCGGTGGTGACTACCGATATGGCCTCCGGCGAGTTGCTGATGATGGGTTATATGAATGCCGAAGCCTTTCAAAAAACGGTTGAAACCGGTGAAGCGCATTACTGGAGTCGTAGTCGAGAATGCCTGTGGCATAAAGGCGCTACCAGCGGCCTGGTGCAAAAAGTAATTGAAATGCGCATCGATGATGATCAGGATGCAGTTTGGCTGCGAGTCGATGTTGCCGGCGGTGCCAGCTGTCACGTCGGTTATCGTTCGTGTTTTTATCGTTCTATTCCGATTGGTGAAGCCGCACAGCAAGGTCCGCTCAAACTGAAGTTTCACGAACATGAAAAAGTGTTCGATCCGCAAGAAGTATACGGAGATGCACCAAACCCGACCAAGTTGTAGTTCTTTTTAGCGAAAGAGTATGCGCATTGCCGGTATAACCTTGTTGTTCGCTTTGCTGATGTCAGGGCTTGCGTACTACGTTGCTCAGGTGGTTCCCCCAAAAATTGAAGCATCCATTGCCTCGGAAATTGCGCAAAAATTTGCGGCAAATGATTTGTCGGAAATAAAAATAGTCATGAATGGACGTGACGTCAGTCTTGCCGGAAACGTAACTTCGCAGGCACAAGTTGATTTGGCAATGAAACTGGCCAGCCATAATGCCGGTGTTCGTTCGGTCGTGACCAGTATGGTTGTGATCGCCGAACAAACTACTAACGAAACTGTTCAGCCGCAAACAAACCATGAGTCGAACCTGAAATGAGTTATTTAATTCAAGAGATTTCTATTTATTTGCTAGCCGCTTTTTTAGTTGGGGCGATTTATGGTTGGGTGGTTCGAGGAGTGCGCGCCGGGCAGGATACGAGCGTGGATGCGCAGCATTACGACGAACAAATCGAGCAACTGCGCCAAGAAAATCGAGCGCTTGCCGAACGGGTTGAGCAATTAGAACTAATTCCTGCCAGTGGTGGCGGCGAAGACTGGCAGGATGAATATCCGCTGAATGTAATTCCCGAAATCGAGCCATCTACTTTAAACAAGTTGGCGGCAAAACAAATAAATACCACCAAAGATCTTTGGAAGCATTGTGTTTCAGATGACGAAATATATACGCTGGCTACCGATATCGGGGTAGAAGATTTTGCGATTCAACGCTGGGTATCGGTTGCGCAATTATTAAGAGTGGCTAACATCGAGGCGCCGGACGCAGTATTGCTTGAAGCGACTGAAATTTATTCTTTACAGGATTTGGCTGCACAAAAACCGCAGCGCCTGGGTGAAAAGCTGGCGAAAAATAATGCGCGTGAAAATATTCTGGATGAATTGCCGAATGAACAAAAACTACAGGGCTGGATCGAACATGCCCAGCATATTCTAAATCTTGCAAAATAATTTATAATTTGTTGGTTAACAGCAGCGAAATTTTCACATTCACTGAAAATCCGATCGTTGCATCTTGCGTCCATTCTCCATTGCCGACTTCAAAATCGCGCCGATCAACTGGAAATTCTGCGCTTACCTGAACCTGATGAGCATTTACTGTTTGCCATTTAAACGGAAATGTAATTTCCCGCTGTTGATCGCGAATGGTTAACGTTCCTGTGGCTTGAAAAGTTTCGGCAGCCAGTTGACTGATTTCATGGCCGATAAAATCGGCAGTGGGAAAAGCACTAAAATGAAACCATGCGGGATCGGCCATTGCTTCATCACGATCGCGACTGTTGCTGTTGACCGAAGCCGTTTCAACCGAGCTTCTTAGTTTACCGGTGGCCGGATGGTGTGGGTCAAAATACAATTCCACGGAAAATTTTTCAAATTGGCCGTCGAAATCAATACCGTCATAGCTGGCCGTGAATCCGACGCTGCTTTGTTCGGGTAGCAGCTTCCATTGTTGTGCAAATGCAACTTCTTGAACGAGGCTTAGCAAGATGAATATTGCTAGTGAGAAACGCATGTACTAACCCCACATGCGTCGCAATACATTATCATTCAGCAGAATGTGGTGCCGCAATGCCGCCACAATATGCCCCAATATGGTGATACCTAGCGCGATCAGCAAAGTCATGTGGGTTAGTTTGGCGTATTCCTCCACTACGAGGTTTGGTGCAACAATCGCGGGGATTTCAAACAAACCGAACCATCGCAGCGGGAAGTTAGCGGCAGAATTGATTACCCAGCCACTCAGGGGAATTCCAATTAATAAACAATAAATCCATACATGGGTAAACCGCGCAAACATTTTCGCGCGGCTGGACATGGTATCGGGTAATGACGGAGTCGGATTCATAACGCGCCAGCATATGCGCGCAATAACCATCGCCAGCAGTAATATGCCGATAGATTTGTGCACAATAAACATTTCCAGTTTCATGGGAGACAAACGCACATTAATCATGGTCAGCCCCAGACCGGCCATAAATAAAATAGTAATGGCCATCAGCCAATGAAATAATTTGCTAATAAGTCCCCAGTTATCGATCGAATTACGCCACCTCATTGCTCGATACGTTCCCCTTCAATCTCAAGGCGAATTTCCACATCGTCGCCAAGCGCAGGCAATCCGTAGGTCATGCCATACTTCGATCGTTTAATGGTTGTAGTGGCTGAGAAGCCGGAAATGAATTTGCC
>JANQOT010000070.1 GCA_028285655.1 Gammaproteobacteria bacterium
GAGGTTTGAGTAGCTCACTTGAACTTGCCACAATAAATGACCTCTACGCTGTTGTTACTTGGAATATAGCTCGACGACGAGCGATTCATTAATATCTGAAGGTAAATCGGATCTTTCCGGCGGTGATTTGAAAGTCCCCTGCATTTTTTTACCGTCCACTTCCACCCAATCCGGAAATCCGAATTGTTCGGCAGTGTTTAGTGCATCCTGAATGCGCAACTGTTTGCGTGCTTTCTCGCGCACCGCGATTACATCGTCTGATTTAACCTGGTAAGAAGGAATGTTCACCACGGTTCCATTCACTTCTATTGCTTTATGGCTTACCAACTGGCGGCACTCTGCACGCGTAACACCAAAGCCCATCCGGTATACGACGTTGTCCAGGCGGCATTCAAGCAGCGTCAACAGGTTTTCACCGGTCGAGCCCTTTTGCAGCGAAGCCTTTTTATAATAGTTTCGAAACTGACGCTCCAGAATTCCGTACATACGACGCAATTTTTGCTTTTCACGCAACTGCAATCCGTAGTCGGAGGTACGGCCGCGCTTGTCGCCGTGCTGACCCGGCGGCTTATCGGATTTGCATTTGGAGTCGAGCGATCGGACCCGGCTCTTTAATAACAGGTCGGTGCCTTCGCGCCGGCTTAATTTGCATTTTGGTCCTAAATATCTAGCCATAAACCCTTACACTCTTCTTCTTTTCGGCGGTCGACAGCCATTATGAGGAATGGGCGTGACGTCGGTAATATTTAAAATCTTGAATCCCAGCGCATTCAAGGAACGTACTGCAGATTCGCGCCCAGGACCCGGACCCTTGACCAATACATCCAGGTTTTTCATGCCGTATTCCAGCGCCACATTGCCGCACCGTTCTGCCGCGACCTGGGCGGCAAACGGGGTGCTTTTGCGCGAGCCGCGAAAGCCCGAGCCACCGGAAGTGGCCCAGCAGAGTGCATTTCCCTGCCGATCCGTAATGGTAATAATGGTATTGTTAAAAGACGCGTTGATGTGCGCGATGCCGTCGGTGACGACTCGTTTTACTTTTTTGCGCGTACGTGCGGTACTGGTTGCCATAAAACAGCCTTTATCTCTTAATCGGTCGTCGCGGACCCTTGCGAGTGCGCGCATTGGTTTTTGTGCGTTGACCACGCAACGGCAAACCGCGTCGATGGCGAATACCCCGATAGGTACCTAAATCCATCAAGCGTTTGATATTCATGGAAATTTCACGACGCAAATCACCTTCGACCTGGTGCTTGGCCACTTCCGTCCGTAACTTTTCGACTTCGTCTTCCGTCAGATCTTTTATCTTGACGGCAGGACCGACTCCGGTCGCCGCGCAAATTTTGCGGGCGCTGGCGCGTCCGATACCGAATATAGCGGTCAAAGCCACTTCGGTATGCTTGTGTACTGGGATATTTATACCGGCAATACGTGCCACATTAACTCCTTACATCACATGACTTGCGCACTAAATGCGCAAGGAAGCCGCGAATTTTACCAATAAAATCACGGGTTTCAATCAATTTCACCGTTTTGCCGCTTGTTCCGAAAATATGCATTCCCAGAGTACTCTACCCTTGGCGTTGCTTATGGCGCGGGTCCGAACAGATCACTCTGACCACACCATTTCGACGGATCACTTTACAGTTACGACACATTTTCTTTACAGATGCCCTGACTTTCATTTTTTTCTCCTAGCGCGGCGAACCAGCTCGACCACCACCCCTCAGGTTGGCCTTCTTCATCAGTCCTTCGTACTGATGCGACATTAAGTGCGATTGCACCTGAGCAATAAAATCCATTACCACGACGACTATAATCAGCAATGAAGTACCACCAAAATAAAACGGCACACTCCATTTCAAAATCAAAAATTCCGGCATCAAACATACCAGCGTAATATAAATCGCTCCGACCGCAGTCAAGCGCGTTAACACACCGTCGATGTATCGCGCGGTTTGATCTCCCGGCCGTATTCCGGGAATAAACGCACCCGAGCGTTTTAAATTATCTGCTGTTTCGCGCGAATCAAATACGATTGCGGTGTAGAAAAAGCAGAAAAATATAATCGCCAACGCGTAAAAAGTTACGTACAAAGGCTGCCCCGGGGCCAGCGTCGACGAAATATCCTGTAACCAGCCCAATCCTTCTACATTACCCGCCCATTGTCCCAACGTCGCGGGAAACAAAATAATACTGGATGCGAAAATCGGCGGAATCACACCCGACATATTTAACTTCAGCGGCAAGTGACTGGACTGTGCCGCATACATTTTTCGCCCTTGCTGACGTTTGGCGTAATTCACCGTAATGCGGCGTTGGCCGCGTTCGATAAATACGACGATTCCGGTTACGACAATCGTCATCGCAAATAACAATAACACCAGCGCACTCGACAATTCTCCGGTGCGCGCCAGCTCCAGCGTGCCACCCACTGCCGAAGGCAATCCGGCAACAATGCCGGCAAAAATGATAATGGATATACCATTACCCACACCGCGTTCGGTAATCTGTTCACCCAGCCACATCAGAAACATGGTCCCTGTCACCAGACTGATTGCCGCGGTAAAGATAAAGCTTGGCCCGGGAGTTATAGCAATGCCCTGGTTTTGCAGCGCGATACTGACCCCGAGCGCCTGAAAGGTGGCTAAAAACACCGTGCCATAGCGAGTGTATTGCGTAATCTTGCGCCGGCCGGCCTCGCCTTCTTTCTTTAATTCCTTGAGTGAGGGAATGACCGCACTCATCAA
>JANQOT010000073.1 GCA_028285655.1 Gammaproteobacteria bacterium
CTCAATATAATCATGGACTTGCGAGCTTGTGAGCGTCCATTATCCGTCTTAGATCGTCGATTGTGGGCCTGGATATAGCGAAACTTTTCCTCCACGTCACGTCGCGTGATGGACCTTATGGGGCGGTCATACCAGTCTGAAAAACAATTCTTGATCGTGTTGAGATAGTCATATTGGGTCTTGGGCTTTAGCTCCCGAGCTGTCAGAAATTGTTCAACTATTTGTCCGAGAGAGACCTGAAGTGCCTTTTCGTGGGAAGCGGCCCGATAGGCTTTTTCCCGCAATGCTTTCTCCTGTTGAATAGGGTCGATGCCCTCTCGAAGTTTTTTTAGTATCGCCAGTGCTTTATCCCGCGCCTCGGTAACTTGCCAATCGGGGTACTGGCCTATGGTCACCCGCTTGGGATGCCGACCTTTGATTCGAGCATTTACAATAAAACTTCTGCGTCCCGTCGGGGTTACTTTGACTCCAAACCCTGCAAGACCTGGGTCAAAGAAGAACTGATCCTTACTTGGGTGAGGATCAATTTGATCTAAAAACTGTTTAGTGATTCGTTGCTGCATGCGTTCCGTGTACTGTAATCAGTTGTTTACTATTCATTTAAACTGGTTTAATTAACCTTTAAAAACTAAAAGTACTACACTTAGTATACGGTTTGCGTCAGTACGTTAGCGTGATTAACCTAACAACTACTGATTGACGTACACGATGTAAAATAATAATGTGTATAAAAAGAAACACTTACTATGTTGCAGTGTAAGACGTTTCTAAGGAAAGGAAAGTATTAACAACTGTTTCGTAAATAGTAGGTCGTAGGTTCAAATCCTATCTCCGGCACCACACTTGCGCGCGGGTATTGCGCGCAGATTAATAGTGCCGCTTGCGGCACACATTATTAATAGAATTTGGCTATTACGGGCAAATTAATTATGCCGCAGGCATTCCTTATTGTTTTTAACGTGTTGGAACAACACGCAAATAAATCGTGGCGAAGCCACACCTTATTGAATTTGGCCACTGGCTATTACGTGTAAATAAATAGTCACGCAGCCACCCCTTATATAAGTATCAATCGAGTCTGACCCCATTGATCTAAAAATACATATTTTCGAAATATAAACCTACTTATATTTTGTCAAGTAAGTTTACTGAGATTTTGAAAAATACAATTGCTGAAGGAATTAAAATTAAAATAAACCCAATCAGATAGCCCAGTAAAATAGATAGTCGCACTAAAAGTTTAGATGAATTTTTGTACCTCCAATTAAAGTTTAGTATGTCTAATTTTGCTGAATTTTCTATTTCTCGCGCGTACTTAATTATTCTATCAGGTTGGCCCGAGTACACGCGCTCTGCCTTGGTGTCTGCACTAGTATAAGCAGTTGAATAATTTACTAGTTCTTTATGTAAATTACTTCCTTCTTTCAATATAGAGGCATAATACCTGCCAATAGCGGAAAGTCTAGAATTTGTCATAACGCCAATTTCATTACTTATATAATCGTGCTCTGAAGGATGCTGTTTAATTTCGCTAGGACACAAAAGAGCAAAAAGTATTGAAGAAGTTCCTAGAAATGTAAGGCCAAAATATAAATAGTACAAACGTGAAATAGTAATTTCAGTAGTTTGTTTTATTCCTAATATATTCTGTGAAATAGTTAGATTCGAAATTATAGTTTCATTAAATAAAAGTAAATATCCTATAAATGGAATTAAAATAGTTAATCCAACCACTTTGGATTTTCCTATTATTCTCAAACCTTCCCAGCTAGGAACATAGCTAAATATTTTTTCAAACATACTTTATATATTGAATAAATATCTATTAATTTAACTGTCTACTAAATTTTAAATTTCGTCTAAATTTCGACCGACAAACTCCAAGGCTGAATTCCAAGCTGGCTTAATTTCATTATTGTCTGGATCTCTGTACCAAGTATTGCCCCATCGATTCTCATTACTCCACTCCCAAGCAACTCTTATGCCTTTTCTAAAGTGTGTTTTTGTAGTCGGAAATATTCTATAGAAAGTGTTTGCCCCGCCTGGAGAAGAAGACTCAAGGGTTACTCCTTTGGCACTAGTAATTTCATTTTTACACTCTTGATCTGAGTATAACTTTACTCCTGGATGATAGACGACATTTGTCTCTCTAGGCATTGCTTGCAATGACTTCAGAATTGTTATACCAGAGTCTATTGCACTTAGTATATTTGCATCGTCTGTTTTACCTCCATGTATTAATTTATTTCTAATATCCCAAAAATACGTTATGCCACTAGACACATGACCAGCTAATCCACCATATTGTTTATCTAATTCTGCGATAGCTTGTATAAATGAAATATTTGTTCTTCCTTTTAGTAACCCAACGCTTGCTAGTACTTGTTTAGATTCTCGTTCTATTTCAGTAGCCAATAGTATAAGAGCGGCCTTTGGAGATCGTGCAGCTTCATGTATGATCTCTTTAATTGGATCATGGGGTATTGACTCACTATTATTGTTTAATTCACTTTTGACCTCCTCATTGGTTGGCAATGAATTTACCTCGTTTGAAAGATCTAATGCCTTCTGCCTAAGTTCTTCCAGTGAATCGCCAAGCTCTATTTCTTGTCCCAGTAACTTTCCCTTGCGAATTCGACCAATTGCATCTGCAATTTGAGACTTAAATAAATACAAAACAATAAAAGCAAAAGCTGGCCAAAGCAAAGATGCAATAGCTCTAATTAACTCGGACAGCTCACTCATTTTTAATTACTCTCAAATGTTTTAGCGATATTACAAAAAGAACCAATTTGTTACAGAGACAAAATGATGTATAAATAAATTGTATTGATGTCTCCTTATGTGATTGGGGAGAATAATCAACAGCACAAAATTATATGAGTATATTTATGCTGAATTAGGCGGAATTATCCAAACAGCTTGCTTTGAAAAAGTTCTTCTGCATCCCTTTGTTTTTTTACCTTCAACGTGGGTATGAGAAATGTCTTCTTCAATTTCATCGTAATAAACAATTTGATTATGTGTCCGTGTTAATCCAGCAGTTATTGACGCAAGACAGCAATGCGGATAATTTCTGATTAAATCATGTGGTTTTCCACCGTGCTTCTCAAGTTTTAAAGCGTGAGAAACTGACATGGCCTTTTGCCCTGATTCGTTTTGAAATGCTTTCGAAGTTGGGCGAAGCTCACCGGTGTTGTCATCAGGCACTATTTGAACATCAGGAACTCTTCTATAAAGATTATCGTCGTCTAAAATAGAATCATCATCTGCGCACATTTTGTTTTTTTATTTATGCTCTAGATGTTAATAGTTTTATACATTCACCCAACTTTGTGAGATCAACCCTTAACTCCTCCTCTATTTTAGAGATTTGTGAGTTATGATCCTCAAAATAGACATCTATTACTGAATCAGAGATTACCTCCATCTCTAAATCAATATTTCGCGTATGCCATTCCGCTTGTAGAACACCACTTGATGTCGGAACAATAGTGGGAGGTGGCGTATCATCCAACATTAGATTTGACAATACAGAAAACATTGCTTTTGCAGCGCTTATACTAATTTTTTTCGCTCCATATGAGTCCCAATTTTCTTCTAACTGCAATAGCTTTAAAATTTGACTGTAAACTTCACTTTGCCATACCGGTAGCGATTGCTCAAAAATTGAAAAGGGTAGCCCCTCATTTATAGTTTGATAACCTGAGCAACCATGTGTACTTAGCGCATAACTTAATGCATTTGATCTCATGTTAATAACTCCCATACTTCATGCATATTTGATGTAGTGAGGTCTTTAAAATTTTGTACGATTGTTTTTCTACCAAAATCTATAAAATTTATTGATGATTCTATTGTTGGTTCGTCAGGAATACCTTTTGCTGTTAATGTAAATATATAGATTGGTAATTCTTCATTTTGTTTAAATCCTGGAACGACCTTTACGTTCAACCGCCCTATAAAATTATTTTTATCATCACGAATTATGTTTCTACCAATGTAGTCAACACTTTCCGGTTCTATATTTCCTGTCGCCTTTATACTTACAGGTAGAAAATTAAAAATTTTTGAAAATTCTTCATGCTTTTTCCAACCCTTTCCAGATTCTATGTGGTTTATATAAGTTACTTCACACTGATCCACTTCAACTTGACCTAATTTTTTCTCAGTAACGAATTCACAAAATTTAGAATATTCAGATAAAAATTTTGGTCGGATAGTTTCGTCATAATGAGGATAGACATCTGAGTCTAATAGCTTTCTCCAATTCCTTATAAACCTATCATGTTGTACCTGAACAAGATTGTTACCAGATTGATCAATGAACCAGTATCTTGGGTTAGGTGGCTTTTTGGAAAACATTAGATCCCCTACACTTCTTGCAGGATTCCTGTCTACCAATCTTTCAATTTCGTGTGCAAGGGGATGCTGAATATCTACCACTGGAAAATCCGCTGAAAATTTTTCCCACAAAATACCTAATAACGCGGCATTGAGATTTTCTAACGGCTTAAATTGGATAGATAACACCACCTCCGTAAGAGGCGGGTACTTAAATTTAGGTAGAGACATTAGTACATATGCCTTATTTCTTTTCTACCAACTTCTCAGATTCGATCATTTGCCTAATCGAATTTCTTATTAGTTGCTCGGCTGTCTCATGCACATTCTTTCCGTATAACCCAGTTTTTACCAATTCATCGAGATAAGATACTACAATTGGATTAGTTGACAACTGTAAAGGAACTGTTTTTAAGTCATTCTTTTTCCTAGGCATTTATCAAGTTCACTAATTTAATTATAGTATAATTATGCCATAAAAACATAATAATTATATTTCATTCGACGAACTAGAAATACAATTATTGACAGAACTCCAAGGGCTCACCAAAAGGTGAGCCAATAAAGCTATTTCTTATTTTTTGATTTCTTCTAGGTGGCCTATGTACCTATGAGGTGCCTATAGATACAAAAAATTGTCGGCGACTTTATACCCTGCCAACTTTTTTACATTAAAATACACCCCCTATGACCAAAACCAACACACTCCTCTTACTCATCGCCCTTTCTTTCAGCCTGACCGCCTGCTCCAACAAAGACTCGGAAGAAGAAGCTGAAATATTGACTCGACCGATCACTAGCTGCGAGGGCCTGGCAGCCGACAACGGACGTGCATTTATCGACGGGGATTCCTTGCATATTTCCGCAACGGTTACCGCGCCGCGCAATATCAGCACCTACAGATTGCACGGGCCGACGCGAGTGATTGACAGCGAACTGCCGGTGGAGATCTATGAATTGCGAGGCTTCTATGGGCAGGAATATGAGGAAGAAGCGTATACCAGCCAGATCGATGTTCAAATGGCGTTATCCAATGTTCGAGTACCGCACGAAGTGATTATTACCTGCAAACAAGGCGATGCCGCCCTGATTCGTATACCGTTGGGTAACTTCGCGAATTAAACAAGCTTTCGAATATTTAAAATTCGGCGGACCGGAATTGTTTACTCCTCAACAGGCCGCCTTGCCACGTTTCCTGCATCGTCGAGCACGGTGCATTTATTCAGGATAAACACAAGTTCGGACGCCCAGGCTTTTTGATATTCGCGAATTACGATACTTGAAGGATTTCCGGAGCTAACGATTTGTGCGCGACGTGAAAGCCGCATTAATAAATCGAATGCCTCGTTATCAATTTGCATACACAAAAGATTAAATACTGGTTTATATAAGGTAATAATCCAGGTCGGGCTTACATAAACGCTTCGGCATCGCTGCGGGTTAATTCATAATCCCATAATGCAATCGAAACATTGCCATCGGACAACACGCCGCGCGCTTCGTACAGATCGGTGTGCACCCGTTTTAAATATTCGTGGCCCTCGACTTTTTGTTTGGGCATTTCATAATGTTTGAAGATGTCTTCGCCGGCAAATGTGATGGAACCGTTTACATCACCGAATACGGAACAGCTAGCCTTGAAATCCTGAGTGGTATCACCGGTAGTTGTTGAAGGAATAACAAATTTTACCGATTCATTGGTATGGTCCTTGTCTTTTAGTATCAACTGCCTGTTTACATACCAAAGATTATTTTCATGGAAGATATCTACCGATCCGGTCATGCCGACCGAGGCGGCGCCGTTGGATTTAAAGTTTCCCTCCAGTTCCCAATGACCGACGTCAAACAGGTAAGAATGTCGACAGAAAATTAGTTCCGACGACGGCATGACTTCATTGGCTTTCAGGTATTCGAAAAACGCGCAAACCTCTGCGTTATCGGCCGAATCATATTCGTCGATAATGGCCTGGAGTTTGTCTTTTTTATTTGCAAGTAAAGTAATTTCGTTTTTGATTTCACCCAGTTTTTTAATCGCGTAATCGAGCCCGGACATAAAGACTCGGTTGGTATGATCGATACACAGAATTTCTCGGATCTCTGACAAGCGAAACCCCAGCTTTTGAGCGTTCTTTATAAACTGGATTCGTTCCAGGGAGGTTTCGTCGTAAATGCGGTAATTGGACTGATTGCGCGACTTGGGAAATAAAAGATTCTGGCGCTCATAGTGTCTGACGGTATCGATGGGCACTTGAGCTTGTTCTGCCAGCTGTCCGATAGTCATTTCCATTGATGAACCTTTAAGTAATTTAAGTACTTTTGCTATGTTTACACTATGGACCATGGTCCAAGGTCAAATGCTTTCATCATTTATTTTGCGTTTATAAAAAAATTTAATGGTGCCGCCTTTTTTTGGAGTAGTTTCAGCCAGTTAGGTCCATAACCGAGCCTAAAGAAGCCAAGCAAAGTTCGTCGAAAACGGGGGGTTTATTAAAAATTTCAGGCGCCCAAGTGAAGCGACAACATCGATTCTGTGGTTCAAAAAACAGTGCGCGTATACCACTATTGCGTTTTCGTCGGACTGCTTGAATTCGCTTTGACAATACCTGCAAAAGCTCGAAATCAAGTTACTCGACGGGCATATAATAAGAATTATTAATTCACCGGGAACGGGTTTACTGAATATTATTTGTAACAATTTTCATGTAGTGTCTTTGCAATAACGACCATTCTCTAATTATGTATCGAAGCGAGTTACCGCAACTTTCCGGGAAACCATTTCTTACCGATGGTGGAATCGAGACTGTCCTGGTTTTTCAGCAGGGAATCGAGCTGCCCTGTTTTGCGGCCTTTGACGTTTTAAAAAACCAGAACCATTGCGCCTGGTTGCGACAATACTTTCTGGATTTTGTCGATCTGGCCAGCTACTTTAACGCCGGTTTAATTCTGGAAGCAGTTACCTGGCGGGCGAGCAAAGACTGGGCGCAGCAACTTGGGTATAGCGATAGCGAGCTTAGCCATGCAATTCACAAGGCGGTGGCGCTATTGGAGGAAGTGCGCAATGCAAGCCAGGATAAAAATATTGATTTGGTCATTAGTGGTTGCCTGGGTCCGCGCGGCGACGGCTATAATCCTGTGCACTGCATGTCCGCCAACCAGGCGGAAGACTACCATTCGCATCAAATCGGTATATTTAAAGGCACCGCTGCCGACATGGTCACTGCGCTGACCCTGAATTATATCGACGAGGCCGTAGGTGTTGCGCGCGCAGCCGAAACCGCGAGTATTCCGGTTGCGATATCGTTCACGGTTGAAACCGATGGAAAATTACCGACGGGTGATTCACTGCAATCTGCAATTGAAACCGTCGAAGAACAAACCAACGGCTCGCCCGCATATTATATGGTGAATTGCGCACACCCAACCCATTTCTTTTCGGTTCTAAAGGGACAAGGTGAATGGTTAAACCGAATTCGCGGTGTTCGTGCAAATGCTTCGCGTTGCAGTCACGAAGAACTGGATAATGCTACTGAACTGGATGCAGGTGATCCGCATGATCTGGGGAAACAGTTTCAGCAGTTAAGATCAAAACTCAGAAACCTGAATGTGCTGGGCGGATGTTGTGGAACCGATATCCGTCATATCGGTGAAATCGCCAAAGCGTGTTTTAGTAATAAGGTCTAGGCAAAAACAGTCAGTGCGATTCTTTTAATCTACGCCTACTGTAGTTAGGCTGTTCGTCGTGTTGCTTTGCCAAGCCGTCACCGATTTTTCGTAAAAAATAAATCGTATTGTGTTTTTGATTTCTTTTCATTTTTGGTTTTGTAGTTTTCATTCAACCCCCCATAAAAGTCGAATTTTACGATTGCTAGCTTGTGTCTAACTTGATAACGAATCAATATGGTTAAAGGACATTTTCGATAAAAATCCTCTCTATTGCCTCGATTTAGGGTATTCGTCGCAAATATAGGCAACCATTTCAGCGCTTGAAATTTTTCTGCGTTTCGTTATTTCCGATAACTGTATATTTATTGGTGAGTTCAGCATTTATTTCGCTGTATACGTAGAACTTTCCTGATTTGGCGGATTATTACAGGTGCGTGAATTCGCCGAAAAGTTAGATGACGATCTCATATTTACATTTTTTTTCGTGACAAATTACTCGGGCTTTATAGAAACAAGAAGGGGAGCGATGTGAATAAACCACTACCAAAACAAGAAGACATACAACTTGGTTTATTAATTCAGGATACGCTTGAGAGTTATTTCGAATACGAAGAAGCTATTGAACCAACCGACTCGGAACGTAGAAACGTAAAACAAAAACTGGAAAAACTCATCAAGATTCTGAAACAGAACAATGACAAATATACTTCGGAGTTCGAAGCTCTATGCGATGAGCTGGGCAAATAAAATACAACGACAAGACATACAGTTACTGTAAACATCTATTTCCGGTTCTTTTTTTTGCGGCTGCTAGCGCTCCAGACCGCAAACATCCCTTTGTTATTATTGAATTTTCAGTCCGTCGATTTGGGACACGGCTCACAGCGAAGATCAGCCAAGCCTCATACGATCTAACCACAAAAAAAGTCAAAACGTACTTTTTGTATGTTAAAGGCTGGAGAAAAACAATGAAACTATACAGAAGAAGGGAACCTAACGTTGAACTCACTGAGTCGTCAAGCATTAACCTATTTGAGCGAATCTGAAAAAGGCGACAAGCT
>JANQOT010000081.1 GCA_028285655.1 Gammaproteobacteria bacterium
ACCGACAACGAATAAAGTGGTATCGGTGTTTTTCGCCAGTTGCACCAACTGGGCTGCACATTCGCGCACCTGTGAAACCGATCCCGGTGCTGAATTTAATTGCTCGCTGGCTAGTGTTTGAATCGAGTCGACAATAACAAGTTGCGGTTTGCTGGTTTGCAATGCAGCAACGATTTCTTCGAGAGATACACTGCTGAGTAAGCGAATATTTTCTTTGTTTAGCTTTAAACGCTCCGCGCGTAAAGAAATTTGCTGAGCGGATTCTTCGCCGCTGATATAGAGAGTGGGTAATTGCTCCAGAGCCGCCAGCATTTGTAATAACAGCGTAGATTTACCGATACCGGGACTGCCGCCAAGCAATACCACCGAACCGCGAACGATTCCTCCGCCCAGTACGCGATCCAGTTCGCCCAAACCGGTTTGCACCCGCGCCTGCTGTTCGGCATTTACATCTGACAGAGGAGTGATCTGGTGGCTGACCGGTGTGACAACCGTTTTGCGCGTGCCGACTGATCGCAATGCGCGCTGTTCTTCCAGCGTATTCCATGCATTGCATTCCGGACATTGCCCGCTCCACTTGCTGAACGTGTGGCCGCAAGCATCGCATAAATATTGAATGGCTTTACTCATCTAGACTCTCGCTAACGTATTCCGGAGTCTGGTCTGAATCGAGTAAAACTTCAATCCTGAACCTGGTTTGCCGATTTCACTTTTGGCTTGATGCGCACGGTGCGTACGGAATTGTTCAGAATTCGAATAATTTCGATCGGGTAGCCGTCGATTAGTACCGTGGTACCGGCTTCCGGGATTGTTTCCAGTTGTTCCAGGACCAGCCCGTTAATTGTACGGGGGCCGTCGTCGTGCAAATGCCATTGCAGCGCTTTATTCACATCGCGTACATGTGTGCTGCCGTCGACGACATAGCTGCCGTCATCCTGCGGGTGGATGTCAATATGCAGAGTGGCCGGATCATTGGTGAATTCGCCGACGATTTCTTCCAGCAAGTCTTCCAGCGTCACCAATCCCTGAATGTCGCCGTACTCGTCGACCACTAAACCGATGCGTCGGCGTTCGCGTTGAAAATTCAGTAACTGACGATTGAGGCTGGTACCTTCAGGGATAAAATACGGTTCGCGCAACTCCTGTTTTAATTCGTCCAGCGAAAGTTCGTCTTCGATAATTTGCGGCAGTATTTTACGCAGATGGACAAAGCCCACCACATTGTCCAGATTTTCATGAAATGCCGGCATACGCGTAAAAGCAGTGTTGACGATTTGTTCGCGTATATTGTCCCAGTCGTTGTCGAGATCTATTCCCTGAACTTCGTTGCGCGGAATCATGATGTCCTCGACTGTTACGGATTCCAATTCCAGAATACCGATCAACATTTTTTGGTGTTTGCGCGGAATTAAACCGCCGGCTTCTTTTACCACGGTACGTAATTCGTCCTGGCTTAAAGAACTAAGACTGTCTCGTTCAAGGCTGACGCCAAATAATCGTAATATAGTGTTAGAGATTGCATTGATAAAAACAACAAACGGGTATGCAATGTATTGTAATGGCGTGAACACATACACTGCAGGAAAAGCAATTTTTTCGGAGTGCAGTGCGGCCAGTGTTTTAGGGGTCACTTCAGCGAAAATCAACACTGCGACGATAAACAATGCGGTTGCAGACGCTACGCCAACTTCGCCGTATAAACGGTAACCCAGATATGCGGCTAGCGGCGATGCAATTAAATTAACTACATTGTTTCCCAGAAGAATCAAGCCGATTAGCCGATCTGGTTTTTCAAGAAGATTTTGCGCCATCTGCGCGCCGCGATGGCCTTTATTGGCAAGATGACGTAACCGGTAACGGTTTAACGCCATAAGAGCGGTTTCTGAGCCGGAAAAGAACGCCGACAGTAAAAGTAGTACGCCTAGGATTATAAATAGCGTACTTATCGAATATTCGTCCAAGAGCTTACCGAGCCCTCCTCATAGTCAATCACACTGCCGTTGTACGCAACTGAGGAAAAGCTTGTCAAGACCGAAGATCGAATTACACTCTGTAAAGTATTAATTCAAGGACAAACTTGCTGCCGAAGTAGGCCAGGATCAGAAAACTGAATCCGCCCAGAGTCCAGCGCACTGCGGTGGGGCCGCGCCATCCGAATTGAATTCTGCCCCAAAGAAGAACGACAAAAATTATCCACGCCAACACCGATAATGTTGTTTTGTGTACCAGGTGCTGGGCAAATATATCGTCCAGATAAATAAAACCGCTGGCTAATGCGATGGATAAAACCAGCACACCCAAGCCTATCGACTGAAACAAAATCACTTCGTTCTCGTATAGCGAAGGCAGGGCGCGCAAAATCCCGGGCGAGGTGTGTTGTTTTATTTTACGTTCCTGTAGCAACAACAGAATCGCCTGTACCGCAGCCAGACATAAAATACTGAATGCAATAATAGATGAAATAATGTGGGTTTGAATGCCGGCGTTGAGCGTAAGTGGTGTGCCCGGCCGCAGTAAAAATATATTCAGGCCTAAGCATACAATAGTAAGCGGTAACACGATGAGGCCGAGGTATTCCATCGGCTTAACGGTGCTGGTTAAAAACAGCAGTAAACAAACAACAAATGCTGCAATTAGCAATGAATTGTAAAAACCTAAATCCAGGCCTTGTGCAATAAATAGCCGGTCGGACAGGTATATCAGCAATGCGATCAAACCCGCAGCCCATGTTGCCAGAAACGGTGTTCTGCTAGCAGTCTGTTGACCGCTTGATTTGACGAGCATATAGCGCCAGATCAAAATTGCGGCGGCTGCGAATAATACCAGCGAAAATAGTCCGATCGATGTCACGTTTTAGTTAACCAAATTTACTAGTTGCTATTATGCCTGCAATTTTCCAGCCAAGATATCCATATCAATTCTACTAAATTCAGTACATTGCGAGCTGTTAGACATTTCCGGTTACTCGCCGATGATACGATTTCCAAATTGTAAAACGAACTCACCAAAAATTATTATAATTAACGCATGGATATTCATGTTCTGGGTTGCAGTGGTGGCATTGGTCAGGGATTAGGAACGACTTCGCTTCGCGTGGGACAAAATACACTGCTTGATTGCGGTACCGGGGTTGGCGACCTTCCGCTGGAAGATCTGTTTAAAATCCAGCATGTCTTTATTACTCACAGCCATTTAGATCACATTGCCGCCTTGCCGCTGTTATTGGACACTATTTATGAGCAATTAGTCAAAGAGCCCCTGTCGGTGTACTGCCAACCCGATACGTACCAGGCGTTGATGGAACATGTCTTTAATTGGAAGATCTGGCCTAATTTTTTCGATTTGCCCAGCAAGGAAAAACCCGTTGCTCGTTATATTCCATTGTTGCCGGGAGAAAGTATCACAATCGAAGATACAACGTACACAATGATCGAGGTGGAGCATACTGTTCCTGCCGTCGCTTACATTGTTCAGGATGAAAAATCGGGCTTTGCTTTTAGCGGAGACACCGCATCCGCGCCGAAATTGTGGGAAGCACTTAATCTGGCAAAAAATATGGATTTGTTGATTGTGGAATGTGCATTTGCAGATGAGCGGGCGGAAATTGCCAACCAGGCCAAACATTTTTCTCCGCAATCCCTGGCCAGCGATTTGGCTGCGCTGGAGCATAATCCGCAAATTTGTGTTTCACATCTGCAACCTGGTGTGGAAGATAAAATACTTGCAGAATTGAAAGCAGTAATGCCGGAACGAAAAGTCAGATCTATCTCCAGCGGCGACATTCTTTCGCTATAATCTTTGTCTGAATAAATCGATTGGCAGTGATTATGTGCTTAACAGGCACCATCGGGTATTAAATTTCTATGTTTGAAAATCTTACGCAGCGGCTTTCGGATACAGTCGGCAAATTGCGCGGTCAGGCGCGTCTGACCGAAGAAAATATTCAGGATGCCTTGCGCGATGTGCGTATGGCATTGCTGGAAGCCGATGTCGCATTACCGGTAGTGCGCTCGTTTATCGAACAGGTGCGTGCTAAAGCCATCGGCAAAGAAGTAATAGAGAATCTCACGCCTGGGCAGGCATTTATAAAAGTCGTGCAGGATGAGCTCATCCATTTAATGGGGGATGTCAACGAGTCCTTAAATCTCAGCGCACAACCCCCGGTTGTTATTTTGGTCGCCGGATTACAGGGTGCCGGTAAAACAACAACGATTGCCAAACTGGCCAAACGACTGGTCGATACTGAGCAGAAAAAAATCAGTGTCGTCAGTTGCGATGTGTACCGGCCGGCGGCGATTAAGCAACTGGAGACATTAGCCACGCAAATCGGCGTCGACTTTTTTCCCAGTAACGTCGAGCAGAAGCCGATCGATATTGCGCAGCAGGCAGTAGAGCATGCTCGACAACAGCATTTTGACGTATTGTTTGTCGACACTGCAGGGCG
>JANQOT010000090.1 GCA_028285655.1 Gammaproteobacteria bacterium
CAACCACACCGAGCGTTCGCACGCCGACACTTTCGGAGTTTGATTGAAATGCATCTTTAAGTGCAGCAGCAACCACCGGATTGCGCGCCTTGTACGCCGTATCCGGGCTGGACGCTACAGATTGCGCATTTGAAATATTACTTGCGGTTATATTCAGGCGAGCGGTTTGCGCACTTAAGCCGCTGCCGGAAATATCAAAAATGTTAAATAGCGACATTTATTTATTCACCTCGTAGCGTTCTGATAAACCCACTGATTCTTTTACTCAGAATCGATAAACTGATCTGGTAACGTAATGCATTCTCGGTAAATGCCGATTTTTCATGATCGCTGTCTACGGTATTACCATCCAAAGAAGCCTGTTCTGGAATGCGATAACGAATCGCGTTTGCAGCCAAAACTCCTGCGTTGTTAGATATATGTCCTGCCTGGCTGGCCGCAATTTTGACCGCGCCGGTATTTTGCAATCCCTGCATATCTTTCAAGGCCGCGCTAAAATCAAAATCGCGTGCCTTGTAATTTGGTGTATCTGCATTTGCCAGATTAGCCGCCAGCAATTCGGCTCTTTGCGAACGCAGTTGCACCGATTGCGCGTGAATGCCAAATAATTGATTAATCGGATTGGGCATATCGTTTCCAAAAAATTTCGTTGTAATCGTTAAAGCAATCGCTGTGCCAGCCGATAAACTACGTTCGGATCTAAAATTCGACCGCTGATCCGCTTATTTGAAAATTCGAATTCAGAATTTGCCGGTGCCCGGCAAAGCTTGCAGCCCTGCAAATAAAAATTTCAGAAATATGCTCGATCAAACTTCCCGGCATGAACCTTGCTTATCATTAAACATGAGTAAATTTTTTGACGACGAAAAAACATGAGAACGTTTACCTTTCGCAACTGCCGGTTGAATATTCCCTGCGCCACCTTATTAATAGGTATGAGCCTGACGTCCGTGGCTTCAGCAACTTCGAATCTCGAAAATATGCAGGATCATCAACAAATAATTGATCAGACGGTAGCGTTTATCGAGCAAGATCTGCAGATTGATCCTGCTGATGCGACCGTTAGCGTGAAATCACTGGATCGACGTTTGCGCTTGCATCAATGCTCACAACCCTTACAAATTTTCTGGCCGCCGGGTGCGCAAAAAATCGGTCACACGTCAATCGGGATTCGCTGTCAGGACTACAAGCCCTGGAAAATTTTTATCGGGGCACACATTCAGAAATTTACCGATGTATGGGTAACCACCACCACCATTGGCCGCGGAACCATTCTTGAAGATCGGCACGTAAGGCTGGAACGCCGCGATATCAGTAAATCCATAAGGCATTATTTTTCCAGCGAACAAAGCCCGGTAGGCTTGATTGCAAAACGACCCTTGCGAGCCGGCGATACGCTGCAAATGTCGGCTGTCGCCAAGCAAAAGCTTGTGAAACGCGGTGATCGAGTGCATGTTATAGGCAGGAAAAATGGTCTGGAAATTCGTACCGTCGCCACCGCTTTAAGCGACGGTGCAGATGGCGACCGGATTCGCGTCCGCAGCCTGACCACAAAAAAGGAGCTGGAAGGAATTTTGCGCCAAAATAGCACTGTATACGTAAATATTTGAACCAGTAGCAAATTTTTGTATAAAGATTTAATAATTTAGGCCGATATATTTAATTCAGGAAAAGGTTAAACCAGATGACTGATGTGATTAAGAATGTGAATACAAACCAGGTATCAGGAAGCAACGTAAAATCGACATCGCTGCCCGCAAAGGACGGTGACAAAGCCGTTGCGACCAATAAAGCGGAGTCTGCTGCGGTCGCCAGTAACGACCAGGTCGAACTCACCAGTGCTGCAAAAAAACTGGACGAAGTCGTCGCCGGTCTGGCCAGCGAGCCAGTAGTGGACCGCCAGAAAGTCGAAGCGGTAAAACAGGCGTTAGCCGACGGTAAATATCAGATCGACAGCGCCAATATTGCCCAAAAATTGATCGAAATCGACGACCTTCTTAAGTAATATCAACTATTAAACAGGTGCACCATGGACGGATACCATCCACATCACACCGCTGAAGAAGCGGTCAACGCATTACAAAAATGTGTTTCTATTTTCCTGGATCTGTTATCGGCAGAAAGAGATTTACTTTTAAACGGAAACGCCGAAAATCTTGCCGAAGTCACAGAAAACAAGCAGCAAGTGCTGAACGATTTGGCACTGCTGGAGAACCAGATTCGACCCCATATTGCGTCCTTGAATCAGGACAGTAACAATCAAGAAAACGGCATCTCGGCCGAATTAAAGCAAAAATGGAATGGTGTCGTTGAAACGCTAGTCGAATGCCAAAATATCAATACTGAAAACGGCACTTTGGTAAATATGCTGCTTAATCAGTCCAAGAATGCGTTGCATCAATTGTATTCACTATGCAACATCAACAGCGTGACCACCTATAATGAAAACGGCAATCAACACTTCCAGGCACCGTCGAACCGGTCAATTCACGTTTAAGTCCTGAAATCGCTCGTAATTAAATATTAAAGCTCGCAATATTTGCCCTCGAATAGTCAATTATTTGACTATTCGAACTTACAATTGTGAAACATTGTGAACTTCATAGTTAGAAATGTACTCTAACTAGTTAAAAAATTGTATATTTTTTTTAAATAAATTTATTTACTATTTAGTCCCATAAATACTTCATGGCGCAACATAAACATTCTGAAATAATTCGACCGCTATCGCATTATTCTATTACCGGCCAGGCAGACGAACATTCCGGCTCGGTGCTGCGGTTGATTTACGAATTTCAAAATCAGCTATCCTTGCAAGAATTATTTGAAGTGTATGCGAACAATATTTGCGCTGCCTTACCGGTAAACGGCATACGGTACCGCTTCCCCCTGCTGGCCATTAATCTTCAGCATGGCGTGGTGTCCAACCCTATTTGTAACTACCAGTTGAATACCGAACACGATGTTTGGGGGGATATAACAATTTACCGGGATAAAGGCTTTAGCAATGAAGAAATTCATCAGTTTGAATTAATTACCTCTTTACTGGTTCATCCTCTGAAAACAGCAATCCTGCATGCGTCGGCATCGCTATATACGGACGACGGCGGAGTGGTCGGATTTGCAAACCCTGACCTGGTGGAACAATTGATTATTCGCGAAGCCAAACTTGCTGCCAGAGAACACGTGCCGATGTCCGTCATATTGTTTAACACCGACCGTTTCAAAAGAATCTGCGATAGTTTCGGACATATTCATGGCGATAAAATTTTGTATGACATTATGCAAGTGATGCACAGCAGGCTTAGAGATACCGATTTGTTGTTCAGATACCATGCCGATACTTTTTGTCTGATATTAAAAGGAGTAACCGGCGATCAGGCGATGATGATCAGTGAACGAGTTCGTAGCGCTGTCGATGAATTTACTTTTCGTCAGGCAAATAACAAGAAACTACACATGACCATCAGCGGCGGAATTGCAGTGCTGGACAAACAAGATTGTCTGGATTCGATTTTAAAAAGAGCTAATAATGCATTACTGCTGGCAAAAAATTCCGGACGCAATCAAAGTATTTTAGCTGACGGGTTTTTCATTAACTAAGCCGCATTAACAAGTACTTCCACCCTGTTTCTTCCTGAACGTTTTGCTTTATACAGCGCTTTATCAGCACGCTCAAATATAGTCGTAGGCGTATCTTTTTTTACAAACGATGCCACACCGCAAGAAATGGTGACTTGCAATGGTTGTTGCTTATAAGTGAATTCGGTCGTTGCTATAATTTCTCGAATTTGCTCGGCTAGTTGTTCACCTTGTTCCAGATCCTTATTATTCAGCAGCATCACAAACTCTTCCCCGCCGAAACGTGCGACCATATCGCTCGCGCCGACACTGGCTTTAAGTTTTTGGGCCACCGACTGCAGCACTTTATCTCCTGCGGCATGGCCATAACGATCGTTTAGCATTTTAAAATGGTCAATATCCCAAACCAGCAAGGTGGCCTGTACACTGTTTTCTTTCCACTGCATCCACGCTTTCTCCAACGCTTGAATATATGCCGCACGGTTATACAGCTTTGTCAACGGATCCGTAATCGCTTCTTCATGTTTTAGGCGAATCGCATTCTCCAAATCGTGCGCATGTTCCTCCAGAGATTTCACTTTGTTGCTAAGCCCGGCAATTTTCTGCTCGAGCACCTGGGTTTCGTTTTCATCTTGTTCGAGTTCTTTTTCGACCTTATGTTGCAGTGCTTCCACTAATTGATTGAGCGTGTCCTTCAGTGAATGAACATCCTGATTTGAATTGATCGAACTTTTTAAATCCTGCACACCCTGCTCAAACGAAGAACGTATGTTATTTTTCGATTGACTGTTGGAACAAGTTTCGCGCGCTTCATTTACTTCCAGGTAGATTGATTGCAGTTTTTCGGATATTCCCTGCAAGAATTGATAAATTTCCTGTTGATCTTCGTACGCACTATTGGCATGACTCATGAACAACTGTTTAGCCCGTTTGGTACAGTCACCGAGATCATGACCGCTATCCAGATCTTCTTTCAGTTTTTTGGCGGTTTCCAGATACATCCCCGAATATGGAATCTTGACCAACAATTCACGCAAACTTGAAGTCCAGAATTTATTGTATTTTGCATCTGAAATTGAAGAACGCAAAACAAGTATCTGCATGTCAAAAATATCATCCAAATACCGAATTAAATCACGTTGGCCCAAATGCGACTGGATTTCACGATGGTCCTGGACTTTTTTCTTCAGCTCACGCTTGCTGCCGAATTGAGCATATTTATCCAACAAGCCGTTTAAACTTTGGAAAGAAGCAAGCCCCTCGATTTGTTCTTTATTGAGAGTTTTATCGCCCGCAAATAGAGAAAGGAACTTGGTTAACATCGCTTGTATCGTCGAGTGGAATACTAAAAATTACCTGCTTATGAAGCTTGCTTGTTTTTATTCTCGTTGAGATTTTCAGAATCATGACCTTGATCGCCGGCATCCAGTGCGGCATGCGCGTCATCTGCCCAAGGGCGTGTGGACCAGTCTCTGCGTTCGTGCGTAAATAAAGGTTTTGGTTCTGAGTACAGTTTATTTAACGGGATCGACAACCCATCGGCTTGCACAATTCGCGCATGAAAGCGATTTAAGTCTCTCAAATGTTTTACACCGCATGAATGCGCAATCATACCGACTTCGTAGACCATATTCTGCACATAATGTTTTACACGTTCTGCTTTTACATAAGGATCCAATCCCCTCTGGAATTTGGCATCATGAGTTGTGATTCCAGTCGGACAAGTATTTTTATTACACTGTAACGCCTGGATACAACCAATCGAGAACATAAACCCGCGTGCTGACGTTATAAAATCCGCCCCCACGCATAAAGCCCAGGCAACATCTGCCGGCGTTATTAATTTACCCGAAGCGATAACTTTGATTCGATCACGCAAACCATGCTCAATTAGCTTGTTTACGACAATCGGTAAACTTTCATGCAAGGGAAGTCCCATATCGTCAAGCAAGGGAAGCGGCGCGGCTCCGGTTCCACCATCGGCACTGTCAACAGTAATAAAGTCCGGTGCATATTCCGCACCTCGCCGCAGAATGGCAGAACACAAATGGTCCAGCCAACTTTCCGACCCAATGACCGCTTTAAATCCAACTGGCTTTCCGGTCACGTTTCGTATGCGATTAATTACGTCCAGTAAATCATCGTCACACTTGATTTCCGGATGCCGATTTGGACTAATTGAATCTTTTCCTTCAGGAATACAGCGAATTTCTGCGATTTCTTTGGTGACTTTATCACCCGGCAGTATGCCGCCTTTACCCGGTTTTCCACCCTGGCTTAATTTAAGCTCAAACATGCGAACCTGGTGGTGCCCAGCGACTTCTTTTAATTTGTCATCGCTGAGTTTTCCGGTTTCCGGATCTCTGACACCGTATTTAGCAGTACCGATCTGAAACACAATGTCGCAGCCGCTTGCCAAATGATATTTAGATAAGCCGCCTTCCCCGGTGTTCAACCAGCAAGCCGCCTGTTTCGCCCCGAAAGATAAGGACTGTATTGCCGGCTTCGATAGTGCACCGTAACTCATGCCGGAAATGTTAAAAATCGAATTGGTGGTAAACGGCGTTTTGGCATATGGTCCGATAGTATCGTAGTCGGGAGCCGTCGCATCTTCGGACATGGTTGGATAGGGGCAATTGGAAAACAGTACAGTTCCGGCTTTGTTTAGATCGCGACTGGAACCAAAAGCTGCGGTGTTGGAGATATTTTTTGCCGCTCGATAAACCCAGGAGCGTTGCGCACGATTGAAGGGCATTTCTTCCCGGTCGGCAGCGAAAAAATACTGGCGAAAGAATTCTCCCAAATACTCGAATAAATACCGAAAACGCCCTATTACCGGATAGTTTTTTCGAATGGCATGCTTTGTTTGAGTAACGTCAATCAGGTACAAAATTACGACGACACATACGGCTGTAACTAAGGCTAATGCCAGCGATACCTGTACGAATGAATTTATAGTAGAGGTCCAGCCGAGAAAGTATTCCATGTAAGCTTCCTGATAGAAATTTCTATTTATTCAAGAATTTATCGGCCAAATTTTGCTTAGCTTTAAGTGTCTCAGCATGGCCATGCGAAATATTCGTTCTGTCGCCGACAATCGGCCTTAGTTAGCTAATTGCTAGTGGACATTAATTAATGGATCTATTGCTTGTGTATTGGTCGAGATGAAAAATGCCGCATGATTGAAGGATGAATATTCCGCTTCGCGATGTAATCGAACCACCTGGCCAGCCAAATCATAGGTTGCTCGACTGGCACTTTGATCTATGTGCGCGATTACCGGTTCGAGTTTGCCGGCGAATTCATCGGTTGCATAGCCCAGCTCCAGTGCTGAAATTAATTCGTACACCAGCACACTTAAACAAAGTCGCTTGGAATACGATGAATGCAGAAATATCTGCTGAATGCTGTCAGGTAATTCAGGCATGTATTCGCTTTCAAACCGGTATAATTCCTGCAAACCTTCGATTGAATCCAAATAGCTGCTTTCAATTTCTCTTCGGTTAACTTCATTGTTCGCAACAATTTGGAAAAGCAAATTAGCGCCGGTAAACATAGACGCGCAATACAATTCCTCGATGTTCTTTTCACCCATATAATCAGCCCAAAAGCCGGTCATGTTAGCCGCAATGAATATTCGATTGCGTACCAGTTTATAGGCAGACTGGTTATCTTTGGACAAATTCGAATCTTCGATACTCTTTATCGAAAGCAGCTTTTCCTTTAATACAGGCAAACCAAGCAAATTGATTGCTGCTTGCACAGTATTTACAACCGGACGATTTCTTTCCTGGAAGAATTGGTTTACCAGTAAAATTATATTGATAAATACGACCGCATCTTGCAACGCAATTGCAGTAATATCGCGCAAATCGATTTCATCCTGATCCAGAACATTTTTCAATGAAGACGTAACCGCGGAAGTCGTCGGCAACAGTTCAATATTGACGGCTTGGGCACTCATGCTCTAGGGCCGTTTACTCACCTTCAACCTCGTTATTATTATTATCTTGAATGCTTGCCACGTCATCCACGCTGAATTGATTATTTAATTCCATGAAAAGGTGCTCATTACCGGTAATGATTATTTCTACACGCCGGTTCTTGGCACGATTTTCCCAGGAATTATTCGGCGCCAAAGGCTCGGTATCCGCATGCGCGCGAATTTGCAGCCTTTCCGGCACAACCTTGCCCTTGGTCGTTAAGTAATGCACCACATTTGCCGCGCGAGCCGCAGATAACTCCCAATTGGATTTAAATTCATAATTGCTAATTGGCACGTTGTCGGAATGACCGGCGACGACGATATTTCCATCTACTTTGTTTAAGGTGTTCGAGATTCGTTCGATTACTTTAAAAAAAGTCGGTTTTAGTTTTGCCTCGCCGGAATTAAATGAACCACGCTCACGCAAACGTACGGTAATTTCCGATTCCGACCACTCGACCTCCAACAAGCCTTGATCAATTTCTTCTTTTAATTCCGCTATCAGTTTTTCGGCTTCGTCGCGAATTCGTTCGACAGCCGCCTCATATATTCTTTCCGCCATTTTAGCGGTTTCAGATTTATCGCCTTCGGCAAATTCCAGATTGTCTTTTGTATCGTCGGTGGTTTCCTGTTCAACCACTTTAAATGGCGTCGGTTGCGGAATACCAGGTGAGAACTCCTGAGTAACAATACTGGTACCCTTGGGAATTTCGTCGGCTTTAATATCCCGCTGCACGCCAAAAGCGTGCTTCATGGAACCCGATAATTGTTTGAATTTTTCCACATCCATTTCGGAAAATGCCAGCAACAATACAAAGAAGCACATAAGCAGCGACATTAGATCTGCAAATGTCATCACCCATGCCGGGGCACCTGTATTAGGTTCTTCTCGTACTACGTCTTCGTCATCACTCATTTACTTGGCACTACTCTTGTTTGTCCTCTATAACACGCTTGCTCTCGGGAAGGAACGTTAACAATAACTGCTCGACGACACGCGGATTGGTACCCGCCTGAATTGATGAAATGGATTCCAGAATGAGATTTTTATTAAGCTTTTCCTCGGCACTGATTTTTTTCAGTTTATCGGCTATGGGCAGTGCCACTGCGTTTGCGATAATTGCGCCATATAAGGTCGTCAATAGCGCGACCGCCATTGCCGGACCAATAGCTTTCGGGTCGTCCATATTAGATAGCATTTGCACAAGTCCGATTAGCGTTCCGATCATTCCCATTGCCGGCGCCGCTTCACCGATCGCCCTGAACATTTGTATGCCGGTGATATGCCTCTCCAAGGCGAGATTTATATCTTTATTCAACATTTTCTGCACCACTTCCGGCGCATGTCCGTCTATACAAAGATTAATACCTCGCTCCAGAAACGGATGAGCGATTTCCCGGCCTTCCAGCGCGAGAATTCCTTCTTTGCGTGCAATGTTTGCCAACTCTACGGCTTCTTCGATTAGCTGCATTGGATCAACACTTTTATGCAGAAGTGATTTAAGACCGACTTTAAATGAACCGAAAAATTGACCCAAAGATATTCGCGCAAGCGTGGCACCGAAGGTACCGCCAATAACTACTGTCAATGACGGCGCATTAACAAATGTTCCGAAATCTCCGCCCAAAAGAATGGCGACGCAGATAATCGCAATTGCTCCTATCAAGCCGACAAGTGTAGCCAGATCCATACTGTTCTTTCCTCCATAAACATAGCACTATGCGCCACCAGGCCAGGCGCAGGAATCCTACAATCTCGAACGAGCTGAACCGTTCTTATTGATTGTCTTTGTATCGGCAAGTTGGCGTTAATCTATATGCGGAAATAAGCGGTACAAAAAAAGAGATAAGATGCAATTTATGGAATGTTTGCGATTAAAATGGCTGCAAAAAATACAATACTGAAAATGTTTACAAGCTAGATATGCATCAGAATGATATTAGCTGGCTCAGCCGAGTTTACTTGTTATTAAATGAGTCGTACCCGGAAGCCCTGGACAAGCTCGATTATGATTTTCCCAATCAGGCAGTGGTGGCTGCCAATCTTCTGCATCCCAGCCAGGAAGCCGAATTTTCATGCAAAATCATCAGCGCATCGAATTCGGAATTCTGCTTCATACTCGACTTAAGCGCGAGAACCGGTCGTAGCAAAGGTGACTGGATTTGGATAAAGGAGATAAATATCGAAAGCGGGGATCTCAGCTTGCTGTCTTTTCCAGTAGCCAAACGCGTGGTTGATATTCCGTATTATAAGAAAAAAGTAAGCGCGCATTGTTTGATTAAAAATTTTCTGCCCGAGCTGATAGCGGCTGTAAAAAGAGAACTAGATATTTAAGTTTTTGACATTCGAAAACTTGAAAAAATTTTCGCTGTGGCTCTCCTCTGCCAGAATTTGTAATTCATTTTCCAATATATACAACACCCATCCCGGACAGGGTCTGGCGCTCACCAGGTCGGGCGCCGCACTCCACGATTGCACTGTACGTGCCGACAATGGATCTCCGGTAACTCTCGTTAACAAACTCGCAATATGGCGCGATGATTTGCCATATAAATGCATTAACTTTTTGAGTCTGTTTTTGTTTCTGTTCAAGTTATCCATTGCACGTTAATAAATGAAAAACATTGTTAAATTTTGCTTATAACTCTATGAAAATACGCACTTAATCAGGGTTACTGAAGTATAGTGGCGCCAGCCGTAACTTCCTTCCAGCCAGAAGGTTGCGGTTAGACCCGGTGGCGTTTGCCGCCGGGTCGCTAATTGTTAATTATTATAATATTTAATAATTATATTTAACACGGTTAATTGCAACGCACAATGTGCTAGTGAATCTTGTTACTTCGATACAGGCGCCATAATAATGGCCAACAGAACAACCATGGGTACTTGCGCAAACGCCGGCTAACTTGAATAGATTCACCCGTATGACGATGAATTTTCCAGGCGATATAGTCTATACCGTTTGCAAATGTCGCAGTCGCTTTTAATAAACGCAGCACCGACAAGCCCTTACCGACAATATTTCTGAATTTCCAGCGCAGCGTACACATTGTTTTATTTCGACGCGCGTCCAACTCTGAAAATGATTCTTTGAATACTGCCGTGGTAACTCCGTCGAAATAATCTGAATTATTTGCATAAATTTCTTCCGCCCTGGTTTTTGTTTCGACCCTGAGTTCGGTACGATAGGTCAATTGCAAGGCATTAATCCACAACTGTTTACTCGTCCACTCCTGCTCCAGCATGCAGCCAACTTTGCGTATCATTGTTTGTACCGACTGTTGCTGGATAGTCACCAGCCATTGCAATACTGCCGGATTACTTACATGAACTACTGCAATCGGCTGAGCAAACCGCGCCCAAAAATAAGGATGAAAAGCGGAACTTGCAGTTTTTTCACTTAAATCTATGCGACTGACCACTGCATATTTTGCCTGAATCTCATTTCCATTTAGTTTCACTTGCTCAAAATAAACATTGGGCGGCAAAAGTCTATTCAGAAATGCGTGCCACCTATTTTTGTATGCATTGCGATAACTATCTACAATGACATAAAAGTCCAGTACTGCATCATCATATTTACGGGTCCGCATGCAGGAACCGTAGAATACAACTGCAATTAATGCATCGGAATAAGTTTTTCTAAATACTTTTACAATTTCTGCAAGTACGTCGTCATCCACCTCCTTCAGGCTGGTTGACAAATGTTGATGCAATGCAGAGTCACTCATGTTGTCAGGAAACTGACTTTCCCCACGGCATCCAGTTTAACTTCGGTAACAACGTCTGAATCTCCAAATAACTCGCCATCAAGAGTGAAACCATTTTCGATTTCGATAGTAACGGCAGACAGACTATAGCTTCGATAATGTTCGGAGCCATGCTTCACGTCCGGAGCACGACCACGCAATATGTTTAACAATGCTCTGAATGGACGTGGTGCATTTCGTTTGATAATCGACAAAGCCAGCTGCTCGGATTCTTTTTCTTTATGCCAGAAAGGATACACGCCCATCAACAGTCTATTTAGCGTTGTTGCTAAGATAATATTGAATTCTCCCGATAATTCGCTTTTATTTTCAATTTTTATTCTTGCACGCGCAGGCGTGGTTAATCTATTAAATGTAGCCCAATCCAGTAAAAACCAGATCATTGCCAAAGACGGTCCCAGTTCGCCGCGAAGTCCTCTGGTATGCAACCTTTGCCTACAATACAGTATGCCGCTGTAAATTGCGCCCGCACCAAAAAATAAACCACAAACAGTTTGCGCATTTTTCGGCAAATGCATACGCAGTACCGGGCGTGAAACATTGTTTAAGTTATTCGGAGAACCGGATGCATATGCTGCAACCTGTGCCAGCACATCTTCCAGAGTTCCTTTGCACCCGACATCGCCGAACGCCATGCTGGTCGTACCCGCTTTTAGCAAAACGATTTTTGGCTGATAAGCTTCGCCACGAATATGTTGTAAATACGTTAATACCGTCTGCAGCGTGCCGTCGCCGCCGTTTAAAACAATCAGAGTAATATTGTCCTGTTCAAATTTTTCCAGCGCTGCCGTTATTTCCGCGGGACTGGTTACCGCGACATGAGGAATGTGCGGATATCGGGCGATTGCAGATTCAAATTTTGCAAAGGCTCCCCGTTTATTTTTTCCGCTTAGCGGATTGCTTAATGCTGCAATTTTGTCATCAGCCGACACAAACTCATCCACAAAAATAAATTTTACGTGTCACTGCGCACTAGCGGAGCGATCGTTTTTATGGCCTGGTAACCGGTAAACCATCTGGTCGCCTGGTTCGGACTTCGGTTCAGCGGATCGATGCGTGCAATCCATGACTCAAGCGGTCCGCTTAAAATTCGTGTAACGCAAGCATAAAAGAACCTTATCCCAAGCCATGCTGTGGATATAAGCGTCCACATAACAATCCAAATAAATCCCAGCACCGGATTTAACAACAGAATTGCAATTGAAAGTATGATTAAGCAGGGATTGCGGCGTGCTGTAATCAAACGATGATAGGAATCTATCGGTCTCCAGCAAAAAATGCTGATGTCGTTAAACATCAATTGAAACAAGCCTTCAAACACCCTTCCGCCTACGTAGGCTGCAAACATCACCCAGAACCAGGTCATTGTCGATGCCGTAAACCCAAATGCCGTAATCGTGTCGATATTTAACCCGATTGCCCAGCACCAATACCAAACGGGCGGGTGAATGATATCCAGGCCGTGATCCATAACGTGACCAATTTTACTGGATTGCAGGGTAACTCGCGCAAGTTTACCGTCGACGGTATCCAGGAAAGTCATAATCCACGCGCTTATCAAACCGAATACAAAATATCCATAGTAAAACGCTACACCGGATAATATTGTAAGCAACCAACCAAAACCGGTAACCATATTCGGCGAAATGTTCAGCGCTACACATTGCCGCACCACCCATCTTGCCGGCAGCGGCCACCACCATTTAGTAACCAGATCCGTAATTCCCTTGTACGACTTATCGTACATATAGTTCTCTATGATTTTTTGTTCACTGCCGGTTATTTCGACGACGTGAGATAAATCGAATTTACGCAATCGAGGGTCGTAGCCGCCGGTAAGCTCTTGTGGTGAAAATACAGGTGGAACAATCGACTCACTACCTGGTTTTAGTCGACTAAATATCTTCGCGATTTCATTGGCCTGCTTCCCGTCAATCCAGGCAGCCGCAATCACCTGTCCGGAAGAATCTGAAAGCATCGCTTGCGGGTGCTGCGTCAATTTCCCCAGCACATTGGCATCCAATAGATAATCGGCACGCACAAGTAAAACTTGTTCTTCGGCACCGACGTGATCCAGTTGATCGATATGCTTGAAATTGCCAAGCTTGAGCATCGTTTTCCTGAATCGCTCCTGCTGCGAAACACCCCACAGGCGTACATCACATTGATTTACTATGTAGTAATACATTTTGATAAACGTCAGTTTTGAGTTACATTAAAATTTCACAGCAATCTGAATGCACCCTCTATAGCTTGAGGCCGACAATCTTATTTAATTATTCATGTTTAACGATAGCATCAATAGCGCCGCGCATCCTAATGACTCTTTTCGATTTGCGCAACTCTCTGACCTGCATTTGTCGTCACCGGCCGGTTTCAGTCCACTCCTACTGGTAAACAAACGCATTCTGGGGTATCTGTCCTGGCTACGAAACCGCAGGCATATCCACAAGCGTTGGGTATTGGATCTGGCAATTCAGAAGCTACAAAGTTTACAAGTTGATCACTGTGTTATCACAGGAGATCTTACTCACATCGGTTTGCAAAACGAATTCACACAAGCTGCAAATTGGCTGCATCAACTCGGTGGCGCATACGATATTACCGTCATTCCCGGTAACCACGATTTGTATGTAAACGGACGCTGGGATCGAAGTTTTGCTTTATGGGAAGACTATATGCGCGGCGATAAGGAACTCGACAGCCAAGCAGCGATTACAAATAACGCAGAATTAAATCTGGAGAACATCTTTCCCAGCTTGAGAATACGAGGCAATGTGGCATTTATAAGTGTATCCAGCGTATTTGCCGCACCGTGGTTTCGTGCAACAGGACGAATTAATCAAGCACAGCTGGATAAACTGCAACAGTTGCTTTCCGATCCGGAATTAAACGACTATTGCAAGGTACTGCTTATTCACCATCCCGTCACCGTGCATTCCATCAGCAATCGCAAGCGCCTGCTTAATCACATTCAGTTGACAGATCTTTTATATGAGCATCCGGTTCAACTCGTGCTGCATGGCCATGGACACAAAACGCATACGGAAAACATAGACTGCAAAAATGGCGCTTCTATTCCGGTAATCGGCACTGCTTCCGCATCAAGCACAGAAAAAAAACCCGGTCGCAAAGCTGAATTTTTGCTGTTTGAGGTCGCTCGGCAGGGTACTTCATGGAACATTGATATGTATACTTATCATCTGGATACCGCACAAAGATTATTTGCCAAATCCGGGAACTCTATCCTCACTACTCAGACTTGAAATTTTTTATTGCCGGCGAGGTAAAGAATAAACAAAAGTCCCAGCACAATTGCGGCCGGCAGCATGGCGATCAAGGTTGGCGGCAATTGCAGCAATGTTCCCATATGCGTTATCAACTGTGACAATACATAAAAAGCTATCCCGGCCAACACACCCATTGTTATTCGTTTTCCCATCGATACATGCCGCTGCGATCCGAATACAAAACGCATACCCAGTAAAATCATGATCGCCGCAGCAATCGGATTCATCAGTTTTTGCCAGAAAATAAGCTCGTAACGATACGATTGCTCACCACGTTGTTTAAGCCCGACAACAAAATGATACAAATCAGTCAACGACAACGCTTCCGGCTTCGAAACAATAATACCCAGTTGCGCGGCGCTGAGAAAAGATTGCCACGGCATTTCGATTTCAGTACGCAATTGCATACTACCCGCCACCATTTCTTTTATTTGCACGGAGTGCAAAATCCACAGATTACTTTGTTGAATATCCGCATGATCTGCAAACAGGTAGCGCTTCAGTTGATGCCGCTCATTAAATTCATAGATTTCGATATTGGTGGGCACGCGTCCGTATTCAATATCGCGCACGTGCAAGAAACGACCGTTACTTTGCGACCAATAGCCGGTTTTACTTACAAAATCTCCAAACCCCTCGGTGGCAATTGTTTTGTCTACATTTGCTTTGTGCAGTGTTACCGGAACCACAAATTGAGCGATTGCCAATACTCCCAGCATTAATGCGACACCGGTGACGATAACTGCAAAAGTCACATTTTTCGGCGTGCCGCCGACACTTTCGACCGCTATCAACTCGTGGTGTCCTGCTAACGCGCCCAATGCGACAATCGAACCCACCAGACCTATAAATGCAGCAAAGTCCAATAAAATCTTCGGCGTTTGCAATAGCACATACTGAATCGCCAGAGCCCAGGTATAACTACCGGTGCCAACGTCTTCCAGCTCTTCAATCAATAATAAAACGGCAAACAATGACACCAGAATCAATGCCAGCAGGAAAAAACCGCGGATCACATTCAGTGCGATATACCGATGCAAAATGGACATCATGCACGCTCACGTCGAGCGAGTAACACGGTCAGCACTAATAACGCAATCACTCCACTCCACATCCCCGGAATAGTCGCGAGTTTGCCCTGCTCCACCCATGTTTTCATCACCAGATTACTGCTATGCACCACGAAAAACAGCAAGATACCCAACACCAGCTTTCCATATCGCCCCTGCCGCGGCGTAGTCTTGGCCAGAAATATCGCCAGCAAGGCCATTAAAAACGCTTTAAACGCGGAGGTCGTGCGCCATTGGTATTCTGCGACTTCTTCCGGCAACTCAGAACGAGCCAGTAACGAGCTGGCGGCGGCTTTACGCTTGAATTCTTCCGCAACAATCCCTTCAGGTTCGGGCAATACACTCAGCCGATTATAGGCAACGACAGTATCGGTACCGTCGATTTCAAATCGATAGGCGGTTCCGTCCAGAAAAACCATTATCGGTGGCTCTCCGCTTTCGGACGCTACATCGTAGGCCTGATTCGAATATATCACCTGTACATAGTCGTCTTTTAGCTCATAGACGAAAATATCATTTTTAAGATTAGTCGCCGGATCGACTTGACTGACAAAATATACTCGACCGGATTCTTCATTTTCGTAGAAATACCCACTTTCCAGACGATCAAAATCATATGTCTGCTCTGCTTGCTGTTTGGAGTCGTAACGTAATTCGTAGGCCCACGGACGTACATAAAGCGATACCAGGGCAGTAAGAACCGTGATGACCAGTATCAAGGGAAGAAGCGCTTTTATCAGGCCGAACGGACTCATTCCAGACGCTTGCAACGCGCTGATTTCCTGGTCGGAATATAGTTTGCCCAACCCAATTAATAAGGTGATATATAGTGCCAGAGGCAAAAACAGCTCAAATGCCGCTACCGTTTTCGCCAGAATTAAAATGGCTAAAAGTTGCGCAGGAATTAATTTGCTTGCCGCATCTGCAAGATACCCCAAAGCACTGTAGCTCACCATTAGCAGCAGTAAAACGCCGCATATAAGCACAAACGGCCGCAAAATCTCTCGAGTTAAGTAAGAAGAAATCAGCAAAACTTAAGACCCGATGTTGTATTCAAATAATTTATCTACAACCGAGTATAGAGCAAAGTTATTATGGCCTTCATCTGGCACCCCAATACACATCAAGGTACACTGCAGCAGGTCTGATTTAGCCAGATTTTCATGAAAGCAATCATATTATGTGCGGGACAAGGACGCCGTCTGCTTCCCTATACCGAATCTACCCCCAAATGTCTGTTATCGTTAGGTAACAAACATTTCATCGAATGGCAAATCGATACACTACTTGCGGCGGGTATCGACCACGTAGTTGCAGTTGTGGGTTATGCGGCCGAGCGCGTAAGCAGCATTCTTTCCAAACGGTATGGCAACAAGGTAATCACCGTATTCAACCCGTTTTACGAACTTGCGGACAATCTAGCCAGTTGCTGGATGGCTCGCGACCATCTGTGTGACGAATTTATATTGCTCAATGGAGATACCCTGTTTGAACCATCTATCGTCACACAACTTCTGAGTAAAAACGAACAACCGGTCATCTTGGTGACAGACCATAAAAGCACCTATGATGAAGACGACATGAAAGTCATTACGCAAGATTCACGCTTAATTGCAGTTGCAAAAAATTTACCGCTTGATCAAGTTACGGGCGAATCTATCGGCATGATGCGTTTCACACCGGCAGGATCGTTACTGTTCAAACAGAGAGTAGATACGCGGATGTATGATCAGGAAGCGCTGCAACACTGGTATCTAACGGTGATCGACGAACTCGCCAAACAAGGGCATGTTGGAGTTTGCTCGATCCATGGAAAAGACTGGACCGAACTGGATTTCGTCCAGGATCTTGAGCAGGCTCAAGCTTTGGTTACAAAATGGCTGCGACCACTTGCCGCGCGCATGTAAGCAAATGATTATTCGTCTATGCTTAATTTTGCCTGCAATATCTTATAATCACTAACAGAATCTACATCGACAGCAACCTCGGGATAGGGTGTATCCACGATTTCGATATGCGCCGAAGTTTTGCGAGACAATTGCCGCGCAGCCTGTTGCAGGCTCAACTTCCCCAGCTTATATTGCAAAATACTAAAACCGCCTACTTGACGGATAACTTCCAGCGGTTTTTTTCTGCTGCCTTCAATATTCTGCCAAAATTCGATTGCCCGCATACCCGATTCCGTCATCACCGAAAACAAGTTTGCAAAACACACCGACTGTACTCCGAACTGATAAGTCGTTTTTTTTAGTTCCGGTAAAAGATTTGAAATTCGCCGCGAATCCACCGCGCCGATTGCAAAATCCGCATGAATATTATTCAGATTTTGACAGTATTTATCCACGAGATCGGCGGATAACAGGGGTAAATCACAGGTAACAATTAGTGTCGGATAATGCGACGATGCCTGAACACCACGTAATGCACTTAAACTGGGGCCGATCTCGATCGGCAAGCGAGTCACATTGAATTCCTCAAACAGGGCGGCCACAGAATATTTATCAGTAATGACATGCTCATCCGGCCCAACACAGTAAATTTCTTCTACGTATCGAGAATTTGCAAGCGCGGTTACAACACGACGTAATAGCATGCTTGATCCGATAGGCACCTCCGCCTTGCAGGATACGCCGGTGAATACAGCCACCGGATCATTTTGCGCGCGATCGCCCGCAAGAATTACCGCATTCCAACGCATTAATCTACACCTTCCCGATGTGTACTTTTATGTAAACTAAGACTCAAACAGAAACTGTTATGTATTTTTTTGCTTATAGCTGTTTTTCGAATACTCGATAAGTCTTATAACGATACCCCCCAAGACTTTCCAGAATTTTATTCAGCCTTACATTATCTTCCAGCACCCACGACATCTCATGCGTCACCAATCCATTTGCCAGCATCGTTTGTTGCATTTCGCCGATCAACATAAAGGCGATTGCCGACCCCACCAACTGATTTTGAAATTTCTGCTTAATACCCAGCAACGGTACTCGCCCGGAGCTCGGAGGTGCAAATTTCAAACGCCATAAAAGTTTTAAAATTCCCGTAGGAAGCAACCTGCCGTTTAAATCTTCGATAAGCTCATTGATATTCGGCAAGGTAACAATCATCCCGACTGATTGTTGATCGTATTCAGCAATTTTGAAATATTCGGGCGGAAAAAACTGCAACATCTCCGCTCCTAAATGCAAGAATTCTTTCTCGGTAAACGGCACAAAGCCCCAGTTATTGATCCAGGCGTCGTTAAATATCTCTAATACGAGTTTCAACTCCTGTTTAGCCTGTTTTTTGTCGAGATTGCGAATGACGATGCGTCGATGGTATCTCTGCAGCAAGCGCTGCATGGCTGAGGGCCGCTTAAAGTCTGTTTTGTTAAACCAGGCATAGAGATCTTTCGCCTTTAGATAACCACACTCCGACAACAGGTCCTGGTAGTAGGGTTGCGCATGTCCCATCATAAAAAAAGGCTGGGTATCGAAGCCATCCACCAGCAAACCGCTCTCTTGATTAATCGATAAGCTAAACGGCCCTCGCACAATATTTCTACCGCACGCTTTTAGCCATTCTTCTGCACGGTTGAGCAATTCTTTAGCGAGCACCCGATCGTTAATACACTCGAACATGCCAAAATATCCGATTTTACCCGACTCGTTTTTTGGCGATAATTGATCGACTTGAGCGCTTACGCGTCCTGCCGGATCGCCGTTGCGTGTCGCCAGCCAGAATCGCGCGTTGGCGTGCTCAAAGTAAGGATGCCTGGATGAAAGCAAATCCAGCCGTTCTTTGAGTAGTGGAGGAACCCACTTGGAGTTATCGCGATAAATACTCCAAGGCACGCGGATAAACTGCTTTTTTAGCTGCCGATTATCGACATCAAACGATTGAATAGAAAAAGACAGGATGGACTCCTAACAAAAGGAATGTATTTTTTAAATGGTTACGGAAATTTCAGTCCGAAGGCTGATTTAAATTTGCCACCCATGGGTACAAACGAGCTTCCTGATCGTCATAGCCAAGATTGAACACCGATGGACTTTTGATTTTATTGTTATGCTTATCGTAGTAGGTTCCAAACAATTTGTCCCAAAAATAATTAGTAATTCCGTAGTTACCGGTTTCGTTTCTAAAATGATGTAATAAATGCAGCCGTTTTATATCGCGCAAAAAGGCACTTTTGGGTGTGTAGTGCAAGTGTTGAATACAATGACAAAACTCGTAAAACATTGTTACCAGCACGCCGGAAACCATTCCGGCCACCGCTCCTTCCAACCCGGCCAGCAGCCAGCCAATCGGAATGCTAAACAGCGCAACGGTAGGTAAAGTCGTAATCAATGCGCCAAATAAAACCCGCAGATCATTTGGATCGCGATGGTGGTCGTAATGAATGCGCTTCCAGGTCTTTGCAAAATAGGGAGATTTATATAAAAAACGTCCATGCAATATAAATCGATGCAAAAGATACCAGACCAAAGGGTACACAAATGCAACCACGAATCCGGCAATAAATAGCAATATCGACCATGCTTTTTGATAGCCTACGTATGCGATCCCGACACAAGCAATCGTAAAATACGCTTGAATTGCAGGATATTGAATATATGCCACGATGAGCTCTCGCAGGGTCATATCTTCCAAATGATATTTTTTACTAGTCCAAAACATGGCGATTAAAGTTGGTTGTGTTGATGTAGCGCAGTGAGTTTAACTTGATGAATTAGTCATTATAATAGGCATCCTCGACGATCACTAGCTGCTTACATATTGTTCGCAACCGAGTGAACCATTATTTCACTCAAGTGGTAATGTCAGTACACCAGCGGTTTCAGTACCGCAACAGGGGACACGAATTACCAAAATAATCGATTCAGACAAATGAATTCGACACTGAAAAAATTTGGTTATCCAGACTCAATAATTAATTCCTATCAATATTGGACAGTGTTATTACGCCCGCAACAAGTCACCTTGGGCTCCCTGATTTTGGGAATTAATGATGAATCGACCCGTTTCAGCGACCTATCGACCGATGCGATGGTGGAACTTGCGACTGTGGTCAAGCACATAGAAAAAGTGCTAACTGATTGTTTTAGCTACAATAAAATCAATTATTTAATGCTTATGATGGTTGATCCGCACGTCCATTTTCACGTCATCCCCAGATACGAAACAACGCGCAAGTTTGATACGACTGAAGCACCGGATAGTGGCTGGCCAGGCCCGCCCGACTTGGGTAAATCTGCCGAATTGACTCAACAGCAGCACACGCAGCTATTGAACTATCTACGCGAAAACTGGGTCGCATACAGATAAAATATTACCAACATGACCATTTATGCAGTAGAGTACGGCACCTTACTCCTAATCATGCACAACTCATTTAACTGATGTGTTTTTCTAGGCAGGCTTTAATAGGTAAAAAAGGTTGAAGTTCTTGCGAAAATACTATAAATGTTATGGTTTTAGCGGGAATATATTCATAGGTTTCTGGGAATCATATCTAACTACTATTTAAATTCAGTTTTGGCCCTAAAATTTGCACAATAATTATAACGTAGCAGACCTGTAAAAAATAACATAAGTATCTGAAATAAAAGACTTTTAGGAAACAAACTACAACATGACTGTGACCGCTACGCCCACACACAATCCGTTGCCATTGCGCGCGGCGACGTTTACAAATCTAGCCGAGGCCCTGGACTACGCAGCCACTGGGACCACCGGGGCAAATTTTTACGGTAGCCGTGCCGAATTATACGAAGCGTTGCCATACACTCGACTTGCAGCAGAAGCCAAAAAACTGGCTCGTAAACTGATTGCAATGGAATTTAAACCTGGAGACCGGGTGGTCATCATTGCAGAGACTCACCCGAATTTTTTGCGCGGTTTCTTTGCCTGTCAGTATGCCGGCTTAATCCCGGTTCCCGTTCCCGTTCCCATTCAGCTGGGCAGCCGCTTTTCCTATATTCGTAAAACGCGGGATTTATTGATTAGCGCCCACGCAACTGCCGTATTTTCGCCGGAATCGATTTTACCGATGGTCAATGAAGCCTGCCAGGACATTGACATGAAGTTTGTGGGCGACATTCAAAGCCTGGTCGAGCAACCGGTTGATGAGTCGATAGAATTGTACTCCGCCAATCCTGAAGACACCGCTTATATCCAATTTACCTCAGGTAGTACCCGCTTTCCTCGCGGTGTTGTTATCAAGCAACGTGCTGTATTGAGCAATCTTGCCAGAATTATCGGCAACGGCATCAAAATGACGCGACGAGACCGTGTAATGTCCTGGTTACCCTTTTATCACGATATGGGTCTGGTAGGACTGGTGCTGGTGCCCGTAGCCGCACAAACCTCTGTAGACTATCTAGATACACGCGACTTCGCTATGCGACCGCGTCGCTGGCTGGAGATAATGTCGGCCAATAAAGCCACTATTTCATTCAGCCCTCCGTTTGGTTACGAGTTGGTGGAACGACGAATTCGCGAGAACAAAAACCGAAATTATGATTTACATCAATGGCGCATTGCCGGCGTTGGCGCCGAAACCATTCGCCCTGAACCATTGTTGCGGTTTGCCGAAATTTTGAAAGAATGCGGTTTTGACAAAAAAGCATTTCTGCCCTGCTACGGAATGGCAGAATGTTCTCTGGCAATAAGCTTTGCCAACGTCGATCATCCGCTTACCGTAGAAGAAGTAGACGGCGATCGTCTCGCGGAAGAAAACGTAGCGATCCCGGTTTCTAATGAAAATCCATGCCATCGAATCGCCAAATTTGTGGATTGTGGAAAACCTCTGCCTGATCATAGCCTGGAAATTCGCGATCATTTCGGAAATAGTCTGCCGGAAAGATCTGTGGGTGTAATTCATGTGAAAGGTCCCAGCGTAATGTCGCATTATTTCGACAATAGCGAAGAAACCTCCAATTCTCTGCGCAACGGCTGGCTAAATACGGGCGATCTCGGATTCGTTGTAGACGGCCGGGTATTCATCACCGGTCGGGAAAAAGACTTGATTATTGTTAATGGCCGTAACATCTGGCCACAGGACATTGAAGGATTGGCCGAGCAACAACCTGAAGTAAGAACCGGCGATTCTCTGGCATTTTCTGCTCCGGGATTTAACGGCGAAACCACCGTGGTAGTTGTAGTGCAATGCCGCGAGCGCGATGAATCTAATCGTGCTGATATTATCGAACGAGTTGAAACCGCAGTATTAGACGAAATCGGTATACGCTGTTTTGTCAAACTGGTCCCCCCGCATACATTGCCGCGCACCTCATCTGGTAAACTGTCGCGCTCTGCAGCAAGACGAGATTATATGGAGCAGCAAGGAATTTCCGAGCCCTATATCAGCGAGGCAGAACGTGCCGCGCATGCTCACACTGTCAGCTAAGCATCTCCTAAATTTTAGCGTCCTCCTCCCTATTACTCAGGCGTTATGGCTCGCTCTGTTGCCCTAACAGGTGGCACCGGTTTTATTGGCAGTTCGGTCCTTTCAAAATTGCTGGCTGCCGGTCACTCTGTTCGGCTGTTGGCACGTAAGCCAGCTAAAATTCCTCTCAAATCCAATCAGCTTTATATAATTTCCGGTGATTTACACAATCGGTCGGCGCTTACCGAGCTGATTGATGACGCAGATACGATCGTTCACTGTGCCGGTCGCGTGCGCGGGCGCAATCCGACTGAATTTAATTCCGATAACGTAATTGCTACTCAGGCATTGTTAGACATCAGTAAAAACCATACTCACTTTGTGTATATGTCATCACTAGCGGCACGCGAACCCACCCTATCCGACTATGCAGCAAGTAAAATGCAAGCCGAACGGCTAGTAAGAGCACAATCAACCGGCAACTGGACAATAATCCGACCGCCTGCCGTGTATGGCGCCGCCGATCTGGAAATTCGCCCCATATTCGATTGGATGCGACGTGGCATTTTATGGATACCAGGTAACCCCTCTAATCGCTTTTCAATATTGCATGTAAACGATCTGGCAAGTCTTGTTGCTTACATTGTGGAATGTGCCGGCCCAATGTCACAAATACTCGAACCGCACGATGGAGTAAACAAGGGATATCAATGGAGCGATTTGCAGGATCTCGCCGCCAGCGTGTTCAACCGGAAAATTTACCCTTACACTATACCCAGGCGGATTCTAGACGCAGCAGCGCACACGAATATGCTATTCTCTACACTTACAAATCGATCACCCATGCTCACTCCTGGTAAAGTACGCGAATTGGTGCACAGCAACTGGGTATCGGACTCCGCTAAATCAGTTACCGGCTGGCAACCGCAAATTGATTTAAAGGCTGGACTAAAAAATTTGTATTCATAAGTACATTGACAGCATCACTTAACTACAAGATGACTCAGGATTCGGACGTTTTACTCAGCCAGGTAATTGATATTCTTAGCGATTTTTCACCTGACAATACACCAATTACCAAAACGCACCATTTAATGAATGATTTAGAATTAGATTCCGTAAAAGTCATGGAATTGATGATGATTCTGGAGGATCATTTTGACCTATCCATTCCTCTGAATATCCTGCCCAACGTAAATACCGTTGCTGATCTAGCAAACGAAATAGCCAATCTTGAACAACAAGCCGCGCAATGAAGTTACTTGACCGACTCCGAGCGTTTAGTCAAAAACACGCGATTGAAAATAGTGAATCTCTTTCGCCGTTAGGTGCAGTCATTGAGGATCTGTACTCGGCGACTGAAGGCAGTATTAACGGCAGGCGTACAATTTTAGTCGGTACCAATAATTACTTGGGCTTAAGTTTCGACAATGAATGTATAAATGCCAGTCATCAGGCTACACGCAACTTCGGAACCGGCACTACCGGTTCGCGTTTGGCTAACGGATCTTATAGTTCGCATCAGGCACTGGAACAGGAATTAGGCGAATTTTTCGGCTTACCACAGGCCATTGTATTTTCCACCGGGTATATGGCAAACCTCGGTATTATTTCCTCGCTGGTCAGTCCGGGCGATACCATTGTTCTGGATGAGCATTGCCACGCGTCAATATACGACGGATGTAAGTTAAGCGGCGCCAATATTATTCACTTTCGACATAACCAGGCACAGGACCTGGAGAAACGACTACGCAGGCTGGGGGAGCAAGCCCAGCATGCATTAATTATTGTGGAAGGCATATATAGCATGTTAGGGGATCGGGCAGCTTTGCAGGAACTGGTCGCCGTCAAACAGAAATACGATGCGCTTATGCTGATCGACGAAGCTCATTCGCTGGGAGTTTTAGGAGAAACCGGTCGTGGACTGGCCCAGGAAGCGGGCGTGGAAGAACATATCGACTTTATCACTGGAACATTCAGTAAAAGCCTGGCAGGAATCGGCGGATTTTGCGTCAGCCGTCATCCCGAGCTCAATATTATTCGCTATGCGAGTCGACCGTACATATTTACCGCCTCACCCTCACCTGCAACTATCGCGTCTACACGCGCTGCTCTGTCGATTATTCAAAACCGGCCAAATCTGCGCCACCAGTTGTGGGAAAACGCCACTACTTTGTACAACGGGCTGCAGTCGATGGGGTATGAACTCGGGCCAGAGATCAGTCCTGTGATTGCAATTCAAGTCGGGCCACGCGAAGAAGCATTATCCATGTGGCAGAAAATCTTCGACCGCGGCGTGTATGTAAATCTGGTACTTCCTCCGGCCACACCTGACAGCAATTGCTTGTTGCGTTGCAGTGTAAGTGCCGCCCACACTCGCGCCCAGCTGGATGTAGTACTTGACGCGTTCGCTTATTTCCAAGATAAGTTACCGCAACAGCAACTCGCATAAACCAACCGCCTGCACACCGGCAATGTAGAGTATTTCGTGACTGCTAATGTTCAATCCTGGCTTGATATTCCGTCTAAAAACAGCCCCTGCGCTGTAATTGCAGAAGTCGCGCAAAGCCATGACGGCAGCTTGGGGATGGCGCACGCTTTTATTGACGCGGCTGCAAACGCCGGCGCTAATGCAATCAAGTTTCAGACCCATATCGCAGATGAAGAAAGCTCGCCCAACGAACCCTGGCGCACACATTTTAGCCCTCAGGATGAAACCCGGCTTGACTACTGGCGCCGAATGGAATTTTCCCGAGAACAATGGCAGCAATTAAAGCAGCACGCCGACGATGTCGACATTCACTTTTTAAGCTCTCCTTTTTCCATCAAAGCAGTGGATATGCTGCAAGATATCGGTGTGAAAGTATGGAAAATTGCTTCCGGAGAAATTAATAATACTCCGTTACTGGACCGTATAATTGCGACTGAAAATCCAATCATATTATCCACGGGTTTGAGCGAATTTACAGAGATCGCCGCATCCGCAAAATATATTTCCGCCGCCGGCAACCCGCTTGCGCTATTACAATGCACCTCTCAATACCCATGCACGCCTGAAAACATCGGACTTAATGTGATTGAACAATTTCGGGAAATGTTTGATTGCGCAGTGGGGCTTTCCGACCATTCCGGCACTATTTTTTCCGGCTTGGCAGCTGCAACCCGAAATATTCAGGTATTGGAAATACATATTGCACTAAGCCGGGAAATGTTCGGCCCCGATGTAATTGCCTCAATCACCACCGATGAACTCAAATCCCTGATCGCCGGCGTACGCTATATCGAAACGATCAACCAACATCCGACGGATAAATCAAAAGTTGATGCCGAGGCACAAAACCTGCGCCAGATTTTTATGAAAAGTATTTTCACTACGAGCAGTATCGAACAGGGAGCGATAATCTCGGCAGAACATCTGACAACTAAAAAACCCGGCACGGGATTCGCTGCAAATAAGTTATCTCATGTAATTGGAAAAAAAGCGCGCAGAGACATTGCTGCGAATACCATGCTTTGCGAAGACGATCTGGAATAAAACTGTAATGCGAAAAGTTTGTGTAGTTATTACCGCCCGGCCGAGTTACGCGCGCATACGTTCATTGCTGCACGCCGTTCGCAATCATCCGGATCTGGAGTTACAGCTTGTGGTAGCAGCATCCGCATTACTCGATCGCTACGGCAGCGCCGACAAAGTCATCGAAGACGAAGGCTTTAACATCGACCGGCGTGTTTACATGATTGTAGAAGGCGAAAATTGTGTAACTTCGGCTAAATCCACCGGGCTGGGGGTTACTGAGCTGGCCACCGTTTTTCATGATCTATCCCCCGACTTTATCGTTACCGTTGCCGATCGCTTCGAAACCATGGCCACCGCTATCGCCGCCAGTTATATGCATATTCCACTGGTACATGTTCAGGGCGGTGAAATTACAGGCTCTATCGATGAAAAAGTCCGCCACGCCATTACCAAGCTGGCTGATATACACTGTGTTTCCGGAGAACAAGCCGCTCAGCGCGTGATCAGAATGGGGGAACAATCTGAGCGGGTATTTATTACCGGATGCCCATCCATCGACCTGGCGATGGAAGCCTGCGAGAGAGATGACTTTTCAACCGCACACGCCATGCAGCAGTTAGGTGGTGTAGGCGCCAGCATCGACCTGGACCAGCCATTCATTATTGTTATGCAACACCCAGTCACCACCGAGTACACGCAGGCCAGAACCCATGTCGAGAAAACATTAGCCGCAATTCATGAATACGACATACCTACATTGTGGTTTTGGCCCAATGTAGACGCGGGATCCGACGGCACGTCGGAGGGCATTCGCGCATTCCGAGAAAATAATGCCTGCAACCATATACATTTCGTAAAAAATCTGCCTCCTGAAAATTTCATTCAGCTGCTGAATCGCGCTCAATGTATCGTCGGCAACTCAAGTGTAGGCATACGGGAAAGCACATTTCTGGGCGTACCTACGGTTAATATTGGAAGCAGGCAAATTGGTCGTGACCGAGGCCCGAATGTAGTCGATGTTGCATATGACAGCGCCGCAATCAAAGCTGCGCTGAAACAACAAATACAAAACGGCAAATATCAACCCAATTATCTATACGGTAACGGACAAGCTGGCATTCGCATTGCAGAGGTTATTGCCACTGCGCCGACCAGCACGGAAAAACGCCTACCCTATTAAGCTATCGCCACCGAGTAATGAGCAACGCGCAATTGACCGGTACAGAGGTACATTTCGGCGGACCCGACCTTAGAAAAAATAATCTGCGTGATGTGTTATTGCAGTCGATCGACGCAATTCCTAAAGGGGGCAACATCGACTGGATGTGTTATTACCTGAACGATACGTCTATTCTGAATGCATTAATCGAAGCCGCTTCGCGTGGTGTAGCCGTTTCTTTATTAATCGATGCCGCCCCTCGTATACCGAGCGTAAACGATCTCAGTCTTCGATATCTGCGCGAACATGCTGCTAGCAAGATAAATATCATTGCCGCACGTAAAAAGCCGGTGTGGGAATACCTGGGACTAAATTGGCACCCGCACTTTCACAGCAAGCTATATTACTTTTCCCATCCGAAACCACAAGTATATATCGGATCGTATAATCCCACTGCTGAAGCGAACGAATTGTCTCAAGAAATCATCAGCGAAATCGGCGACCATTCAATCAGTCACAACGTCCTGGTAAAAATTACAAACCAGGAAGTCGTTACAATTTTACATAAATATGCGCGCAATATGCGGCAACGCAGTTTCAGATCAGGCGCAAGACTACACCCCTGGCATAATCGCGCCCATTGCGCCAAAGGATGGAAAATTCAATTACTGCCGGCATTGAGCACTCATCCTATTCAAAATTTGCTGACTACAAATGAGGAAGCAGATATCAAATGCGCGATATCTCATCTCAAGGGACCGGGAATAAAGCGATTATTAACCGCAGCGCTTCGTTCGGGTAAAAATCTGGAAGTATTGCTGGAATCCACCGAACGCAGAGTCCCTCGACAAATCTTGTCGTTTTTTGATAAAAACAAAATTCCATATCATCAGCCGAAACTGCCTGTTAATTGCCTTATGCACAACAAATATATTTTGTATAAATCCGCAAGGGAAAGTAAAGTTACTTTCGGCAGCTATAACTGGTCTACACGTTCCCGATATCTGAATCATGAAATTATCGTCACTACCGATAAACAAGACATCGTTGCCCACTTCGATTCGCGATGGAATCGAGTAGTTTCAATTAACTGATTTATTTTCCCACGTGTTCAAACAACTTCCATTATTGATTCCAGTAGAAAACCAGGTACGGGAACTCGATCCTAAATTATTATTGGCGGTAGCCGCAACTAAAGCAGGATTCTGCAGTTATATCGGATACCGGACCGAAATGGATATCGTAATCTCCAAACTTCCGCGCAGTATTTATCTGGCAAAAAGCTTTACTCAACGCAGCGATAAAATGTTTCGTATTCTGTCGAAACTGGGCCACATTATTTGCGCCTGGGACGAAGAGGCATTAGTGCACTATCCGCCGGATATTTATTTTACACGCAGGCTCTCGGAAAATGCACTACGCCATGTATCACATTTATTTGCCTGGGGAAAAGATAACGAAAATTTGTTTAGAGAATTTCCGCAATTTCCGGATCAATTACCGATTCATTTGGTAGGAAATCCAAGACTGGACTTATTAAGAAAAGAATTTGGTGAATTTTATCAAAATGAAATTTCCCGCATTCGACAACAGCATGGACAGTTTATCCTCATAAATACAAACTTTGGCAATGTAAATGCTCATCTTCCTTATTTAAATCTGTTTACCGACAAAGACGAGCAAGGCAACTACTTGACCATGGGTAGAGGAGCGACCGGCATGAATCGCGAATACGCTGAAGGTCGAGCTAAATTCAAGCAAACGATCTTTGATCATTTTAAATTATTGATTCCGCAGTTATCAGAAACATTCGGCGAACTGGAAATTATTATTCGCCCGCACCCGGTAGAAAACAAGCGCCCATACGAAGAACTTGCGTCCCAGCATAAGAATATCAAAGTAGTACAACGTGGCAACGTAATTCCGTGGTTGCGTGCCGCGAAAGCAATTGTTCACAGCGGCTGCACAACCGGCATCGAAGCTTATTTGTCCGAACGACCGGCAGTATCTTATGCCCCATTGGCAGATAAAAGATTTGGTTATGATGCACAACTCCCAGATCAGCTTAGTTATGGTTGTGTCACAGCAGCAGAAGTCGTAGCCACCATTGAAAACATTATTGCAGGACAGCAGCCAGCGTTAACCTCGACGGCATTAAAGGATTATGTTGATTTTCATCAAGACACACTATGCTGCACAAAAATTATCGAAATTCTGCAGAAAATAAATTCTGATGCGAAAAACAACAAACAACGACACAACCCGATACATGGGTGGCTGTTGGCCAATAAACGACGCCTGGTCAAACGCGTCAAAAGCTGTTCTCCGCATTCGAAGTATAATAAGTCGTTTCAGGAAGCGCGTTTTCCAACATTGGATGCGTCCGAGCTTACTTACAAAATTAACGCATTCTCCAAAGTGCTTGGAATAGATTCCCCGCCTATTATAAAACCAATCTCTCCACATATTTTTTTAGTACAATAATACGATGACATATAGCGAATCTGCACTCGATCGACACGCCGAAATTCTGGCCAAAAAGGTGTTTCTGACGGATCGCCTACCTCATTTCGAGCTGTTACTGCGTGAAATTCGAACACTGGCCAACGAAACCTCTGCAAATGCTACCGTAGTATCCCTTGAACGCGGATTGCTATATGGGGGCTTAAGCCTGGTCGGCCCGTTTTTTCATGCTCAAAAATTTATCTCTATTGATTGCAGTCCTGCAAGCGCAGATCACCGTGGAGCATATAATGAAGACAAAGTGATTGACGAACATTTTATCCGCGTACCGATCACTCAGCGCGCACCCATTGAAAACACCGGGCTAGATAGCGAATTGGCAGATTTGGTACTGGTCCCTAATTTGGTCCACCATGTCGCCGACCAGAATGCGCTGTTTAATGAAATGGCTCGTATTACCAAACCCGGTGGTATGGTGTTTGTTTTCGAACCTACACTAAGAGAACTTCACCAGATTCCAGACGACTATTTGCGTTATACACCTTATGGCATGCAGCAAATAATGCAGCGAGTGGGGCTGAAACCCGTTGATACCAAGCTCGAAGGAGGACCATTCAGCGCTGTGGGGTATTGCTGGTTACAGGCACTCGAATATTTTCCTGAAGAAAAAAGAAATGAAATTGAAACTTGGTACTATCAGGAACATTGGCCACAACTGAAAGAATGGGATCAACAGTACACAAAAAATTTAGCACGAAATCACACTAAATTTCCCGTCGGATTCTCGATACTTGCACAAAAACCAAAAGCATAACTGCCCAAATCAGAAATGTCCTTAGAAAACAAAAATATTTTAGCGGTCATCCCTGCCCGTGGCGGCAGCAAAGGGATTCCGCGAAAAAACCTGCGTCAGATTTGCGGAAAAACCCTGATACAAAATGTAAATGAGTGCATACAACAATTGCCCTGGATCGATGCTGCTGTTTTATCGACCGATGACGAAGAAATAGCTAAGCATAGTAAAAGCATCGGTATAGATACTCCATTTTTACGCCCGCCGGAATTAGCGACCGACAATGCGGAGTCAATCGATGTGTGGATTCATGCTTGGTTGGCCAGCGAAAAACACTTTGACAAAATATTTGATATTTCAATTTTGCTGGAACCCACCAGCCCAATGAGGTTAGCCGAAGATGTTAATCAAACTGTACAAAAGTTAATACAAAGCAATGCCAATACAGTTGCGACTGTCAGCAAAACACCCGGTCACTATACCCCGCATAAAACTTTACAGCTGGCAAATGACGGCACCATAGAACCATTTATGCCAGACGGTATTCAATATTCAATCAGGCAAAAAATACCGGATTATTATCATCGTAACGGCATATGTTACGCCGTTACCCGTAACAGTCTGATTGATTCTCGTAATTTAATGGAACATAACTGCTTACCATTAATAATCGAACGACAGGTTGTTAATGTAGATGAAGAAATAGATTTAAAATTTGCCGAATTCCTTCTTGCCAACCCATAAGCCAGATGTTTTCTCAATTTAATACACTGCTTGTTCCGGTAGAAAGCCAGGTGCGCGAGTTAGATGGAAAATTATTACTCGCCTGCGTGGCGGCAGAAAAAGGTTACGAAGTAATTATTGGCTCACGCGCACACATCCATTTTTATGCATCGCGAGTTAGTAATGCGATTTATATTGCAAAAAGCATGCGGCGCTTCAGCAATAGAATGTTCAAAATCATGCACGACCTTGGGCATAAAATAGTTGCCTGGGATGAAGAAGCTCTAGTTCGTCTCCCTGATGAAGAATATTTTTTGCATCGGCTGTCACCCACAACGTTCAAGTATATTGAACACTTATTTGCCTGGGGAGATAGTAACGAGCTAACGTTAAAGCAATTCTCTGGATACAGGAATCAGCCTATTCATACATTTGGCAACCCTAGAATAGATATTTTAAGACCGGAGCTAAGAAATTATTTTCTTCCCGAAGTAGAGCAAATTCAAAAAAACTATAAGAACTACATTTTAATAAATACTAATTTCGGCCAGGTTAATCATTTCATACAAACTCAGGGTTTAAAAGAAGCTATCCGAGATAAAAAACATGACTCGGTAGCTAATAACAGTTATATGAAAAACAGATTTGAACACAAACAAAAATTATTTACTTATTTCCAAACTTTAGTTTTAGAGTTATGCAAAACCTTTCCAAATTTTAATTTTGTATTACGCCCCCATCCATCTGAAAACATAGACTTTTGGAATAATCATTTAAAGAAAGTAGATAACGCCTTCGTTTCCAACGAAGGTAATGTAGTACCATGGATACTTGGATCGAAAGCTTTAATTTCCAATGGTTGCACTACTTCTATTGAAGCAACTGTTTTAGAAGTACCCAAACTTGGTTACTATCCGGTTACTTGTATGGAAGTGGATGATGTTTTACCTAAAGCACTATGTGACGTTTCAGTAAACATTGAACAGCTCATAGAAAAAGTAGATCAAATAGAATCAAATACGTATAAAACCAACAATAAGAGCGATATCATACTTGCGCAGCATATTGCCAATTTAAGCGGTACTCTGGCTTCAGATAGAATAATAAATTTACTATATAATTTTTACGCCAATGATATTACGAACTCTTCAAATAAATTTAAAAGGTTCGGAGGAAAAATACACAATGAAACCCGAACTTTGGTAAAACGTATTAATAGCAATAGAAAATCGCATCGAAATAGCAGCCAATATCATAAACATCGGTTTCCGGAAATTGACGAAAAATATCTCATAAATAGAATGAATCGATTCAACAAGTTAACAGGCCGATTCAACAATATTACTATTACTAATATCGCTAGCGATCTGTTTTATATTTCTGCCTAAATCATGAACCAGCCATTTAATTACTACTTTATAAAGGCCATGCATAGAAAGCTTCGGCTTCCACGATCGATAGTGTATTCTTTATCAAGAAATTTTAATTCGGCCAATCACTTACATCGCACAAATAAAATATCCCGAAGTTCATATGCGATACCTGCCGCTCCTATTCCGCAATCTTCTGGATTTAAGATATTTTCAGAAAATGAAACTTCGATCTTTAACGGTTTAATTAACGAATGTATTGCTATTTTTAAAGAAAATCGAGAAAAATACGATGATCAGTATTTTATTAAAAATCCTAAAAAACGCTTTTTACTAACAATTGCCTCCGACGAAGAGCTGCTAAAGAAAACAGAAATTAATAAGTTTTTAAAATCTGAGTTCGTTAACGAAAATGTAAGCTATTACCTTAATCAATCGTACGTTCTCAGTACAGTCAGACTATGGTGGACGCCAGTAAACGACACTTCTATCTCTAGCCAAAAATTTCATTTGGATGAGGAAGACTTGACTCAATTGAAAGTTTTTATAAATATTTCTGAAGTTACACAAAACCACGGCCCATTCACATTTATATCCAGCGATACTACTACAAAAATTATATCCGGCTTTAAAAATGGTAAAAGACGTTTTTCTGACGAAGATGTTTACAAGCATGCTTCCAGGGAAGAGTTAATCGAATTAACCGGAAAAGCTGGAAGCGGTGCTTTTGTTGATACATCGAAATGCTTACATTTTGGCAGCCGAAATAATACTAAAGAGCGATTGGTATTAATGGCACAGTTTTTAAAGTTGAATGCACCATTACTTACAAAATCACTGCGATTATAAATATTTTTAATTTTTTGATTAAAGCAAGAATGCGAGCAAATTTTTGCTCACTTGTCGGCGCTAAATGAAATGCGATCAGTCACTATAATAATACCCACTCTAAATGAAGAAGATAATATTGATCCGTTGTTGGAAAAACTGTGCGGTGTTTCCATTAATGACTGCAATATTGAATTTTTATTTGTAGACGATCAATCGACAGATTCAACCATCGATAAAATTAAGCAATGGCAAAATAGATTCAATAATATATCCATTTTGCAACGGCAGGCCGCACCGGATTTGGCTAAATCTATTATTGAAGGAGCCAGGCTAAGCACATCAGACTACATCGCGGTGATAGATGCGGACTTAAGTCATCCAGTAGACAAGCTTCCTGATTTATTAGCACCCTTAGTCTCCGGTAATTATGATGTGGCCGTAGGTAGCCGCTACATCAAAGACGGCGGCATAGCCAACTGGCCAATACATCGCCGATTACTGTCCTGGGTGGGCGGTCTGCCCGCCCGCATGCTTACCGATATCAAAGACACAACATCCGGGTTTTTTGCCTGTAAACGCAGTTGTTTCGACAACATCAGCCCTGATGCGAAAGGCTATAAAATTCTGCTGGAACTGCTGGCTTCCGGCCTTGATCAGTTTCGCGTCATTGAAGTCCCGATTGTTTTTACCGATCGAGTGGAAGGACAATCCAAATTATCGAAAAAACAATTAATTGAATATTTTCAGCGATTAATAGAATTAAGCGGCGGTCGCTCTTCCTCTACCACGGCGAAAAGATTTTTATCGGTTGGTATTTTTGGAGTTATTATCGATGCATTCACTTTCTACTTTCTTCTTGATCTCGGCTGGAGGATAAGCAGTGCTCACATAACCAGCTTTTTTATAGCGGCAGTTACTAATTATTTCTTTAATTCAATCTGGTCATTTGAATACCATCACCAGTCGCTGCGTAGCTGGCTAAGCAAAGCTGTCAAGTTTATTTATTTCGCAGTAATTGCGCTAATTGTACGTGGTGGAGTACTTGCGATTTCAATCAAGCTGATCGGAATAAGTCCGGCGCTTGCGATCTATCCGGCGATTCTGGCAGCTGCGGCAATAAATTATTTTGCCGCTTCATATCTTGTTTTCCCGAGTAAGGACAACCGCAGCGGTCCTGCAATATCGATTTCCTGGCGAGTCGTATCAGTTTTTACAATCGGCTTCATGCTGATATTGCGTTTTTTGTATCTTGGCACTACAGAACTAATTCCGGATGAGACGTATTACTGGAATTACACACAATTTCTGGATATTGGCTATCTGGACCATCCTCCACTGCTTGCTTGGGTACTTTGGCTAAGCACTGCATTATTTGGTGACAATGAATTCGGTGTGCGCATTGTGGCATTTTTGTGTGGATTCGGAGTAATATTTTTTATGTATCAATTGACCAAGTTATTGTTTGATCGCACGTCAGCATATATAGCCGCATTTCTCACATCCTTTATTCCCTTTACAGTTGCTGCAGGCTTTTTAACCACGACAGATGCACCGTTGTTACTTTTCTGGTCAGCCGGTTTATATTTTCTGGCGATCGTCGCAGTAAAAAAATCGTCAATTGCATGGGTTGGCGCAGGCTTGTGTATCGGCCTGGGTATGCTTTCTAAATATACGATGATTCTGTTCGTGTCAGGAATCATTTTATACCTGGTGCTAAGCTCATCTTTACGCTATTGGTGGAAACGTCCCATTATTTATGCGTCAGCAATTCTTTCGATTATTTTGTTTTTACCGGTAGTCTATTGGAATGCTCAACACGATTGGAGCTCGTTTATATTTCAAACCGGCAGACGATTGGACCGTACCAACGAGTTTTCGACACATTACTTACTATTACACTTTTTAGTTTTACTAACGCCAGTCATTTTGTATTTGTTTATAAAGTCTTTGAAAAACGTAAAAAAAATAATTACTACTCCCATTGTTCGAGAGCACACTGCTTATATAAACTACTTTACTGTTTTTTCTCTTGTTCCAATTAGTGTTTATTTCATTTTCAGCCTCACGCATTATCCGCGATTTCACTGGACTGCGCCTGCATGGCTCGTATTAATTCCTCTAGCCGGGTATGCGCTTAGCCCAACATCAAATTTTTTACCCACAAACAGCAAACTTTCGAAATATGCGCTTTACTCTGCAGCGCTACTTTGTCTTTGCTACGGAGCATTGCTTCATTACGCTGCTCTGGGGTTGCCATTTAACACTCCGTTACGATTTTCGGAGCACTATTTTTGGAAGCAAACTGCGCAAAAAGTTCATCAACTGGAAATTGAAGTAGAAAAATCATCCGGACAATCTCCACTAATAGTCGGACTTAGCAAGTGGTCAATTGCAAGCGCTTTGCGTTTTTACGATGTGGATAACAACGTTACTAACATTATCTCCAGAAATGCGGTTGGGCGGCCTGCCACGATGTATGATTACTGGACAAGCCCTGAGCAATGGAGCGACCGCCCCGTCGTATTTATCGCCCTTAACCCCAATGATTTAGTGGCCAAAGAAGTGGAACAACACGCCGACGGACTGCAGGCGCCGCAAATAGGAATTATTATCTTGAATAACAAAGAGTTACGATACATTCACTATCGCATTGCAGAACGCTATTTACCTTAATAATTAGTCTATTTAACAATTAATTGCGACTAATTTCTAATTTAATTTTTCAACAAAGCTTCATGATTCTCGCCAAGCGGCCGATAAAGTGCCGAGGGCCCCATGAATCATTTAGTCAGAACCGAAGCCAAACGAATTTATTTGAAAATTCGTCGCAATCTCGCCAATACTGATGCAGAGCGCATTAGTGACACTGCTATCGAGCAACAGTCATTATCGCGTTTCAACGAATTCAAACCAGTCAAGAGTAATTCTCAAAAATAGTAATATTTCATTTATACAATACTGAAACTCTTAGGCAAGTTTCGTATAATGTGTGTTTATTACTTACAAGCAATAAGACCATGTATACAAAATATACTTTGGTTATATTATTACTATTGTACTCACCACTTTCTGTAGCCGATACCAGCAGCAACGGAAAAGATATTGCTTTTGATCGCAATAAAGGAAATTGCCTGGCTTGCCATATTATTGCCGATGGAGAAAGCCCGGGAAATATCGGTCCTGAACTATCTAATATGAAACAACGTTATCCGGATAGAAACTTGTTACGCAAACGGATATGGGATGAAACAGAATTTAATCCCGCAACGGTAATGCCTCCATTTGGTAAACATCAAATTTTAACTGAAAATGAAATCGATAAAGTTGTCGAATTTCTTTATACACTATAGTTGGCATATGATGACTAATACAAATAAACGAAATTTTATTAAATATACAATATCTATATTTATTACCACAACAATTGCGAGTGCAGCGAAAGTTTTTGCTGCGTGGCCTCAAAATTTATTCAGCGAAAAAAACAGCGATAACGCCATAAATTCCTTAGTGAACAATGGCGATGTAAAAGAAAGTGAGCAAATTACCATCAAAGCACCTGATATTGCAGAAAATGGCGGAGTTGTGCCGGTCACTGTAAGCACAGATCTCGAAAATGTTAAGAAAATTGCAATTTTCGTTGAAAACAACCCCACCCCACTGACTTCTTCCTTTGATTTCAACCAACATTTAACTCCGTTTGTTTCCACTCGAGTGAAAATGGCAAAAACATCAAATATTATTGCAGTCGTAACTACCGGAAATGGAAATTTTCGTGCGTCACGCAACATTAAGGTTACCATCGGTGGTTGTGGCGGTTAGCATAAAAACTTTTAGCGCTTTGTTGATAGCCGCATGGGTTATACAAGCCGCTTGTTTGGCAGATACTAATATCCCTGAAAATCTGGCCGATCTTGAGAAAATTCAGCAATATTTTGAAGATCGCTTTCCGGACGTACCAAAGCATGAATTTGCTAATGGCGTATATGCACTTGATTCTGTTGCACGCGATAACTGGGAAGCCCTGGAGGAGTTTCCGCCGTATGAAATTTATATTGATAGTGGCGAAACTCTCTGGAACCAACATCAAAAACAATACCTGGAATGCTTTCCTGATGGCCCTGGCATAAAACACCGCTATCCCCGCTGGGACGAACAGCTAGGAACCGTGATTACACTGGCGTACGCAATTAATTTATGTAGAGAAAAGCATAATCTCGCCACTTATGATTATATGGGAGAAACACTGAACAGTTTAATCGCATATATGGCTTATCTTAGCCGCGATAAAATTATCAATATCACGGTTCCCAACAAACAAGCATTAGGCGCATATCTAGATGGCAAGCGTTTTTATTTTTCCCGCCGCGGTCAGCTAAATTTTGCGTGCTACCATTGCCATTTCGAAAATGCCGGTAAGCGATTGAGAACAGAGACGCTCGGGCCTGCGTTAGGACAAACAACAGGTTGGCCTACTTATCGCAACAAATGGGGATACCTGGGACCATTGCATAAACGTTACATAGGGTGCAATCAACAGGTACGGGCAGCACCATTTGCGCCACAAAGCGAAGAATATCGAAATCTTGAATATTTTCACACGCATATGAATAACGGATTACCAATTAACGGGCCTTCGGTTCGAAGATAGTATGTGTGTAATATTCAGAATATTTGTAATATTTTTTATCTACATCTTCTTATCGATCAGCCATATCTTCGCCTCCGACTGGCAAACAGCAATTGCGGAAACAGAGGCACTTATCACGCAGACAAAAACCGCAGGGGGATTATGGCGAGACACAGAAAAGCTGCTGGCACAAGCCAAGGAATTCCAATCGAATGGCAACCAGCAAGAAGCTTACACATTTCTGCACAAAGCCAAGCAACAAGCTGAACTAGCTCATCAACAGGCAACCAAACAGCTAGATAATCTTTTAATCCCTTATTATCTTAAGCACTAGCCTGGACTGTCTTCTAAAATATTTAAAGCAACTCCTTCAATTTACTCTGGGCACGTTCCTTGCCTGTATAATTTTGTTCAGAATTTGCCGCGATTGTAAGATGCTCTTTGGCTTTATCCACACTTCCCTGATCAGCATAAGCCATTCCCAAATGGTAATGTAATTCAGCGGCTTCAGGTGCCAGCGCGACTGCTCGTGTAAGCACTTCCACAGATTTGTTCAACTTGCCGGCTCTATAGTATACCCAACCGACAGTATCCAATGAGGCTGCCTCTTCTATATTTTCCAAATCGGAAATATACTCCAGTGCTTTGTTAATGTTATCTTCTGTGGCGACATCATCGACCAGAATCATGGCCAGATTATTTTTGGCCAGCACTGAGTTAGGCACCTTGTCGATAATATTTTTATAAGTCTTGATCGCCCGGCTTCGCTCACTATAGCGGTATTGCATTAATGCAAGATCGACACCCAGGCGTTCAATATTTGCACCATTATCTATCCCGCGTTCCAATGCCTGCATAGATTCATTTATCTTTTTTTGTGCCGCATAAACGAGCGACAAGCCTCGATACGGTACCCACCATTCGCTATTTATGCTTATTGCCTTTTCAAAGCTTTGAATAGCCAAATCATAATTTTTGGTCGCGATACCAATTTCCCCACGCAAGTTATATGGGACAAGATAATCAGGATCCTTTGCAATAATACTATCCAGATACTCCAGCGCTTTATCTGTTTTCTTTTGGCTCAAATATAACTTTACAAGCCCGGACAAAGGCTCGTTCGCGCGCGGATTTTTTTCCAGCGCCGTCAAGTATTCCTTTTCCGCTTCATCAAATTTTTGTTCGCTTTGTAACAAAACACCAGACAAATAGTATCCTAAAGGGTTGTCGGCAGACGAAAGTTTTATTTTTTCCGCGGATTCCTTGGCGCCGCTGTAGTCTTTGCTGGCGACTTGCAGATCGAATAGTGTCTTAATCGAAGCAATATCCCCTTCATCATTTACCAATACTTCATTTACCGTTTCGATCGCTGATTCATATTCCTTATCACTTCCCTGCAAACGAGCATACAACAAGTTCAAATCTTTATTACTTGAATCGACCTCTACTGCTTTCTGCAGGACATCTTTTGCCAGGTCTTTTTGCCCGTTTTGAATATACGCAGCCGCCAGTTGCCGAATGACGGTTAAATTATTGGGTTGATCTCGAAGAATAGTTCTGAAATCGCTAATGGCTCGGGGCGCATCCCGGCGCGAAAGAGCGATTGTTCCACGCAATATTAAGGCACGGGTATTGGTTGGGCTTTCCTCAAGCACTTCTTCAACCAACACTAGCGCACTATCAACTTTGCCGTCTTTCAGGTCCAAAAAGGCAAGCTGATTTTTTGCAGCATTAGCTTCGCTGAGACTATTCCCTTGTGCCAGTTCTGCAAATATGTTTTTAGCAGCTGTATTATTATTTGCATTCAGATAGCGCCGTGCGAGCGCTAATTTAAGCTTCGGCTTGCTGTCTTGATTATTGACATGCTTTTCTAGTTCTGCCGTGGCCGCTTCGGCGCCTCGAAAGTTATGTATATAAGCGATATACGACAGCATTCGATTACTGTCATAGCCGCTGTCTTCTACCGCCTGCAATAATAATGCCTCACCTTTCTCCAACTGATTATTATTTGCATAAATTGCTGCCAATTGGTTAGTATACTGTAACTCATCTGGATATTTTTCAATCAGACTTTCAAAAATCGGTATCGCCTGATCTAGCTGCTTGTTTTGACTATACAAACCAATTTGTAAAATCTGCAATTCCTTTTGTTCTCTTTTATTTAATCCAGTGTTTTTCAAGGTGCTGTCGACCAGCTTGATTGCCTCCCCCGCTTTACCGTCTTTTAATAAAATCGCCGAGTTCAGCGTAACCGCAAGAAGATCGGTGTCATCGTGCAACAATGCTTCCTGAGCATCCTTGCGCGCAGCAACCAATGTACTGTTTTTAATATGAAATATTCCACGTAGCGCAACCGCACCGGCATGATTTGGATTTGAATTTAAAATTTCACTAATAAGTTCATATGATTTATCGCTTTCACCGGCAAGAATATAAAACTTTGCAAGATCAAATTTAGCTTCTATATGATTCTCATTGTCGGCGATCACGGATTGCAATAGTTGATATACTTTACGCCATTCCTGCTCCTGCGTTAGACAACGCGCTAATCCAACACGGCCATCGGTGTCTTTGGGGTCAATCTGCAATACGTTTTTATATTCCAACTTCGCTTTGGCGCAATCGTCGTTATTGTAATATTTGTTTCCACTTTCCAGATATTTTGCTTTTCTCGATTCAGCGCCTCCGCAAGCAACTACTACGCACGAAATCGTAATTATCAAAATTAATCTAATACTTTTCATTGTTAAGACTCCAATGCTTTAAACTTCGCACACCCCATTTTAAATCATGATGTAATGCTTAAAATTACTGGGACACTTGCGCATGAAATAATAGCAAGTCGAACTACCCACCATCGTCGATCCAGATTAAATAATATAAACTCCACACAGTAAAATAACGCTATAAGCTTTAATGCCAGGTAACTTAAACCCGGGTCAGATATTGGCGACCCCGGTAAATTGGGCACAAAAAACGCGATCACAACTAATAAAAAATCCAAAGGCGAGCCAGAAAATTTTTGCTTGGTCCGGCTTAGCAGCATTAAACCGATTAGTATAAAACACGTAACTATTAAAATAGCCTGAGCATTATTAAGGTATTGCGTATCTTGCTCCCCAAACATTACACCCATATAAATTGACAACACTATTAACACGTGTATTGCAACACGTTCCAACCAGTTGCACGGCTTGTTTCTAAGAAACAAAAGAAACAATATACCCATAATCGCAACGCCGGAAAGTAACAAAAAAATATCGTTGCTGATTGAAACCGGAACCCATGCAGCCAAAATTGCATAGATAACAATACATAAAGACGCTATTGCAAACAGCATGGTATTAAACCTGGCGGCAAAGTATCGAATACTCGAAAACAGCGTGTCATTTATACAGGAAAGCAATTTTAGCTCCAGCACCTGTTGCCAGGGTATTAATCCAATTAAAAGTGCAATGAATGAGATGACTACGAAGGCCAAAACAACGGTGGCATCCAATTGATATCGCATAAAATAGGCCGAAAGCACAAAAATACCCTGCACTACATAGATTACCAAGACACTTTGGTAATGCTTTAACCCCCTGTCGAGAAGTCTGTGATGCAAATGATTTCGATCCGCAGTAAATGGTGATTGTTTTTTTATTAACCTGACGATAATAACCATCAGGGTATCAAATACAGGCAACCCAACCAGAAGTAACGGTAAAGTCTTGGCGTAAGCCGATGCTTCGCCGTAAGTCAATGCGACACTCAACAAACCCAACATAAAGCCAAGAAACAGACTGCCGGTATCTCCCATAAAGATACGGGCGGGATAAGTATTAAATCTCAGGAATCCAAATACTGCGCCCATTACTGCCAACACAATCGTCAATACAGTAATGTTAGAAGACTCATACGCCAGCAAACCAATAATACTGAAGGACAATAAAGCCTCACCCCCGGCCAGCCCATCGAGTCCATCGGCCAGATTTACCGCATTGGTTACACCTAGTATAAACAACAAATAAATGCCGCCCAGCAATATCGTGGGCAGCAATGCTTGCGACACATAATACGCCTGCGATGTATCGATAAACCCGAAACTGAATACCAGAAAAATAGCAGCTATTTGAATTAAAAACTTGACTTTATAATTCAGGTTTTTGATGTCATCGATAATACCAAGCACGAATAACAGCGCCATACCCAACAATATACCCATTAGCCCCATGCTAATGTTTATCCATATAAAAACCGGAATAACACTTGCTATAACGATTGCGATTCCACCCACCCTGGGCACAGGCGTTTTGTGTACTTTGCGCGGGGACGGCATATCGAAAATACCCAGTTTCTGATACGCAAAAGTGAGTGGGGGTATCATGAGAATCGCCGCAAACATGGCAACCAGAAAACTTGAGTAATAAAGCATGCTATTGAATATCCTTACTCAATATTTAATCGGGCACGTATTCAGGTAATAGTGGTAAAACATGTTGCATAAAACCTTGAACTACCTGATCGCTTTCTTCTATATTGCCACCCGTTGCAAGTGGATAAATAATACGCACCAGAGCTCCGTCGGTTCGGTTTTTAGTAAGCGCATCCCAGAATAAATACCATTTAACCAAATACTCATTGGAAAGATGTCGATTTCTTTGTTTAAACCAATAGTAGGTAAGAAAACTAGCATCCCCGCGTTTAACCAGCATTCGGTTAACACCGATCACCTTAGTACTGCCACTTGCATCGACATATTCAATTGATTCTCGTGTTCTATCTTCGATTTTCCAGCCAGCGCCTGGCAGACACGACCGAGGAGAGTGAGCCGATTCACCTTTTCGTTGCGAATCGTAATACGCAATGTAAAACTCCAGCCCCTGATTGTCGCGGTTAAAATTAGCCAGCAAGTAGTCTTCAAACCTCAATGCATTAATATATTGAAGCTCCATAGTTTTGGTATCGCCACGCCAATTTTCTAATAATAATGGAAAACCGGCTAATGATTGACGCGCCGGAATTTCTTCCTGTCTTTCCGGCAATGCAAAAGACAAAACGGTGACACCAATTACACTTACAGTTGCAAAAATGAAGGGTAGCGGCAGACCTCTGCTTTTTAAAGCCGCATGGTTTATTTTTTCTATTTGCGGTATATCGATGCTTAGCACGTCGCGTAACGACCGACCACTGCCAAGTTTTGTAAGCAGCCACATTTCTATTAACAAAATCGCAAAACAAGCCATAAAAATTACCCAGCCTTCGAAATCATGCAGAAATCCTTCCGCCATTTCGATCCCCCAATATTCGACTAATACACCGATGATTCCGATACGAAGACTATTCATTAATACGGTAATCGGAACTGTCGATATAACAATAACTACTTTCTTCCACCAGGAATCTCTGTAGAAGTATGAAGTAATGACACCCAACGCCACTAATGGAAACAAGTATCGCAGGCCATTGCATGCTTCCACCACTTGCAATTTATAGTTCCCAAGATCTATTACGTTTCCTTCAAGATAAACGCTGATGCCGAATAAACGAATAACTTCTACACCTAGCTTGGAAGAAACCAACTGTAAATAAGCAGACAAACCGTTATACAGAAAATTAGGCAGCGGAATAGTAAAAAACAGCAAAAAGACCGGAATCAGAAACAGGCTGAATTTAGATACCCCCACCAGTGAAATCAGCAATCCACACAACACTATCAGCAAGGAGTACTGAACAATTATATATAGCGTACTGAAATCGCCTGCCAGTAACATTAGCAAACCGAAAAGCAATACCAGAACTCCCAGCCACGCTCCGGTAAACCGGCTGCGCCGAATTTTTGGATAATTTTGAAACAGAATAAATAACGATATAAAAGGAATCAGGTAAGCATGGCTATATTCGGGGCTGTCCCACTTGTCTAATGCATGTTTAATTCCATCTTGGTATAAAAAATACAAGCTAACTGCAATTAACAGGAAAACCCCTAGTTGTAAAAAACTAAATCTCCATACTGAATTACCGGTTGTAGAATCTATGTTTTGCTCAGTTACATTCATAAGTACGCGCTTTAATCCTAAAGTATCCCCAGTGCTCCCATATTCTTCTTGTCTATCGCAACCTGCATGACCGTTTTCCAGTCGACTTTATACAGGCCATCTGCGTAGGCATACACCAACGCCATATCGCAAAAGGAATTCGCAATCCGTGGAATACCTCGACTGAAGTTATAGATCATTCGAATCGCTTTCGCTGTAAATAACTCTTCTGCCGAACCGGCGACCGCAACACGGTGCTTGATGTACTGCGCCAATTGCTTATAGCTTAAAGGCTCTAGATGAAAATCAGATGATATGCGCTGAGCAAATTGCTTCATTTCCGGGAGTTTCAGTGTATCGCGAATTTCCGGCTGTCCGGTTAATACCACCTGAATAAGCTGGTCTTTATCTGCATTTATATTGGAAATTACCCTCAACTCTTCAAGCATTTCAGGCGTGAGATTTTGCGCTTCATCGATAACTAAAACGGTATTACGCCCCTGGCTGTACTGGTTAATCAGAAATGATTCGAAGATATGATATTTTTCAGTATTTGATTTATTTGCATAATCCAGGTCAAAAGACAGCAATATAAGATCTATTAATTCGCCAAACGATGCATGCGTATTACTGACCAGACCAACTGTATGTTTTTCGCTTAAGTTAGCTAAAAAATGCCGAATAAGTGTAGTTTTTCCACAACCCACTTCACCGCTGATCAAAGTAAAGCCCGAGCGGCTTTCCACGCCATATTCAAGCATGGTTAAGGCGAGCTTATGTCCTTTGGAAAAGTATAAAAAGCCAGGGTCCGGCGATAAGCTGAACGGTTTTTCTTTTAGACCAAAATGCTGTTCGTACATGAAATATTCTTTTTTGCATTACGCAGCTAATAATCTAGTAATAGCCCAGCTCAGTGGGTTCGATAGAATCGTTCAGAACCACGCCCGCAATGTTGATGCTGCTTAATAATTCCAGTGAACGCTGTATATCTTTTTTAGTCGTACTGCCTTCCCGAATCACCAGCAATACTGCATCTATAAATGGACTAATTGCGATTGCATCGTCGCTGACAAGAATCGGCGGTAAATCCAGTAAAATCAATGCATCGGGATTATATTTTTTTGCCTCTGCTATTAATGCAGCACTTTTATCGCTTGCCAGATATTCGGATGAGCCTTGCAATGGTCGCACTGTGGGTGCAATTGCGAGGTTTTCAATTCCCGGTGAAACCAATATTTGGTTTAATGCTATATCATTTTCAAAGTAATCATCCAGACCGTATTCAGGCAAGTAATCGAAATAAGAATGAACCGACGGGGTTATCAAGTCCAGATCCAGCAATAAAGCATTATGATGCAGGCCTTTGGCGATGCTTAAAGCCAGATTAATCGCCACAGTAGTTTTGCCATCGTCCTTGGTTGGACTTAAAACCGCAATTGTCGACCAGTCTTTCTCCTGCGCGATATGCATCAAGCGTGTACGCAACACTTTAAATGGCTGCACTACTTCTTTTCTGGACGAATTATTAATAATTCGGTTTTTTTCAAGTATCCAAGGGTCCGGATTGAAGCTGGAGATTTGTTGAGCAAACCCGTTTTTTTTCCCGAGTTGCCTGTTCGCTTTTCTCTGCTCGGTATTACTTACAACTTTTTCATAGCTATAGCGTTGTTCGCGCGCCTGGTCCAATGCTTTTTTTATTTTTTCCACGTTATATTCTCTAAATCAGTGCGCAGTTAAATATTTCTAAGTATCTTGTAATACAGCACGTCCAGCGGCAAATAAAACAAATGTATTAATAACAAACATGCTGCAATAAGCATAATGATTAATAATCCAATCAGTAATTTTTTGTATTTACTTTTTGATAGTTCATCTGCTGTGTAGATCGTGGGCAATACTGCAATCGGCATCAGTCCTGTTACCGCCAATACCGTGGCTCTATCATATATTGCATCGTCCAGCATTTCTCTGATTAGTGCTACACCGAATGCTAAAGCGGCACTCAACAAAATACCTAGTAATAAAATTGCAGGGCGATTCGGACTAACGGGTTGCTGCGGGTACAAAGGCGGCTCAATCACCGTAAATTTCTCGCTTTGTTTACCCATTTCCAGTGATTCACCGATTTTTGCTTCTGACAATTTTGCTTTAACGTCAACATATTTAGCCCTGGCAGTATCATACTCTCGGGCCAGCGCACGGTATTCACGCTCCACTTCCGGAGAATCGAGCAAACGTCGCTCCAGAGTGCCAATTTTTGCCTGCAATGAAGCGCGGGATACTTTTAAGCTGCTGATTTCAGCATTGGCGGCTTCCAGTTGCGCAAGTAATTGTGAATACGCCGGATTGGAAATTTCAGAGCGTTGCGGATAGGCAGGAGCGACGGGATTATTCGCCAGCGCCTGCTCCATGGAACGTATCGACCTTTCCAAAGATTTAACATCCGGGTGATCGCCGGAATACTTCAGTTTTGCATCCTGCAGCTGTTGTTGTAGTGCCTGTAATTCGGTTCGCATATCTTTACTGCTGGTAGACGCGCCGCCTTCTTCTGATTCCAA
>JANQOT010000109.1 GCA_028285655.1 Gammaproteobacteria bacterium
AATTCCAAGTTGTGGAAACGGACCTAAGCCGAAAATCAAACAAGGATCCAGCACTATATTAATCGCACTTGCGATCCAGATTGCCCGCATGGCGACAACCGGCTCGCCTGCGCCGCGAAATATTCCGTTGAAGATAAACAGAAATAAAATTGTTGCGCTGCCACCCAGCATAATGGCGGTATAACCGGAAAACTCCGTCAGAATGGTTTCGGATGCGCCGATAAACGCCAACACATCGCGTGCGTAGACTACGCCGGCAATGCCGATCAAAATTGAAAGAACAAAACCGATTAAAATCGACTGGCCGGCCAATATCGCCGCGCGCGGCGCATCCCCTTCGCCAATACGTCTTGCAACCAACGCAGTAACCGACATGCTTAAGCCGATGCCTATGGCGTAAAGTAAAGTAATTACAGCTTCGGTGATCCCGACGGTTGCAATCGCTTCGGCACCCAGCTTGGCTACAAAAAAGATATCGGTGATAGCAAACAGCGCTTCCACCGAAGTCTCCAGCATCATCGGAATCGCCAATAAAATTACGGCTTGCTTTAATGGTATTCGCGTGTAGTCACGATCATCGCTGGCCAACGAAGCCTTTACCAGGGCCCACCAGCTCATTTTTTCAAAATCTTGTGTATACGTTTTCATTGTGATCAATATTTCATTGCATAAAAAGGAATAGAAACGAATTCCTGGCTTAGCCAGAAATATTCAATCCTGCAATGAATAAAAAAACTGGTTAAGCGAGGGAGAGGCTTACCGCTACTGATGACACAATCAGCACGGCGTCGCTTTCTGATGAAAGCGCTCTGATTCTGCAATTGTGGTTGATAATGTGATTCATTAACCAAGCTACCGTGCTTATGAAAAGTGGCTTGATAATACGCCGATAAAAACGCATGTCAATTATCTGAATACACAAAAAATAAGACGTTTTTTTCGATCTCTCAACGCATGGCCAAGCTATTGCTTGTTTATCAATCTGACGTATACTGTACCGATCGGTACATTTTTTTAAAGGAGACTCGAATATGTCTGAAGAACGCCCTCCATTTCCTCCGTTTAATATTGAAGACGCAGTTAAAAAAGTCCGTATGGCAGAAAATGCCTGGAATTTGCAGGATCCCGAAAAAATTGCGCTGGCCTATACAGAAGACAGCCGTTGGCGTAATCGTGCCGAATTTCTAAATGGCCGCAAGGAGATTATCCAATTTCTCAAACGCAAATGGGCAAGAGAGCTCGATTATCGCCTGATCAAGGAGCTATGGACATTTAATGAAAATCGCATAGCAGTACGTTTTCAATATGAATGGCATGACGATTCCGGAAACTGGTTTCGTGCACACGGGAATGAAAACTGGGAGTTTAACGAACAAGGACTGATGCGACGCCGGGAAGCCAGTATTAACGACGTACCGATCAAGGAATCAGAGCGTAAATTCTTATGGGATCAAGGACCGCGGCCGGATGATTTTCCAGGTTTGACCGAACTGGGCCTTTAACTCGCATGTAACCTGATGCACGACCGCGACGAACTAATATCCGAACTCGGCGAAATATTCAGGGAAAACGGGTTTGCCGGCACCTCGCTTTCCGAAATCACTGCACGTACGGGTCTGGGAAAAGGCAGCCTCTATCATTTTTTCCCAAACGGAAAATCAGAAATGGCCGAGGCAGTGTTACACAATATTGACGCATGGTTTCAGGAAAACGTATTTATTCCCTTGCGAGAAAGCGACGACGCCTTAGACGGAATCGACGACATGTTTGCTGCAGTAAATGCATACTTTGATTCCGGCAATCGAATTTGCCTGGTAGGTGCGTTTGCGCTGGACAACACCCGCGATCAATTTCTGCAGGAAGTCAGCACGTATTTTTCAGACTGGATTTCAGCACTGGCAAATGCGTTGAAACGAAGCGGATTTGCCGCTGCCGTCGCCAAATCCATGGCCGAAGAAATTGTACTCGGTATTCAGGGTGCACTGGTGCTGGCGCGATCCCAGGAAGATCCGAAGATTTTCACTCGTACCTTGAAAAGATTACAACAGCGTATCGCCGCAACCGATCATGCCTGACCATGCGCAAAAATTTGATGTACCTAGCAGACTGGACAGGGCGCTTGATCAGCTCGGCAATCATCCGCTTTATCGAGCAATCGACGACCAGAAAAAGTTGCGAATATTTATGGAGCACCACGTGTTTGCAGTATGGGACTTCATGTCCCTGATCAAAGCACTGCAGCAGCATCTCACGCCATTGAAAATTCCATGGACTCCGCCCGCTAACCCTCACTTTGTAAAATTTATAAACCAACTGGTACTGGACGAGGAGACTGATGACAAATTAAATACCGACGGTGCTCCACTCAGTCATTTCGAAAGTTATGTCAAAGCCATGCACGAAATCGGCGCGAATACTGCCGTCATAACGGAATTTGTTTCGGCGGTGGATAAATATGGTTGGCATGCGGCAATGCATAATAAAAACATTCCATTGCCGGCCAAAAAATTTATGCAGTTCACATTTGAGATTATCGCCGGCAATCAAGCTCATTTACTTGCCACGGTACTGGCCTACGGCAGAGAAACTCTGGTCCCGGTTTTGTTTCGCTCGATACAGCAAAACCTGCCGGTATCCTCGTCCGATGCACCCCATCTTTATGCCTATCTTCGCCGTCACATTGAGTTGGACGAACAGCAACACGGACCTATCGTGGCGCAAATGGCACGGGAGTTATGCGCCGGTTCGATCCGCTTACAACACCAAGCCGCGACAATTACGCAGCAAGCGCTCGCCACCCGACTCGTGTTCTGGGACGAAATTTATCAAGCTGTGGATTCTGCTTGAGTCGCACCACGCTCGAATCGGCGTTGCATAGCACGCATATATTTTAATCTAGTAAATCGATTATTATATAATATTTATTCAATTTTACTTATTATTTACATAGCCATAAAGTAAACCCTCAAGTTCAGCGATACTGAATTTGTACACATTTAACTACTTACTTTATGGAGATTAACCATGCAAAACAAAGCCATCATAAGCACGATATTATTGTTCGCAGCCAATGTGGCCTGGGCTTCAGGCGGTATCAGCATCGATAACGTTGATCAGCACACGGATGCAAACAATCGAGCGATGACTCAGACGGAACGAGTCGAAATATCTACCCAGGGACATACAATCCCGCCCGCCACTGAAATGACTGTCAAAGATCAAGACGTTGACTACACTGTCGATATCGAAAGCCTGTTTAACGATCTTAGTTAAAAAAATTGACGGAATTCAATCATGACACACTGTATAAAATCAGTTGGCGACAGAAAATCACGATGGAGTTTTTCTACACGGATGGTTCGTCGCCAATTGATTTATAATTGATACTGATTACTGGTATTTATTAACCAGATATTTCAATGCGCTTAATTCCACGCGATACCGCAATAAATTAAAAAAGTAATTCTGCCATTTAAGTTTAACTACTTTGCTCAACCGGTAATCCTGCGGATTTCCATTCGGGAAATCCTTCCTCCAACCTTCGAGCCTTGAAACCCTGGGACCTCAATTGCGCGACAGCATCAAAGGCAAGCACGCAAAATGGCCCGCGGCAATACGCAATAACTTCTTTTTTACGTGGAATGGATTTTAAATCCCGTTTTAACTCGGCTAATGGAATATTAATCGCCATAGGCACATGGCCGGCTTCGTATTCAACCGGAGGACGAACATCGACGACGGTAACTGTCCCTTTTTGAGCTCGTTTCAATAATTCATCACGACTGATTGGTTCCAGATTGTCCTTTTCCGATAAATAACTGGCGATCAGATACCGAATCTCACCCAGGTTATTTTCCGCAATCCGCCGCATTAATGTCAGTAATTCCACTACCGAGTAATCGCTTAATCGATAGAACACTTTCTGGCCTTCCGATCGTGTCTTTACCAGTCCGGAACGCCTGAGTCCCTGCAAATGCTGTGAAGTATTGGCCACGGATAATCCGCAAGCCTTGGACAAGTCTTCAACCGAGCGTTCGCCTTGCGCTAAAAACTCCAATAATTCCAGGCGGTTGCCGTTACTGAGCGATTTGCCAACCAGGGCGAACTGGGCAAACAGATCCTTTTTAAACGATTCCATATCAAAGTCACTCTGAAGTTATTCAATTGATCTATTGAATATTATATAATCTTCCACGGGTAGATCATAGATCAGCACCAACTATACCAATAAGCTCACTTTGGAGGCGAAATAATGACTGAAGACGAATACAAAGGGGTATTGAAAGAGATCGTCGTTGCTGCCGGAGCCGCAGCAGTCGCATTTTATTCATTCGTGATACTGGCTTTTATTTTTGACGTTCACTAAATAAAAACCGTATCCAGATCCACAGCGATCTAGAGTTTTTACAAAAGCATAACTGGGCTGCCCACCTGCCCTTTTATGTTATTTCTTGCTTTTGAGTTCAACAAAGGTAGTACATTTTTAGTACTAATTGTGTGCTTTCATTTGCGATTAGCTACTGTTTTAATCGATAACCGGTTTTAAACATTGCCCACACAATCAAAAGACAAATTGCAGAAAACAACAGCACCATCGCCAGACTGAGTTCGATACTGACATCCGAAACTTCGTTAAAACTCCAGCGAAAACCACTGATTAAATACACCACCGGATTAAACAAGCTAACGGTTTGCCACACCGGCGGCAGCATATCGATGGTATAAAAGCTTCCGCCCAGAAATACCAGCGGTGTAATCACCAACATCGGTATCAGTTGCAGCTTTTCAAAATTATCTGCCCACAGTCCGATAATAAATCCAAGCAAACTGAACGATACACAAGTTAAAATCAGAAAACTCAACATCCAGATCGGATGCGCGACTTTCAAATCAACAAAAAATCCGGCGGTAATTAAAATAATCACGCCGATAATTAATGATTTGGTTGCCGCCGCTCCCACGTAGCCGATCAGTATTTCCACAAAAGAAATCGGCGCGGATAGTACTTCATAAATCGTACCGGTAAATCGCGGAAAATAAATACCAAACGATGCATTGGAAACACTTTGGGTAAGCAATGCCAGCATCATCAAGCCCGGCACAATAAATGCACCATAAGAAACACCCTCCACAGTTTCTATGCGCGATCCGATGGCCGAACCGAAAACTACAAAATAAAGTACCGTCGAAATCACCGGCGATGCGAAGCTTTGCATAATGGTATCCCATGCGCGCAGCATTTCGTATTTGTAAATCACTTTTACAGCATGTGTATTGATCATTGTGTTTCCACCAGATTGATAAAAATATCCTCCAAGGAACTTTGCGAAGTCGTAATGTCTTTCAAATCGAGCGAACTTTTATCTATTGCACGCATTAACCCTGCCACACCTGTATCTTCGCTGTAGGTATCGTAAGTATAAATTATTTGATTTCCATCGTCGGCCAGCTCCAGATTCCAGGATGATAACTCTTGCGGAACAGACTCAATGGCATTTTCCAGTTCAATACACAACTGGCGTTTTCCCAATTTGTGCTTAAGCGCATCTTTATCATCGACTACTAACAAACGACCTTTGTCGATCACTCCTACTCGATCGGCAATCGCTTCCGCCTCTTCGATATAATGCGTGGTTAAAATAATGGTGACGCCGGACGCACGCAAGCTCTCTACCAGCTCCCACATATCTTTGCGTAATTTGACATCGACACCCGCTGTAGGCTCATCCAGAAACAAAATACTGGGTTCGTGCGACAATGCCTTGGCTATCAGTACACGGCGTTTCATTCCGCCGGATAGCGTCATGATTGCATTATCTTTTTTGTCCCACAGCGACAAATCTTTTAATACTTTTTCCAGATAGCCCGCATCGGGTTTTTTACCAAACAACCCGCGACTGAAGCAGATCGTATTCCAGACAGTATCAAACATTCCAAGCGTCAGCTCCTGCGGCACCAGTCCGATCAAGCTACGGGTAATTCGGTACTCGGAAAGAATATCGTGGCCATTCACCGTCACCGACCCCTCGCTGGGCTTGACGATGCCGCAAATGATCGAAATCAAGGTGGTCTTGCCTGCACCATTAGGACCCAATAAAGCCAGAATTTCACCCGAACGAATATCCAGGCTGACATCGCTTAGCGCTTTATGTCCCCCGGTATATACCTTGGACAGATTATTGATCGAAATGACAGAGTTCATTAATTAGCGGCTAGAGAAAAACTGAATTCCACACCGGAATAGATTCGACCAAAAAAGAGCGAATAATTCAATCCAAAATGCGCTTTGTACTTTATATTAATCTATACCGCTTCATACCTTGCCGAGCGATGTTGAATCGCGAGGGGAATCGAAGATCAAGGCATCAGCGGCGGCCTTTCTTTTGGGTACTTTTCTTTGGCCGGGCAAAGAAAAGTACCAAAGATAAAATGACAAAAGACGCGCAATTTCATTCGCGCATCCATGCGCTCACTCCACCAGAAAAACCCTAATGCTGCGTTAGCAACCTCGTCCTGCGCTTGACAATCGCGCCATCCAACTTGGCAATAGACTGTTTAAGCTGCTGAATAGCCAATTCGACGTCGTATTCTTTTCGCGCCAGTTCCACTTTTCGATAAGACTGGTTCAATTCCGTAATGTACGCACCTAAAGTCGAATCAGGGTTTTCGATGTCTTGCTGGTAACTTGTATAGAATTCGGGATTTTCTTTGAACGTATACACCAGCGACGCATAGACTAATGCGAATTGAACGCCGTACATTTTATATTCGGTCAGTGTTTGCACACTATTACGCGCAGTTTTTATTGTTGTATTAAAGGTTTGGCAGTATCCCAATAATTTTTTCTTGTAGGCACCGTGCACATTGTACTCGTCGATCAGCTTTTTTATTACATCTGTGATTTTCAATCGAATATTGTCGTAGGCAAGCAACTGGCTCAATAGTTTCCGCTCGCTAGTTTTTAATGAATTGCTCTTGTCCTGTATCGACTGCAATTGACTGTAGTGTTGCTTTCTTAAATCTAATAGTTCGGCCAGCGTGTAATTGTCCAGATTTACCGGCAATTCTTCTAATAATGCAAACTGATTCGATTGCGTGTCGTTGCGGTGACCGAAATCCGCATATACTTTCGAATGAGCTGCTGCCAATATCAGCAACAGGAAAAGAAACCTGCCGGTATGCGCGTGCAGATCAAGATTGTGTACCTTAAACATCACATTTTCTCCCGGTCCTGTAAGTCGACGCTGTTACGTTTTTCGGACCGTGCAAACGACAACGCTTTAGCAGAATTTTTGCATCGCCCTGCAAGTTGTTTATTAAACCGGCGACCATAAAAAAACCCAATCAAGCACAACTTAATTGGGTTTTTTATCTCCCGCTTTAGCCGTACTTATAATGCGCCCGCAAGCTGTAGCTCAAATCGGCGCTGTCAAACATTATATTTAACAATGATTGAATGTCAAACCATTTGCATATCTATTCCGGCCGCATATGCGGAAACAGCAATACATCCCGAATCGAAGCTGAATCGGTAAACAGCATGACCAACCGATCGATTCCTATTCCCTCTCCTGCGGTGGGCGGCAAACCGTATTCCAACGCACGAATATAATCGGCGTCATAGTGCATCGCTTCTTCGTCACCACTGTCTTTTTGCACGACCTGATGTTGAAAACGAGCAGCCTGGTCTTCGGCATCGTTAAGCTCGGAAAATCCGTTGGCAATTTCCTTGCCGGCAACAAAAAACTCGAATCGATCGGTGACTTCCGGATTCTCGTCGTTACGCCGTGCCAATGGTGATACTTCAGTCGGGTATTCGGTAATAAAAGTCGGTTGGTCGAGCCGATCTTCGACGGTTTTTTCAAAGACTTCTATTAATAACTTGCCTGTCCCCCAGGAATTTTCGCAGGGAATTTCCAGCGTATCGCATACTTTGCGTAACGATTCGACGGTAGCGAGATTTTCTTCATTCAAATCCGGATTCAGCTTCAGCACAGACTCTTTAACGCTCATGCGAGCAAACGGCTGTTCAAAGTCGTATTGCGAACCCTGGTAGTCGATTTTATAACTGCCAAACAGGCTATGCGCTAATTTGCGCAACATATCTTCGGTTCGATCCATCAAAACATGGTAGTCCGCATACGCTTCGTAAAACTCCAGCATCGTAAATTCGGGATTGTGGCGCGTGGATAATCCTTCGTTGCGAAAATTGCGGTTAATTTCAAACACTTTTTCAAATCCACCTACGACCAAACGCTTGAGAAATAATTCCGGCGCGACGCGCAAATACAATTCCATATCGAGTGCATTGTGGTGGGTTACAAACGGTTTGGCCGTTGCGCCGCCGGGAATGGTTTGCATCATCGGCGTTTCAACTTCGAGAAAGCCGTTTTCTGTCAAATAATTGCGCATAAAGGCGACTATTCTGGAGCGTATGGTAAAAGTCTCGCGCACGTGCTGATTCATAATCAAGTCGACATAGCGCATACGATAGCGCTGCTCCTGGTCCGTTAACCCGTGAAATTTTTCCGGCAACGGTCGCAACGATTTGGTCAACAACACTACGGTTTCCATTTTCACATATAAATCGCCTTTGCCGGATTTATGCAACTCGCCCGAGACACCGATGATGTCGCCGATATCCCAGTGATCGATTTCTTTGACCAGAGCTTTGTCGAGATTCTTGCGATCAATGTACGCCTGAATACGCCCCGACATATCCTGCAACACAAGAAACGGTCCGCGTCTGGCCATAATACGGCCTGCCACACTGGCATGCCGGTTTAGTTCGACCAGTTCTTCCTTGGTTTTGTCGCCATAGCGGGTTTGCAATTCACTGGCCAGAACATTGCGTCGAAAATGATTGGGAAATGCCGCGCCCTTGTTACGAATTTGGCTTAACTTTTCCCGCCGCAGTGCGATTAGTTTATTTTCGTCCTGATTAGTTTCGTCGTTCATTGTTATAGCCCTTGCTTTAAGCTGGCTTCGATAAACATATCCAAACCACCATCAAGTACTGCTTGAGTGTTTCCCGTTTCCACTGAAGTACGTAAATCTTTTATGCGCGATTGATCCAGTACATAAGATCGAATTTGACTACCCCAGCCGATATCGGCTTTGGCATCTTCCTGCGCCTGCTGCTCGGAATTTCTTTTCTGAATTTCCAGTTCGTATAATTTCGCCCGCAACTGCTTCATGGCAACGTCTTTGTTTTTGTGTTGTGAACGGTCATTCTGACACTGGGTTACGACTCCGGTGGGCAAATGCGTTATGCGCACGGCCGACTCGGTTTTATTCACATGTTGCCCGCCCGCCCCGCTGGCGCGATAGACATCGATGCGCAAGTCCGCCGGGTTTATGTCTATATCGATGTCGTCGTCCACTTCCGGAGATACAAATACCGCCGCAAATGAAGTATGCCGGCGATTACCCGAATCAAACGGAGATTTTCGTACCAGTCGGTGTACGCCGGTTTCGGTGCGTAACCAACCAAAGGCGTATTCGCCGTCGAATTTTACAGTGGCGCTTTTAATACCGGCGACTTCACCCGGAGAGACTTCGATCAATTCTGTTTTAAAGCCTTTGTCTTCACCCCAACGCAAGTACATGCGCAACAGCATTTCCGCCCAATCCTGCGCTTCGGTACCGCCGGAACCCGATTGAATATCGACAAATGCGTTGCTGGCATCCATTTCGCCGGAAAACATGCGCCGAAATTCCAGTTGGGCGATATTTTTTTCCAGACCGGCAATATCTTCCAGTACCGAGGCGACGGTCGAATCGTCATTATCTTCTTCCGCCAGTTGCAGCAATTCAGCAGCTTCGTTTACACCTCGATCAACGGCTTGAATCGTATTAACCACTGCCTCCAGTTGTGCGCGTTTTTTGCCTAGCTCCTGTGCTCGTTCAGGGTTATTCCAGATATCCGGGTCTTCCAGTTCCCGTGCGACTTCTTCAAGCTGTTCGATTTTATTGTCGTAGTCAAAGATACCCCCTCAAGGCATTGACACGTTCACCCATTTCCTTGATCTGTGTGTAATAGAGATTCAGTTCCATTTCGATTTCAAATAACTTTTGCGGTGCAAATTTTTGTGTATTTTCGCGACGCGTATTCTACTGGATTACCGCCGTCGCGGGAACGAAAGAATAAACCGCCGGAATGAATATATTCTGCCTCAATGCGTGCCGCGCACTTCTAAATGTTGAATAAGTAATTGCGGCGATTCGATTCCGCGAAAATGATTAACATCCAGTTGATAAGCCGCGTGCACCACGGCGGCTCGATTGTTCCAGTCGTAATTTGCGTAGTTGAATGCAATGGCGTCGACGGTTTTATCGCCGTCCCGTGGTTGCAGCACCAGTTTTAAATGATGTTCACCCACCACCCGGTAATCAAGCACCGAAAATTCGCCGTCAAACACCGGCGCTGGAAATCCCTGTCCCCACGGACCGGAACTGCGCAATACTCGCGCCGTTGCCAGATCCAGCTCATCCTGCTTCAGTTCTCCGTCGGAAAGAATTTCGGCGTGCAGATCTTGCGGCGACACCCATTCGGACAGCACCTGATCAAATGCGCGTGTAAATTGATCGTAATGACTTTTCGGCAGACTAAGCCCCGCCGCCATGGCATGACCGCCGAACTTGCTAATCAATCCTGGATGTTTTGCGGCCACTGTATCCAGCACGTCGCGTATATGCACACCGGGAATCGAGCGTGCTGAACCCTTTAATTCACCGTCGTCACTGTCTGCAAAGGCAATCGTCGGGCGATAGTATTTCTCTTTTATACGCGCAGCCAGTATTCCAATAACCCCCTGATGCCACTCCGCCTGATAAATACAAATTCCATTCGCGTGCTGTTGCGCACTGATGGACTGGTCTTCCAGTAGAGAATTCAAGCCCTTGATGGCTTCTTCACGCATTCGATTTTCGATTTCCCGGCGTTCGGCATTGAGTGAGTGTAAAGACTCCGCGATTTCAGACACAATATCTTCGTCTGTGGTCAACAGGCATTCAATGCCGGCAGACATATCCTGCAACCGGCCGGCCGCATTAATGCGCGGACCCACATAAAATGCCAAATCAGCCGCTATTACTCGCTGGTAATCGCAACCGGCCACGCTTAGCAACGCGCGTATTCCCGGACAACAGTGACCGGCACGAATTCTGCGTAGTCCCTGCTCGACTAATATGCGGTTATTACGATCCAAAGGCACGACATCGGCGACAGTTCCCAACGCGACCAGATCCAGCAATTCCGCGAAGTTCGGTTCCTGCGCGTTGTGTTGCACGAACCATTGTTCCTTACGCATAAAAGACCGCAAGGCGATCAACACATAAAACATTACGCCCACACCGGCCAAGGACTTGCTTGGAAAATCATCCTCGGGCTGATTCGGATTGACGATCACAGTGGCATCCGGCAATTCGTCGCCCGGCAAGTGATGGTCGGTAACTAATACATCGATGCCCAGATTACGCGCGTGGCGGATACCTTCGATACTGGAGATGCCGTTATCGACAGTAATAATCAAACCCGGCGCAAGATCGCTGCAAAGATCAACAATTTCCGGCGTAAGGCCATAGCCGAATTCAAACCGGTTGGGCACAAAATAATGTACATCGGCGGCGCCGACCCCCTGCAGACCGCGCATGGCCAAGGCAGTGCTGGTCGCTCCGTCCGCGTCATAGTCACCGACAATAATGATCGTTTCCTGCTCACTGATTTTATGAAACAGCAATTCGGCAGCCTTATCGATGCCCAGTAACTGCTCCGGCGGAATAATATGCTGAATCGACATCTCCAGCTCGGCCGGATCGGATACACCACGATTAGCGTATACTCGTTGCAGTACCGGCGGCAGATCCGACTGCTCCAGGGCGTCCTGCTGAACCGGTGGGCGGCGTTTTACTCGCGTCACCATGTAGATTTTCTGGCCATGTATTTACGTATAATTAACTTAAATAAGTCTGTTTAACTAACTAATTTATAACAAATCTTTTCGCGATATGTCCAAGCGCTATTTGTTTCTGACCGGTAAACTGGCTGAAAAAAGTTTGCATAAAGTACTGGAGAATTTGCAACCCTCCGATTTCGACTACGAAGTTCGCCAAATGGGTGTCAGCGTAGCCGCCTTAATGACTACCGATCTTATCGCACGACGCCTTACTGATGTTAGCGGCTTTGACAAAGTTTTGTTACCCGGACGCTGTCGCGGCGATACCGAAGCGTTGGCCGATCAACTCGGTGTCGAGGTGGAACGCGGCCCGGAAGAACTCAAAGACCTGCCGCAGTTTTTCGGGCGAGCAAGCAAGCCGGCCGACTTGAGTCGGTATTCTACTTCGATTTTTGCCGAAATCGTCGACGCTCCCAATATGACGGTTGAGCAAATTCTTGACCGAGCCAAACGATACCAACGAGACGGAGCCGACGTGATCGACCTGGGATGCCTGCCCAACACGCCTTTCGATCACCTAGCCGAGGCGGTGCAGGCATTAAAAAACGACGGATTTAAAGTAAGCGTCGATTCCATGCAACCGGTAGATCTAGTCACCGGCGGCAAAGCCGGAGCCGATTATTTACTGAGCCTGCATGCTAAATCTCTTTGGGTACTGGAAAAAGTCGATTCAACCCCCATTTTGATCGGCAATCCACCCAATAATATGCGCTCCCTGTATAAATCCGTCGAGCTGCTGCAAAAAGAGGGGGTACGCTTTATTGCCGACGCCATATTAGACCCGATCAATTTTTCATTTACCGAATCACTAATTCGTTACCGCAATTTGCGCAAACGCTATCCGGAAATTGAAATGATGATGGGTGTAGGCAATTTAACCGAACTGACTCATGCCGATACGGCTGGCACCAATGCATTGCTGATGGGTATTATTTCAGAACTTGATATTCAGCATATTTTGACGACGGAAGTGAGCGAGCATTGTCGCAAGGCCGTCAAGGAAGCGGATCTTGCCAGGCGCATCATGTATGCCTCCAAAGAGGACCATATTCCTCCCAAGGGATACCATAACGGGCTGATGGCGCTGCATGAACGCAAACCCTTCCCGTATAATAAGGAGGAAATTCAGGAGTTTGCAGCCGGAGTACGCGACCCCAATTTTCGAATCCAGGTATGTGAAGAAGGCGTCTTCATATACAATCGGGATGGCATCTGGAATGCGACCGATCCGTTCGATTTATATCCGCATTTAAATGTTGCCGACGACGGCGCCCATGCCTTTTATCTGGGCTGCGAATTGGCTCGCGCACAGATCGCCTGGCAACTGGGTAAGCGTTATGACCAGGATGAAGAACTCGGCTGGGGAATTGCAGTAGAAAAAGAACAACAAGACTTAAGTGCATTTAAGCAAGCAGGCAGTACCATGCATACGCGCAAAGATCGAAAAAAAAACCGGAAAAAACAAAACAAATCTAACGCACGACGTTGCTAACCCGATATGCCTTTTATTCGAGAAAGTATTATTACCACTCTGCGCGAAGACGGCAGCGCGCATATTGTCCCTATGGGTGTGCACGAAACTGCCAAAGGATTAATGCTGGCACCGTTTAAACCCTCGACCACGCTTGAAAATCTGCAACGAAATGAGACTGCCACAATCAATTACACCGATGATGTTCGCATCTATGCCGGCGGATTAACCAATCGCCACGACTGGCCGACCGTAGCTACGGAACACATTAAAGGGGTACGCCTGCTGAACAGCCTGGCGCATACTGAAGTGGAAGTGTATTTACAAGAAGATGACGAAGTTCGACCGCGTTTTTACTGCAAAATCGTACATGAAGAAATGCACAAACCGTTTCACGGTTATAATCGTGCTCAATCGGCTGTAATTGAACTTGCCATTCTGGTGAGCCGCTTGCACATGCTGCCGGCGGAAAAAATCGACGCCGAAATCGAGTACTTGCGTATCGGCATGGAAAAAACCGCCGGCGACCGTGAGCAAGAAGCATGGGACTGGTTAATGGAAAAAGTGGCCGCATTTCGAAACAACAACAACGAGAAACAGGCATGAGTGGATTTTTAGCCAGCGTCGATAATCTGAACGACGCAATAGTGGCTGCCGACCAGGGCGCCGACATTATCGATTTGAAGGATCCCAAGCAAGGCGCATTGGGCGGACTCGATATCAATACCATTCATTCAATTGTCGACCATTTATGGGAAAAATCGCTGATAAGTGCAACCGTCGGCGATCTGGAAGCCGACGTTTCATTAATTATGCAGCGTATAGGCGAAGTTGCAGATACCGGAGTGGACTACGTAAAAGTCGGTATGTTTTCACCGCAACATATCGCCGATTGTCTGCCTGCATTTGCCTACCATACGCGTCGCGGAATCAATATTATTGCAGTATTGTTTGCCGACCATGAGTTCGATGTAAAAGCAACCGTCAAAGCATGCAAGCGCGCTCATTTAACCGGCGTCATGCTGGATACCGCGGGCAAAAATGCCGGCAGCCTGCTGTTGCACCGGAAGGCGAATGAATTAAACAAATTCGTTCATACTGCCAAGCAACATGGGTTACTGACCGGTTTGGCAGGCTCATTGCGCCAGAAAGATATCGAGACTCTGCTACCGATCAATCCCGATTACATCGGATTTCGGACGGCATTATGCAGGAACCTTAAACGCACCGAACCCATTTGTGAAATTGCGACGCGAAATATACGAAATTGCATTCCCACTGCGTTAACACAGGCAAAAACCGCGTAGCGGTGTTCAAACTTGAAGATGCTGCCAACAGCTAAACTAGCTGCGCATCCGAAAAATACCGAAAAATTATGCGCGCGCATTCAAGATATTTTATTTTGCGAAATGCTATAGTTATTCCTATCCAATCTATTTTCCCCGATTTTCGGCATGAAATTCACTATCTCGATTTTACGTGGTGATGAAGCACACCGCTGTCGTACCGATAGCGAGTTTGTCCATGCCTGGAATAATCTTGCCGAGCATACATTACATGTTACTGTTTTTCAGGAACCGGAATTCGTAAACACCTGGTACCAAGAGTATGAATCGAAGTTCGAGCCCGTATTGGTACTAGCTTACACAAGTAACGAACGGCTAATCGGGTTGATTCCGCTGGCCATTGAAATAAATAACGGCGACTTGGGATTTGCCGGAGCGCAACATCTGGAATACAGCGGCTGGTTATGCGATCCACGGTGCGAACACGAATTTATTATCGGCGCATTGGCAGCCATTAATGAAAAGTTTGAGATTAAACGTTGGCAGTGGCCGCATCTGCCGCCGGGGGCGGACGACTCATGGTTGAGTTCCGACCAATTAGGAAACAACGGCATATACGTATTAAGCGAACCGTACGACTGCCCGATTCTGGATTTATATAATGAAGAAAAATTAAACAAAATTTTAAAGAACAAAAGCGTTAAATCCAAAATCAATCGATTGAAGCGCCAGGGCGAGCTTCGACTTGAACGCATAGACAGCTCGGAACGCGTTGCGCAATTGCTGGATCACATTTCTGATCTGGTTAATTTTCGCCATGAGTCGGCGCATCACGATGCTGCTTTTGAAGAGGAACCCTTACAAAAAGATTTTTACCTGGCACGCGGCAATCTTTCCGCTGCGAATCATTTCACTGCACTCTGGATGGGAGACACATTACTGGCTTTTAATTTTGGCGTTAAAAGTAACGATACAGTTTATATCGGTTTAACTGCATTCGATCCCGTTCAAGGCAAGCACTCTCCCGGAGTGATATTTTTGATTTATCTGGCCAGGCTGCTAAAAGAGGAAGATATACGCTATATCGATTTCACCCCCGGCGGCGATGAGTACAAAGAACGTTTCTGTAATACTTACAACACACTGCAGCGCCCTATTTTCTACTCTCGCAAGTTACGAAAAACATATGTCGCCGCAAACAATAAATTTCGTGCGGTAGTCGCGCAGCCTGTTCACTACCTGCTTTCATCCTGGCGTAATGCGATGCAGGAACTGGTAAAGCTTCCCGGGCAGGAAACAAAAATTGAAGAGTCAATGAATATATATTGTATAAGCCACGATCAATATCAAAATCACGACACTCGCGCCAGCCAACGCGTTAGCATCCTGGAATACCTGGATGCTAACGCGTTGGCTGGCGCGAGTGTC
>JANQOT010000116.1 GCA_028285655.1 Gammaproteobacteria bacterium
GCGATGGTACATCAAAAGAATTATTCAGTTGAACCTTAAGATAAGTGCCCGGCGTGAGCTTGTTGAACTGTTTATAAATCGAATGCGGCCCATTCAGCCAGCTGTACTGAATAAACTGCCCCAGTGCATCGCGGTTGATTTCATCGTTAAAGTCCAGGTGCTGACGTACTGCCTTTAGCTCAGAGCCAAACAAAAACGTCTTTCCACAGCGACCATAGTACAAAGGTTTTTTACCAATACGATCTCGCGCCAGAGTTAACACGCGTTCTTCTTTGTCCCATAGCGCAAATGCAAACATACCATTTAACTGGGCAAGGGTTTTTTCAAGACCTTTGTACGAAATACTTTCCAGCAGTACCTCTGTGTCGGAGTGTCCTCGAAACGAAATACCAGATTTTTCGAGATCTGCACGAATCTCCCGAAAATTGTAGATTTCACCGTTATAGGAAATTACATAACGATTACTGGCCGAAGTCATGGGCTGATGCCCGGCAGGAGACAAGTCCACTATAGACAGACGTCGATGCCCCAATCCAATCCCGACTTCGGCATCGACCCAAACACCTTTGTCATCCGGTCCTCGATGCTCCATAGTATTGTTCATGCGCGCGACTAACGCAGCAAATTCATCACTGTGATGCTGAGGCTCTGCATATAAAACGCCAGTAATTCCACACATAACTTTTTATTAATGCTCGCTGTATGCATCATCGGTGAGCGACCGATAGGTATTCGCATATGCCTGCACACTGGCATTTAAATCCATTGTCTTTTTCAACCAACTGCGAGCATTTCTTCCCAATTTCGACTGCAGACTTTTGTCAGTTAAAATAGTGCGCATCGCTTTTGCAAGCTCAGTTGCAGAACGCTGTGACAGAATATATTCATGGCCCGGTTTACCAAAATCATCTGACAGCCCAACAAATGGAGTGAGCACGACTGGCAAACCTGTTGCCATTGCTTCCAGCACCGCATTCGGCATACCTTCCTTGACCGAAGGAAACGCAAACAGGTCTGACGCCTGTAAATGATCACGCACATTTTCAACCTGGCCAACAAAATGGATATTTTGGGGAACGCCGGAAGTATCGATTGCAGCCGTAATTTTTGCTGAAAAATCTTTTAATTCGGTTCGTGTTTTATCATATCGCGGACCGATTAATAACAGATGTAAGTTTCTATCCTCTTTCGCCAGCAGCGTCCAGGCGTCGACCAGCAAATCGGTTCCCTTACGCGGATGAATCGCGCCTACCAATGCAATAATCGTTGCGTCTGCCGGCAAATCAAGCTCTTGTCTTAGTGCTGCTTTTATCTCTTGACTATCAGGCGGACTAAACCACTGCGTGTCTATACCATTGGCAATCACCTCAACCCGAACAAATGGCGCAATATCTTTTACTATCTCTTTAAGTACAGACGACGCAGCAATAACGCAGTTAAAATGTTTATATACCCGCCGCACTTTCTTTTTTTGCATAATTCGAACTAGCGAATTTTCGGAGAAAGTATGCGCCAACGCATATGAATACACCAATGGTGTTCCCGTTTTACGAATCCGCTGTAGACGGCTGATCGATTTTTCAGACAGTGGGATCAATAACTGCACCACAATCGAATCATCAACTCTGTTTTCACAACGGTTAATCACCTGATCCAGTAAAAGATTAGCCCGTTTAGCTGCCCCGGTTTCCGGTAATTTGTATTGATACATTTTTGCGTCTTCTATTTCCTGCTCATGGACTAATTCACCATCCTGTGCATTTCTCCAATCGGCTGTATGATCCTGCGCAGAGAATTTTTTCTTCTTCGGCGTGCCGGTAATAATTTCAACGTCGATATGATTTTTTTTCAGGAACGGCAGGTAGCGCAGAAATCGCAATTCTGCACCACCGTGGACAGGATAAAAAGAAGAAGCTACGAGTAGCAGTTTAGTATTACTCAATCGAAAAAATACCGGTGGCCTGCATCTGCGTGATGTGCATCTGGATTCCTGCTTTCGCGGGAATGACGACTATAAAAAGAAACAGGCAATGAACTGAGATAATTTGCTAGCTATACACTCGCTAAAATTAAAACGGAATATCGTCATCGAATTCTTCGGCTGTGGTTGCCGC